>JAZKDA010000251.1:0-8059 GCA_040387815.1 Pseudomonadota bacterium | reverse complement strand
AGATAATTCCACGCTGACCCATTCCGCAGCCCGCCGCGCGCATGTACGGCGGGCTTGTTCACGACAGAAAGTATTCACCCATGGCCGACAACGAATCCCCCGTGTTCCAGATCCAGCGCGTCTACCTCAAGGAGGCGTCGCTCGAGCAGCCGAACTCGCCCGCCATCCTGGTCGAGCAGTCGCAGCCCTCGGTTGACATCCAGCTGGGCGTGGAAGCCGCGCAGGCGGCCGATGGTGTGTACGAGGTGTGTGTCACCGCCACCGTGACCACCAAGATCGAGGACCGCACCGTGTTCCTGGTCGAGGTCAAGCAGGCCGGCATCTTCGAGATCCGCAACATTGAAGGCGAGCAGATGAACGCGGTCATGGGCATTGCCTGCCCCCAGATCATCTATCCCTACCTGCGCGGCAACGTCGCCGACCTCATCACCCGCGCGGGCTTCCCGCCGGTGCACCTGGCCGAGATCAACTTCCAGGCCATGTACGAGCAGCAGCAAGCCCAGGCCGGCAACGGCTCGGGCATCATCACCAGCGCTTGAGCGCACGATGAAGATCGCCGTGCTTGGCGCTGGCGCCTGGGGAACCGCCCTGGCGGTCAACGCGTCGGCGCGGCATGGCGTGCGGCTGTGGCTGCGCGACCCCGCCCAGGCCCAGGCACTGCGGGCCGACCGCGAAAACAAGCGCTACCTGCCGGGCATCGCCCTGCCGCCGGCCATCGAGATCCACGACGATGCGCCCGTGGCGCTGCCGGCGCTGGTCGCCGCCTGCGAGCTGGCCATCGTTGCCACGCCCATGTCCGGCCTGCGTTCCATGCTGACCCAGCTGCGCGCGGCCACGGTCCCGGTGGCCTGGCTGTGCAAGGGCTTCGAATCCGCCGAGCAGCACCCGAAGGGGCTGCTCGGCCACGAGATCCAGGCCGAGGTGGCTCCGCTCCTTCTTGGCGGCGCCCTGAGCGGGCCCAGCTTCGCCCAGGAGGTCGCCCTGGCCCGCCCCACCGCCCTGGTGGCCGCCAGTCCCCACGCGGCGGTGCGCGAGGCGTTGGTGGCCGCGTTTCACAGCGCCAGCCTGCGCGTGTATGCCAATGACGACCTGCCCGGGGTCGAAGTGGGCGGCGCGGTCAAGAACGTGCTGGCCATCGCGACCGGCCTGTGCGATGGGCTCGGGCTGGGGCTGAACGCCCGCGCCGCGCTGATCACCCGAGGCCTGGCCGAGATGACCCGCCTGGGCGTGGCCTTGGGTGCGCGCGCTGAGACCTTCATGGGCTTGTCGGGTCTGGGCGATCTGGTGCTCACGGCCACGGGTGACCTCAGCCGCAACCGCAAGGTGGGCTTGCTGCTGGCCCAGGGCAAGAGCCTGGCCCAAGCCGTGCAATCGCTGGGCCATGTGGCCGAAGGCGTGTACTGCGCCCGCACCGTGGTGCGGCGCGCAGCGACCCTGGGCGTGGACATGCCGATCTCGGCCGCCGTGGTGGCCTTGCTCGACGGCAAGGCCACGCCGGCGCAGGCCGTGGCCGCACTCATGGGCCGCGACGCCCGCTCCGAACACTGAGCCTGCGGTTCTACAGTTGCGCGAGCGCCTCGCGGATCGGCGCGCTGCCGCCGGGGCGCACCACACGGGCCACTTCCTTGCCGTCGCGCAGGAAGATGAGCGTCGGCCACAGCTTGATCCCGAACGAGCGGCCCAGCGGCCGGCCTGGGCCGTCCTCGGCCTTGATGTGGCGCAACGACGGATGTGCTTGAAGTGCGTCGGCAATGTGGGCTTGCGCGCCCTGGCACCAGCCGCACCAGTTGGTGCCGAATTCGAGGACGGTCGTGCCGGCCAGGGCCTTGACCTCCTCGGGGGAGGGTTGGGATTCGAGGTAGGGTTGGGTCATGATGCGGTCATTCTGGCGCGTCCGCCAACGGGGTGGCGATGTGGGGAGACAATACCGCCATGAGCACAGTGATTCCGATCTTCGACGTCGAGTACGAACAACCGGCCGGCTCGGCCTGCGACACCCGCCATGCCTGGGCTCGGGTGCCGCAGGAGCCCGGCCCCGCCGAGCGCCAGCAGCTCAAGGAGCGCATCCGCCGCCTGCTCAAGGAGCGCAACGCGGTGATGGTGTCGCACTACTACGTGCACCCCGACCTGCAGGATCTGGCCGAGGAAACCGGCGGCATCGTCAGCGACTCGCTCGAGATGGCCCGCTTCGGCCGCGACCATCCGGCCCGCACGCTGGTGGTGTCGGGCGTGCGCTTCATGGGCGAGACGGCCAAGATCCTCTCGCCCGAAAAGCGCGTACTCATGCCCGACCTGGACGCCAACTGCTCGCTCGACCTGGGCTGCCCGATCGACGAGTTCAGCGCCTTTTGCGACCAGCACCCAGACCGCACCGTGGTGGTCTACGCCAACACCAGCGCGGCCGTGAAGGCCCGCTCCGATTGGCTGGTCACCTCCAGTTGCGCTTTGGACATCGTGCGCGCGCTCAAGGACAAGGGTCACAAGATTCTCTGGGCGCCCGATCGCCACCTCGGCGGCTACATCCAGCGCGAGACCGGCGCCGACATGGTGTTCTGGAACGGCGCGTGCATCGTGCACGACGAGTTCAAGGCCTTCGAGCTCGAGCAGCTCAAGAAGGAGCACCCGAACGCCAAGGTGCTGGTGCACCCGGAATCACCGGCCGACGTGATCGCGCTGGCCGACGCGGTGGGCTCGACCTCGGCGATCTTGAAGGCCGCCCGTGAGATGGATGCCCCCGAGTTCATCGTGGCCACCGACAACGGCATGATGCACAAGCTGCGCACACTCAACCCCGGCAAGCTGTTCATCGAGGCGCCGACCGCCGGCAACAGCGCTACCTGCAAGAGCTGCGCGCACTGCCCCTGGATGGCCATGAACGGCCTGGCCGGTGTGGCGCACGTGCTGGAGACCGGCGCCAACGAGATCTTGGTCGACCCGGCTCTGGCCACCCGCGCCAAGCTGCCTATCGACCGCATGCTGGCCTTCACCGCCGCACTGAAGGACGGCCAGCCTGCCGGGGCGCTGGTGCCTCATATCGGCGCGGCTTGAACGGCGGGGGGATGGACGCCCCAAAACCGCGCCGATGCTCAGGCAGCAGGCTCGCACACGGTGTCAATGCAAGAAAGCGCTTTCCGCCGCGCTCTTCTTGAGCTGGTCGCACATGATCAAGGCCGCGGACGGCAATGTCCTGTTTCTTCGCTTGATCAGTTGCACCTCATATGAAAGATCCTTCTCCTTGACAGGAATCGCAAGCATTCCGATGACCTTGAATTGAGATATGGCGGCCCCCGCGACAATAGAGACGCCAATGCCATTTGCCACAAGGCCTGCCAGCGTGCTGAAGTTGGACACTTCAAACCCGGTGTCCTTGGCGCCAACGTTGTTCAGGAATGGATAAATGCGCTGCCACATGCTCGCGCTGCGCATGGTGTGAATGTAATCATGGCCCTTCAGGTCCGCGACCACGATCGCCTTGCGATGGGCCAGAGGGTGGTCGGGCCGGCACACCAGGAAAAAGCTGTCCTTGAAAATCAATTGGCTTTCAAACTCTTCGTCCGTGCCGGCATCGGCATTGATGCCGAAATCCACCGCCCCCTCTCGCACCAGAGATTGAATGCGTTCCAGCTGAACGTCGAACAGGCGGGTCTGGATTTCAGGATAGTCAATTCTGAACTTGGCCAGAACCTGGGGGATCCAGCTCGCGCACAAGGACGGTAATGCCGCGATCGATACCTTGCCCCGGCGCCCTTCGGTGTGGGCCCGGATATCGGCGGTGACCGAATCAATCTCGACAATCATGTTCTTCGCAGCTGGCAAGAATATCTGGCCCTCTTGCGACAAGGACACACTGCGGGATGTGCGGTCAAAAAGACGTGCGCCGATTTCCTCTTCCATTCGGCCGATCAGTTGGCTGAATGCCGATTGCGACATATGGCACCGCTCGGCGGCCACAGTGAAGCTGCGGCATGTGGCCAGTGTCAAGAATGCATGCAAGGCGCGCGACGAAAGATTCAGTGGTTTCATCGATTCATCTATCGAAAATCTTAACTTGACGTCGTGGACTGCGAGGGCGAAAAATGAACCTTCGCGTCAGCGATGCGGGTCGTCAGACGGTGAACATACTCGAGTTCATTTCATTTTCGGCGCCCCCGGTTGCCGAAAACGCCTCGCATGAAGAACGATCTAGGAGACACCATGGTTACCAAGCAACGTCGCGCGGTTCTTCGGGCTGCTGTTTGCCTGCCTCTGGCTGGCATCGTCTCCGCGGGCATCGGCCGATCAGCGCAGGCCCAGACTGCCGCGGCATGGCCGACACGCGGCGTGCGGTGGGTGGTGCCATTCGCACCGGGCGGCGCGGCCGACGCGCTGGCCAGGCTGATGGCGCTCAAGCTCACCGAAAAGTGGGGTCAGACAGTGCTCGTCGACAACAAACCGGGTGCCAACACGGTGATCGGAGCCACGGAGGTCATGAGGGCGCCGCCGGACGGCTATACCCTTTTCCAGGCGATCAACTCCACTCTGACCCTCAACCCGCACACCTTTTCGAAGCTGGCCTACGACCCGATCCGCGATTTCAGCCACATCGCGCTGTTGGGCGTGGTTCCCATTGTCTTGGTCAGCAACGCGGCGTTGCCGGCCAAGACGATTCCGGAACTGGTGGCACTGGCCAAAGCCAGACCTGGAACCATTTCAATGGGTGGCGGTTCGGTCGGCATTCAGTTGGCAGTGGAGCGCTTCAGCCGCGACGCGGGAATCAAGTTCGCGTACGTGCCCTACAAGAGCGGCATCGAAGTGACCAGGGGCCTGCTCTCAGGCGAGATTCAAGTGGGCATGGACGCGTCGGTGCAATACCCGGCGTTCGTCAAGGAGGGCAAGCTGCGTATCCTGGCCACCAACTCCCCGCAGCGCGTGCCTTCGCTGCCGGACGTGCCAACGCTGGCGGAGTCTGGCTATCGCAACTCCGAAATCGGCTTGTGGCATGCCATGCTCGCTCCGGTCGGTCTTGCGCCGGACATCCGCCAGAAGATCGAGGCAGACATTCGTGTCGTATTGGCCATGCCGGATGTGGTGCAGAAGCTTTCAAGCCTCGGCATCGAGGCCATGTGGGGCTCGTCCGAACAGGTGGTCAAGCTGATACAGACCGAGAGCGCGGCGATGGCACCGTTGGTCAAGGAACTTGGCCTGAAGATGGACTGAACTGACATTCAACGCCTGACGAACGAAGGAGGCCGGCGTGTTTTTTCCCCTGCCAACTGTCATTCAGGCGGAAGTCTTTTCGCGGATTCCCGACGAACTGCGTCAGCTCGACAAGCCCGTGCGCATGCATGGCAGGGTGCGCAACTCATGCATCGAGGGGCCTTCCTTCGATCTCGAGGGCAATCTGTATTGCGTGGACATCGTCTACGGAAATATCTACCGGTTTGATCCGCAGGGGCGTGCGCAGGCCGTCCTGCGTTACGACGGCCATCCCAATGGTCTGAAGTTTGACAGCAGCGGCATGGGTTTCATCGCAGACGCCAAACATGGGTTGATGCGATTTGATCCCCGCGAGCGGACGATAGAGCCCTATCTGACCTCCGCATTTGGCGAACCCTTCCGCGGACTCAACGACCTGGTCTTCGATCTGCGGGGCAACCTGTACTTCACAGACCAGGGGCAGTCGGGTCTGCAACGCCCGGACGGCCGGGTGTTCAAGCTGGGCGTCGACGGCCGCCTTGAGCGGCTGCTGGACAACGTACCCAGCCCGAACGGCCTGGTGCTCAACGTGGCCGAAGACACCCTGTTCGTGGCGGCCACACGCGGCAATGCGGTGTGGCGGGTTCCACTTCACCTGTTCGAAGCAGAGGCCGTCGCCAGGGTCGGCATCTTCATACAGATGTCGGGGGGCAGCGGGCCGGACGGCATGGCCATGTCACAAGAGGGGCACCTGGTGGTGGCGCATGTCGGTATGGGCGCGGTGTGGATCTTCGACCGCAAGGGGGTGCCGGTCTACAAGATCGAGACCGATGTCGGCAATGAGACCACCAACGTGGCCTTCGGCGGCCCTGATGGCCGCACCCTGTACATCACGGAAACGGAAAGCGGGTCGGTGCTGCGTGCCCGCCTGCCCTTTGCGGGAAAGACCATGTACTCGCACACGGCTGCGGCGGTTTCACGCTGAACCGCACACAAGAAGGCGCCCAATGGGGAATCTTCTGGCGCACGCCTACAACATAGAGGATGTCCGCAAACTCGCGTGCGCGAAACTGCCCAAGGGCATTTATGAGTCGATCGAGCGGGGCACTGAGGACGAGGTCGCACTCGCCAACAATCTGGCGGGATTCCAGCGGCTTTGCCTGAGCCCTCGCGTCTTTGTCGACGTGTCAGCCATCTCCCTGGGCACTGAGCTGTTCGGACAGCGAATTTCGATGCCCCTGGCCATCGCGCCAACCGGATCGGCGGGACTCGTCTGGTTTCGCGGTGAGGTGGAGTTGGCCAAAGCGGCGGCGACGTTCAACGTCCCGTTCACGCTTGCCACGCGTTCTTTGAGCTCCATCGAAACCATCGCGCACGAGGCTGGCGGCAACCTGTGGCTGCAGTTGTATGTGTGGCGCGACCGGAACCTGTCCTACCAATTGATCGACCGGGCGAAGGCCGCGGGTTTCAAGGCTCTCCTGGTGACCGCCGACACGCCGGTGCCACCCAACCGCGAATACAACTTGCGAAATGGGTATGGTCTGCCCTTCAAGGCATCGCGCGCGGCCTACACCGACATCTGCCTGCACCCCCTGTGGCTTGCCAGAGTGATGGGGCGGTACATGCTCAACGGGGGCATGCCTCGTTTCGAGACATTGCCCGGCAGGCCGAAAATCACCGAAGCCACGGACCCGTCGATGGCGACCAGCGCGTCGGTGAACTGGGACGACATCCGCGAATTGCGGCGACGTTGGCCCGGCGTGCTGATGGTCAAGGGGATCTTGCGCGCGGACGATGCGCGCAAGGCGGCCGGCTGCGGCGTGGACGCGGTGGTCGTATCCAATCATGGTGGCCGCAATCTCGACAGCTCGCGTGCACCCATCGACGTGCTGCCGGAAATCCTGGACGCCGTCGGTGCGCGCGTGAAGGTGCTGGTGGACAGCGGTGTGCGACGCGGCAGCGATGTCGTCAAGGCTGTCGCCCTGGGCGCATCCGCTGTGCTCAGTGGCAGGCCCACGCTGTACGGCACTGCCGTGGCCGGACGCGAAGGGGCTTTGCATGTCTTGAACATCCTTCAAAGAGAAATGACCAACACCATGGGGATGATCGGTTGCCCGGACCTGCGCGACCTCGACCGCGACCTGCTGGGCGCGGCCAGCGCGCCGGCGGACTGAGCCGCTGGCGGCCCTTCCCTTCTTGAATTGGCCGGTTCCGCTGCCTAAACTTGCATTTGGCGCTGGTGCACACCTGCCCGGGCCACTTCCTGGGAGACCGCCATGCTGGTTGCACGCTGGAGCATCAACGCCCGTTTTGGCTATAAGCAGAACGTCATCGACGGGATGCACCGCTGGTTGCGGGAAGTCGCGCCGCAGGTGGGCCTGAACGAGGACAAGACGCGCCTGTTGACCGGCTCGATCGGCACGCTGGAGGCCACCATCCAGACCGAGCACCTCATCGGCAGCCTGGCTGAGCTTCAGGCCGTCTGGGACAAGCTCGCCACGCTTGATTCGCACAAGCAGTGGGGCAAGGACCTGGAGCCCTATGTGGTTTCGGGCACCAGCCGCTGGGAAATCCTGCGCGTTCTGTAGCCGCGCGGCTCAGCGGCCGGGATCGAGCACCGTCGGCAGCGCCTGCGGCAGCGTCTGTGGGTAGTCGCGGCTGAAATGCAGGCCCCGGCTTTCGTGGCGCCGCCGGGCCGATTCGACGATCAAGCCGGCCACGGTCACCAGGTTGCGCAGCTCCAGCAGGTCGCGGTTGACATGGAAGGCGCCGTAGAACTCGTCGATCTCGCTCTTGAGCAGGTCGATGCGGTGCGCGGCGCGCTCCAGGCGCTTGTTGGTGCGCACGATGCCCACGTAGTCCCACATGAAGCGGCGCAGCTCGT
>JAZKDA010000250.1:0-4818 GCA_040387815.1 Pseudomonadota bacterium | reverse complement strand
CGGCCTACACCAGCCATATCGTGCGGGCCCGCCGCGCCGAGGCCCGCGCCGTGCTGATGGAATCGGCGCAGTTCCTCGAGCGTCACTACGCGGCGCAGGGCAGCTACGACGCGGCGGCGCTGCCCCTGCGGCTGCAGACCGTGCCGGCAGGCGCCCCGGAGGGCGCCGCCACCTACGCCATCAGCCTGGACACAGCAGCCACCGGCTGGACGCTCACCGCGACAGTCAGCGCCGCCCGGCCCGACGAAGCCTGCGGCGACTTGGTGCTGACGCATACCGGTCAGAAATCGCGCACTGGGCAGGGGATGAGCGAGGCGGCCTGCTGGCGCTGACGCGTGCGGCGCCACGGGTGGGCGTTGGCTCTAGCGCCGCACCTCGTCTACCAGCGTCTTGAACTCGTCGATGTCCTCGAAGCTGCGATACACGCTGGCAAAGCGCACATAGGCCACCTTGTCCAGCTTTTTAAGCTCACGCATCACCAGCTCGCCGATGCGCGAGGAAGGCAGCTCGCGCACCCCCAGGTTCAAGAGCTTTTCCTCGATGCGTTCGACCGCGCTGTCGATCTGCTCGGTGCTCACCGGGCGCTTGCGCAGCGCCAGGTTGAACGAAGCCAGCAGCTTGGCGCGCTCGTATTCGATGCGCCGGCCGTCCTTCTTGACGACCCACGGGAAGTTCACGTCCGGGCGCTCGTAGGTGGTAAAGCGCTTCTCGCAGCTGGCGCACTGGCGCCGCCGGCGGATGAAATCGCCGTCTTCCGCGACACGCGTTTCCACCACCTGGGTTTCAGCGTTGCTGCAGAAGGGGCATTTCATGGCCGGCCTTGCGTTCAGCGATAGACCGGAAAGCGGCGGGTGAGGGCGTTGACCTTTTCCCGCACGGCGGCGATGTTGGCGGGGTCGCGCGGGTTGTCCAGCACGTCGGCGATCAGGTGGGCCGTCATGCGAGCTTCTTCTTCCTTGAAGCCGCGGGTGGTCATGGCCGGGGTGCCGATGCGCACGCCGCTGGTGACCATGGGCTTTTCCGGGTCGTTGGGAATGGCGTTCTTGTTGATGGTCATGTGGGCGTCGCCCAGCACGGCCTCGGCTTCCTTGCCGGTGATGCCCTTGGCGCGCAGGTCGACCAGCATCACATGGCTTTCGGTGCGGCCACTCACGATGCGCAGGCCGCGCTGCACCAGGGTCTCGGCCACCACAATGGCGTTCTTGGCCACCTGCTGCTGGTAGACCTTGAACTCGGGTTGCAGGGCTTCCTTGAAAGCCACCGCCTTGGCCGCGATCACGTGCATCAGCGGGCCGCCCTGCAGGCCGGGGAAGATGGCGCTGTTGATGGCCTTCTCGTGCTCGGCCTTCATCAGGATGATGCCGCCGCGCGGGCCGCGCAGGCTCTTGTGGGTGGTGGAGGTCACCACGTCGGCAAAGGGCACCGGGTTGGGGTAGACGCCCGCGGCGATCAGGCCGGCGTAGTGGGCCATGTCGACCATGAAGATGGCGCCCACGTCCTTGGCGACCTTGGCGAAGCGCTCGAAGTCGATGCGCAGGGCATAGGCGGAGGCGCCGGCGACGATCAGCTTGGGCTTGGACTCATGGGCCTTGCGCTCCATGGCGTCGTAGTCGATCTCTTCTTTTTCGTTCAGGCCGTACGAGACGACGTTGAACCACTTGCCGCTCATGTTCAGGGCCATGCCGTGGGTGAGGTGGCCGCCTTCGGCCAGGCTCATGCCCATGATGGTGTCGCCGGGCTTGAGGAAGGCCAGGAACACGGCCTCGTTGGCGGAAGCGCCGCAGTGCGCCTGCACGTTGGCGGCGTCGGCGCCGAACAGCTGCTTGACGCGGTCGATGGCCAGGCGCTCGGCCACGTCCACAAATTCACAGCCGCCGTAATAGCGCTTGCCGGGGTAGCCCTCGGCGTACTTGTTGGTCAGCTGGGTGCCCTGGGCCGCCATGACGGCGGGCGAGGCGTAGTTCTCGCTGGCGATCAGTTCGATGTGCTCTTCCTGGCGGCGGTTCTCGCTCTGGATCGCGGCGAACAGTTCGGGGTCGGTTTGCTCGATGAGGATGTTGCGGTCGTACATGGCAGTCCTGACAGACGGTGGTCCCTGTTCATCAACAAGGGCTGCCCAGGCGAACGGCTTGACGCCGCGCCAAGCCGTTGCCGGCCCGCCTGCGGCGGTACGCTCCCCCGTGGTGACCCACGTCAACGCCGGCTGTCCGCCAGCCGTCGTGGGCCGGGACGCCGCGCCTATCGCCAGTCGCGTACCGGACTAGTGTAGCCCAGGGCTGAAATCAGGCGCTCAAGAAAGCGCGGCGGCCGCCACGCGCTGCTCCAACGGCGCCTGGGTGCGCACCGGGGCTGGGATGGACAGCGTGGGCACCGGCTTGCCGGCCGCCACCTGGCGCAGCCGCGCGTGCTCGGACAGCACCTTGTCGGCGTAGCCCCCGTCGTCGGGCAGGTTGAAGGCCCCGACGTACATGCGCAGGCCGCCCTCGATCGAGCCGGCTCGGCTGACGCACTCCTGCAGCACCTTCACGCCGACCCTCAGGTTGGAAACCGGGTCGAAGGCGGCCAGCACGCCGCCGAAGCTCTCATACTTGTCGCCATGCACCTTGGTCATCACCTGCATCAGTCCCTGCGCGCCCACCGGGCTCTGCGCGAAGGGGTTGAAGCCGGATTCGACGGCCATGACGGCCAGGATCAGGGTCGGATCGAGCTTGGCACGCAGTCCGATCTCGTAGGCCTCGGCCACCAGCGCGCCCAGCGGCTCGGGCGCGACGCGGTATTTGCGGCTGAGCCAGAAGGCGACGGCGGCCTGCTGCTTGGGCAGATCGCCGGGGTCGACGGCCGTGGCGCGGCCGATGCCGGTCAGGTCGGGCAGGATGCCCAGGGCGTCGGCCTGGCGGGCCTGCAGCCAGCCGACCAGCCGGGACTCGCCGACCTCGCGAAGGTCGGGCCGGACGCTGAGCGTGAACGTGGCGAACACCACGGCCAAGCCCACCAGCGCAAAGCCGTTATGGGTGATTTCGAAGAAGCCGTGGGCGACGTCCGCGGCGAATACGCGCAGACCTCGCAGGATCCTTCCGGGCGCTGTCATAGCACTTCCTTTCTACGCGCGGGCTCCGGGGTCTGGGCACCTGCGGTGCAGGTGCCTGGGGACGATCCGGATCCCTCGTTTGGATTGGTACGCGGTCACCTGGCCGACGGTCGAATGGGCATGACCTGACGCGGCACCGTGACATTGCCGGGGTCGGCAGCGTGGCGGAGGCTCTCGCCGATGGGCGAAAGACGGGCGGATTCTAGGCATGCTCATAATATCTGGTCAAGCATAAAGATTTCGTTCTTTATGCTAAATAGAGGGTAGCAGGCTCCCGCACCACGTTACCGCTGAGACATGCGCGTGATGTCAGCGGGTGGCGCGATCAGGTGTAGGGAACCGGCTTCAGTCGGCAATCGGCCGTGCCCATCCGATAGATGCGTTTGTTTTGATAATGCCGACCCGGTCACCTAAGCTATGCATGCCCGATTCATCGTGGCATCGTTGGCAGGGCCGCTTCAGGCGGCAAGCCGACATATTTGGGAGCAATCCATTGCTTCCTCCGTGGACCGGGACAATGTAGCTCCCGAGATCCCGATCGGCGGACAAGGCCTTGTGCCTCCGCCAAGCCCGACAGATGGCGACTGCCAACTGTCGGGCTTTCTCTTTTGTGGGGGCGGTGCCAATCGCGGCGACAATAGAGGTTTGCCCAAAGAGGCTGCTTGAAGCAGCCAAGACGACGCCTGTGACACAAGCCACGCTGAAAACCCACGACACCCAAGCGCTCGACGCGCTCACGGGTGGCGCATTTACCGCCCCGACTTCTGGCGAGCGCGCCGCGCGCCTTCGCGACTGGCTCGCCAAGGAGCCGGCCGTCGAACTGCTGCAGGAGGTCTTTCGCGAACTGAGCGGCCGCGACAAAGGCGCCGCTCGCCTGGTGCGCGAGCGGCTGGACGAGATCAAGCGTGCCAAGGGGCAGGAAGCCATCGCCGCCGAGTGGGCCGACAAGGCCAACGGCCTGCTGGCCCAGGCCAAGCTCAACATCGCCGACGCGATGGCCTGGCAGCGCGACGCTGCCCGCGCCGGCGCGCCGCTCAGCCGCGAGCCCCTGGCCGGCCTGAAGGCCCAGCTGGCCGAACGCATCAAGGGCATCGAAGATCTGCAGCACCGGGTCCAGGTGCAGCGCGAGGCGGCGGTGCTGCTGGCCCAGCGCATCGAGGTGCTGTCCACCAAATCCTGGCGCGACGCCCAGGCCGTCGCGGACGCGCTGCGCGCCGATGTCCCCGACTGGCAGGCGCAGGCCGACACCCTGGTTCAAGACCCGGTCTGGTCGAGTGTCGACGCGCGTTTTCCGCCTTTGCTGGAGGCTTCGCGCAACCAGCTGCAGGTGGTCTGGGAGGCCTTCCAGGCCGCGCTGGCACAGGCCGCCGCCGCCGACAGCGACCCGGCCGCCGCCTTGCCGCCGGTGCCGGTGTGGGCCGACGAGCTGCGCGCCGCCCGCGGCCTGCCGGTCGAGGCGCCGCCCCGGCCCGCCGCCCGGCCCAAGGTCGACCCGGCATTGCGCGAAAAGGCCAATGAAGCCGTGCGCGCCGCCTTGTCGAAGGTGGAGCAGGAAGTGGCCGAAGGTCATGGCAAGGCCAGCGCCGGCGCCGCCGCGGCGCTTCGCAACGCGCTCAAGGAACACGGCAGGCTGGTTGATGACAAGCTGGCCAACCAGGCCCATGCCGCCCTGACCGCCGCCGGCGAGATGGAAGGCTGGCAGCGCTGGCGCACCGACCAACTGCGCCAGG
>JAZKDA010000249.1:0-5724 GCA_040387815.1 Pseudomonadota bacterium | reverse complement strand
CTCCCGATGGTCCAGTGCGCTCCCGCGCACGGACCGACGGGTCCCTCCGCCTGCCACCCCCACCCGCGCCTCGCGCACACGGTTCGTGAAGGTTTCGCGCCGGAGGCGGGGCGGTTATTTTTCGCGCGTGATGCGCTCTCAGTCGCTCAGGCTGCCATCTGCCGAAACACCGCCCGCGCCGCCGCCACGGTCTCGGCGATATCCTGTTCGCTGTGCGCCGAACTCACGAAGCCCGCCTCATACAGCGCGGGCGCGATGTACACACCGCGATCGAGCAAGCCATGGAACAGGATGTTGAAACGAGCCGAATCGCTCTTCATCACCGCCTGGTAGTTCTGTGGAAGCTGCGGCAGCAGGAAAAAGCCGAACATGCCGCCTTCGCGCTCGGTGCTAAAGGGCACGCCGTGCTCGGCCGCGGCGGCCGACAGGCCAGTCACCAGCGAGCGCGTGCGCGCAGCGAGCGATTCAAAGAAGCCGGGTTTGGAGATCTGCTCCAGCGTCGCCAGGCCGCAGGCGGTGGCCACCGGGTTGCCCGAGAGCGTGCCGGCCTGGTACACCGGGCCCAGCGGCGCAAGCTGCTCCATGATGGCGCGCGGGCCGCCGAAGGCCGCCAGGGGCATGCCGCCGCCGATTACCTTACCCAGCACGGTGATGTCGGGCCGAAAGCCCGGGATGGACTTGGCATAAAGGCTTTGCGCGCCGCCCAGGGCCACGCGAAAACCGGTCATGACCTCGTCGAACACCAGCAGCGCGCCGTGCTGCGTGCACAGCTCGCGGCAACGCTTCATGAAGGGCACGCTGGCGCGCACGAAGTTCATGTTGCCGGCGATCGGCTCGATCATCAGGCAGGCGATCTCGGCGCCATACAGCGCAAAGGCTTCTTCCAGCTGCTCGACGTTGTTGTACTCCAGCACGGTGGTGTGCTGCGCCACCTCGGGCGGTACGCCGGCGCTGGTGGGGTTGCCGAAGGTGGCCAGGCCCGAGCCGGCCTTGACCAGCAGCGAATCGGCATGGCCGTGGTAGCAGCCCTCGAACTTCACGATGCGCTTACGGCCGGTGGCGCCGCGCGCCAGGCGGATGGCACTCATGGCGGCCTCGGTGCCGGAGCTGACCAGGCGCACCATGTCCATGCTGGGCACCAGGGCGAGGATGGCCTCGGCCAGTTGCACCTCGCGCTCGGTCGGCGCGCCAAAGGAAAAGCCTTCGAGTACGGCGCGCTGCACCGCGTCGACCACCGCGGGGTGGCCGTGGCCCAGGATCATCGGGCCCCAGGAGCCGATGTAGTCGATATAGCGCTGGCCGTTGGCGTCCCAGAAGTGGGCGCCCTGGGCCCGCTGTACGAAGCGCGGCGTGCCGCCGACGGCGCGGAAGGCGCGCACCGGGGAATTGACGCCGCCGGGGATGACCTCGCGGGCCCGGTCGAACAGTTGCTGGTTGCGGTCAGTGCTTGGTTTCATTGGCGGGCATATCCAGGACCTGCAAGGCCTGGGCCTCTTCCTCGGTCAGGGGTTCGGGGGGCTCGCCGGCGGGCTGGGCCCAGAACATGCGATCGGGGATGACATGGCCCATGCCGGGGCGAAAGCCGCTGTCCAGGCATTGGTCCAGGTAGGCCAGCGCCTCGGCGAAGGCGGCGGTCAGGTCGGTGCCGTTGCCCAGGAGCGCGGCCAGGGCGGCGCTGAAGGTTTCGCCGGCGCCGGAGAAGATGGCTTCGAAGCGTTCGTATTTCTGGTTGGCCAGCACCGCCTGCGGCGAGGCCAGCACGTTGTCGATGAACTGGTCGGCCAGGGGCACGCCGGTGACCACCGTGTAGGGCACGCCGGCGTCGCCGGCCGCCTTGGCGATGTCGCGCGCGGTGGGGCTGCGCTCGCTGCTCCAGTCGGGCAGCAGCCAGCGCCACAGGGTGCTGTGGTTTCCCACCAACACGGTGGTCTGCGGCAGCATCAGCTCACGGAAAGCATCGAGGTACAGGTCGATCTGGCCCTCGTCCCACCAGGACAGGTTGGGCATGTAGGCCACCACCGGCACGTCGGTGTAGTCGGTGCAGATCTCGGCGATGGCGCTGAGCGCCTCGGGCGATCCGGCAAAACCCACCTTGATCACCTGCACTTGCACGTCCTCCAGGATGGCACGGGCCTGCTCGGCGATGGCTTCTTCCTCGAAGGCGAAGTGGTCGAAGATCTCGGCGGTGTCGCGGGCATAAGCGCCGCAGGTGATCGGCAGGGCATGCGCGCCGACCGAGACGATGGCCGCGATGTCGGCCGACAGGCCAGCGGCGCCACTGGGGTCGCCGGCGTTGAACGTCATCACGCAGGGCGGGCTGGCATCGAGGTCTTGTTCGGATGCGGGGACGTCGTCGGATTCGGGAAGGGTGGGCAATGTCATGGGCCGGCTTGCATCAGGCGTGTGAGCAAGCGGGAATCTTGCACAGGGGGCGTCGATACAATCGTTGCATTCTATTGGAAGCCCCCTTAAGCTGTGACTGAAGCAAAAACCTGGATGTGTCTCATCTGCGGATGGATTTACGACGAGACCGAGGGCGCCCCCGAGCACGGCATTCCAGCGGGTACCGCATGGGCCGACGTCCCCATGAACTGGACCTGCCCCGAATGCGGCGCCCGCAAGGAAGATTTCGAGATGGTTCAGATTTAGGCCGTGCTTGCGTGTGTTACAGCCTGATGCAGCCGGCCCGGCGCGAGCATTGGAGGAGCAGCATCAAGTGAGCACCAACCCGACGGCCCTCAAGGTGCTGGTCATCGACGACAGCAACACCATTCGGCGCAGCGCCGAGATCTTTCTCAAGCAGGGCGGCCATGAGGTCATGCTGGCCGAGGACGGCTTCGACGCCCTGTCCAAGGTCAACGACTACCAGCCCGACCTGATCTTCTGCGACATCCTCATGCCGCGGCTCGATGGTTATCAAACCTGCGCGATCATCAAGCGCAACGCGCGATTTGCCGGCGTTCCCGTGGTGATGCTGTCCTCCAAGGACGGCGTGTTCGACAAGGCCCGCGGCCGCATGGTCGGCTCCGAGGAATACCTCACCAAACCGTTCACCAAAGACCAGCTGCTGCAGACCGTGCGGCAACTCGGTGCCGCGCAAGGAGCCCATTGATGCCCATCCACAAGGTGCTGGTCGTCGACGACTCCAAGACCGAACTGATGTTCATGACCGACCTGCTGCAGAAAAACGGCTTCTCGGTCCGCACGGCTGAAAACGCCGACGATGCCCTGCGGCGCCTGGCCGAAGACTTGCCCGACCTGATCCTGATGGACGTCGTCATGCCCGGGCAAAACGGCTTCCAGCTCACGCGCTCGATCTCGCGCGACCCCAAATACACCGGGTTGCCGATCATCATGTGCACCAGCAAGAACCAGGAAACCGATCGCGTCTGGGGCATGCGGCAAGGCGCGCGCGATTACGTCACCAAGCCGGTCGACGCGGGCGACCTGCTCGCGAAGATCAAGGCCTTGGGCTGACCCGCTCGAACCGCCCCCATGGCCAACCGCGAAGCCCTGCGCGAGCTCCAGGCCCGGCTGGCCGAGCGCCTGCAGGCCGCGCGTACGCAGGCGGTTGCGGCCTCCTGGCTGGCGGTGGAGGCCGGCGGCGCCCACTATCTGCTGCCGCTGGCCCAGGCCGGCGAGATCTTCGCCTTCAACGCACCCCAGCCTGTCCCCTACACCCAGCCCTGGTTCGTCGGGGTGGCCAACCTGCGCGGCGGTCTGTGGGGCGTGGTCGACATCGCCAGCTACCTCACCGGCCGCCCCCCCCAGCCGCGCACCGACATGGCGCGCGCGCAGCTGCGGTTGGTGGCGCTCAACCCGGTGCTCGAGGTCAATTGCGCCGTGCTGATCGACCGCCTGGCCGGCCTGCGCGGCCTTGAAGGCTTCACCGCGTCGGCCCCGGCGCCCGACGGGGCGCCCGAATGGTTTGGCAGCCTCTACACCGACCCCCAGGGTGTGCGCTGGCAGGAGATCAACCTGCAGGCGCTCGCCAAACAACCGCGGTTCCTGAGCATCAGCGTCTAGGGAAGAAGAAATGTCTGTCGTCGACCAACTCAAGAACTTTTTCTCCCGTTCCGGGAAACGGGGCCGCCCGGCCGATTCACGCGGCGGCGAGGCAACGCAACCAGCCGAACAGTGGCGCAGCCCCCAAGAGACCCAGCTGCTCGCCGAGTTCGAGGAGTCCGAATTCATCGCGCTGCCCTTGCTCGGGCGCCGCAGGATCCATGCGCACCAGCGCGTGCTGGTGATCTTGCTTGGCGTGTCCCTGCTGGTGGTGGCGGCCGTCGCGGTCATTGCGGTGCGCCGGGCTGACGGCGCCGCGCAGCAGGTGGCCGGCACCGGCCAGGCCCTGATGCAGTCGCAGCGCCTGGCCAAGTCGGTGTCGCAGGCGCTGGTGGGCAGTGCGCAGGCCTTTCCCGATGTGAAGCAAAGCGCCGACGTGCTGGTGCGCACCGTGCGCGGCCTGCGCTCGGGCGACGACGCACTGAACCTGCGCCCGGTGTCGGGCGATGCCCGCGCCGAAGTCGACGCCATCTTGCCGCTGGTCGAGCGGGCCGAGCGCAACGCCGGCATCGTCATGGGCCAGGAAAAAATCCTGACGCAGGTCAGCGCCGCGCTGCGCACCATCAACCGGCAGTCGTCCGACCTGCTGGAGATCGCCGAGACCGTTGCCGCCCTCAAGCTGCAGCAAGGCGCTTCGGCGCCCGAGGTTTCCGCCGCCAGCCAGCTGGTGATGCTCACCCAGCGCATCGGCAAGTCGGCCAACGAATTCATCACCATGGAAGGCGTGAGCCCCGAGGCCGTGTTCCTGCTCGGCAAAGACCTCAAGTCCTTTCGTGACATTGCCCAGGGCCTGCTCGACGGCAGCCCCGAGCTGCGGCTGCCGGCGGCGCGCGACCCCCAGGTGCGAGAGCAGGTGCGCAACCTGCTCAAGATGTTCGAAGGCACCCGCGGCGAAGCCGGCGCCATCCTGGGCAACCTGCAGGGGCTGGTCGCGGCGCGCGAGGCGCAGTCCGCCATCCTGGCCGACAGCGAGCCCTTGCGCCGCGCGCTCGAGGGCCTGCAAGAGCGCCTGTCGGGCTTTACCGGGCTGGGCGTCGGCGCGCTGCTGGCGCTCACCCTGGCCGCCATCGCCGCCATCGGCTGTTCGGTGGCCCTGGCGTATGTGCAACTGCTCGAAAGCCGGCGCCGCCAGCTGCTGGCCGAACGCCAGCGCCTCGATGCGGAGGGCCAGCAACAGGAGGCGCGGCGCGTCAACGACGCCAACCAGGCGGCCATCCTGCGCCTGATGAACGAGCTGCAGACCGTGGCCGAGGGCGACCTCACCCAGGAGGCCACCGTCACCGAGGACATCACCGGCGCCATCGCCGACTCGGTCAACTACACCGTCGAGGAGCTGCGCCAGCTGGTGGGCAATGTGCAGACCACCGCGACGCGCGTGGCCCAGACCACCGCCCAGGTCGAGAGCACCTCCACCGAGCTGCTGGCGGCGTCCACCGAGCAATTGCACGAAATCCGCGAGACCGGCCAGTCGGTGCTGGACATGGCCGGTCGCATCAACCAGGTGTCCGCGCAGGCGCAAGAGTCTGCGCAGGTGGCGCGCCAGTCGCTGCTGGCGGCCGAATCGGGCCTGCGCGCCGTGCAAAACGCCATCGGCGGCATGAACGCCATCCGCGACCAGATCCAGGACACCTCCAAGCGCATCAAGCGCCTGGGCGAATC
>JAZKDA010000248.1:13005-17858 GCA_040387815.1 Pseudomonadota bacterium | reverse complement strand
TCGACCCCAGCCTGCTGGCCGACGACAAGGACATGCTCGAAGACCTGGTGGCCGCCGCCTTCAACGCCGCCGTGCGCAAGGCTGAGGACACCTCGCAGGAAAAAATGGGCAAGATCACCGCCGGCATGCCCGGCTTGCCCGGCGGCATGAAGTTCCCGTTCTAGGGCGCAGGTGGCCGCCAGCAGCCTGCCCGCCTTGATCGAGGCCCTGCGCCGCCTGCCGGGTGTGGGCCAGAAGACGGCTTCGCGCATGGCCTACCACCTGCTGCAACATGACCGCGAGGGCGCCCAGCTGTTGGCCCAGGCGCTCCAGCAGGCGGCCAGCCGCATGCGCCACTGCGCGCTGTGCCATACCTTTACCGAAGACGAGATCTGCGAGACCTGTCGCAACCCGCAGCGCGACAGCAGCAAGCTTTGCGTGGTTGAAACCCCGGCCGACCAATCGGCGCTGGAGCGCACCGGCGCCTTCAAGGGGCTGTATTTCGTATTGATGGGCAAGCTCAGCCCGCTGGACGGCATCGGCCCCAAGGACATCGGCCTGGCCACGCTGTTCGAGCGCGCCACCAGCGGGCAGGTGCAAGAGGTGATCCTGGCCACCAACTTCACCGCCGAGGGCGAGGCCACAGCCCATGTGATCGGCGAGGCGCTCAAGGCGCGCGGCCTGAAGGTCACGCGGCTGGCGCGCGGTGTGCCGGCCGGCAGCGAACTCGAGTACGTCGATCTGGGCACCATCGCGCACGCGCTGGTCGACCGCCGCTGACCGTGCGTGCCGCTTCGTGCGGCACTGTGGCCGTGAAACCTGTCAGGGTGCGGGTTTCACCAGCGGTGGAAACCCGAAGGGGGAACGTACCGATGTGGATCGGCTCGGCGCTGGCTACGCTAGAGGGAAACAGGAGAGGTTTCGTCCCGTGCCGACCAGCCGTATCAGTCGCCGTGCGTTCAACACCAAAGTCGCCATGTTCATGGCGGCGACGGTGGCCGGCCCGGCTGTGCATGCTGAAACGGCCCGGCCCGAGCGCTCCCGCATCGGCATTGCCGTCGCCAGCCGGGCCGCGATCTCCGTGCTGCCCCTGGCCCTGGCCGACCAGCTGGGGTATTTCCGCAGCGCCGGCCTGGAGGTCGACATCACGGAACACGGGTCCGGCGAACGCCTGCTGGACGACGGCGTGTTCAACGGCTCCGACGTCATCAGCGGCAGCTTCGAGCAAACGCTCCTGCTGCAGGCGCGCGGCCTGTTCTACCAGGCCTTCGTGCTGCAGGCGCGCACGCCGCAGGTGGCCATGGGCGTGTCGATCCGCGCCTTGCCCCTGTACCGCACGATTGCTGATTTGCGCGGCCGCCGCCTGGGCATCAGCTCGGCCGGGTCGGCCACCAGCCTGGTCACGCAGCGGGTGCTGGCGCGTGGCGGCCTGGCCCTGGGCGATGTCACCCTGGTGCCCGTGGGGTCCGGGTGGCAGGCCGCCAATGCCCTGCGCGGCGGCTTCGTCGATGCGCTGAGCAATCTCGACCCGGTCATGACGCAGCTGGAGCTGCGCGGCGACGTGCGCATCGTCGGCGACACCCGCACGCTCAAGGGCACGCAAGAAATCTTCGGCGGCCCGATGCCGGCCAGTTGCCTGTACGCGTCGCAGGAGTTCATCCAGAAGAACCCGCACACCTGCCAGGCCCTGGCCGACGGCGTGGTCCATGCGCTCAAGTGGCTGCGGACCGCGGGGCCCAGCGACATCATCCGCAACGTGCCCGAGGGGTTCCTGCTGGGCGACCGCGCGCTCTACCTGGCGGCCTTCAACAAGGTGCGCGAGGCCATCTCGCTGGACGGGCTGATCCCTGAAGACGGCGCGCGCAACGCCCTGCGCGTGGTCGCGGCGCACGACGCCGCCGTGGGCCGCGCGAGCCTGCAAGTGGCGCGCTGCTACACCAACGACTTCGCCCGGCGCGCCAAGGAACGCTACCGCGCGTAAAGGCCTGACGTCCTTCTGTCATGGCTCGGGTGAGTGCTTTCAAAGTCGGCCGAACCAGAACTATTGCCCATTCGCGCCGCGGGCCCGGCCGCTAAGCTCGGCGCGCCCGGTGGCATGGTGCCGCCGCTTCTGCTCAAGCGCCATGCGATATGCCCCCGCCGTGCACCCCCCGCTTGTCGCCCCGCGCGAGGGCCTTGCCCCAGCCGGGCCACAGGTCCTGCTTCCCGCCGCGGTGCGTCCGGACGACGCCGTCCATTCGGCCGGGTGGTACTGGCAAACGAACTCGCGTCATCGCATCACGCATCTGTTTGGCAGCACCCTGGCCCGGTCCGCGCTGGGCAAGACACCCTGGGAGGTCCCCGGTGTGGACACGCGCCATGCCGGCTGGGTCAAGCTCTTCGACGCGATGATGGCTCGCCAACCTTTCGTCGACGCCGTCTGGCTGCGGCGCGACAGCCGGGGCCGGGTCCACTACTGCGTGGTCAGCGGTGAACCGGTATTCGGTCCCAAGCGGCGCTTTGTTGGCTTTCGAGGCGTCGGCCGCCTGGTGGACGACTTGCCGCCCGGTTAGCGCCCGCAAGGGCGCGCACGCCGGCGCAGGCGTTCGCTTGCGTTGACAATGATTGCATAGGCAATTAAAGTGCCGGCATGTCGGACCCAGTTCCCACGTTCTACCGGCCAGAAACCTACCGGCCGGAGGACACCGTGGCGTATCGCATGCGCCGTATCACCCTGGCCTTGGCTGCGCAGGTCGAGCATGCCCTCGAACCCTGCGGGCTCACCAATGCCCAGTGGATCCCGCTGTACAAGCTTCGCTATGCCGGCGTGACCACCGCCGCCGAGTTGGCGCGCGAGTGCCTGCTCGACGCCGGCTCCATGACGCGCATGCTCGACCGGCTCGAAGCCAAGGGGTTCGTAGGGCGGACCCGCTCGCAGGACGACCGCCGCGTAGTCAAGCTCGAGCTCACCGCGCAGGGCCGCGCGACCGCCGAAACCATCCCCGGCGTGCTGTGCCAGGTGCAAAACGCCTGCCTGCGCGGCTTCGACCGCACCGAGCTGGACGTGTTGGCCGGCCTGCTCGACCGCATGCTGCGCAATGCCCAGGAGGTGCAGGCAGCGCCCGAAGGCACGGGTGTGCAAGCATGATCGCGCGGACATGCTTGCGGGCCTTGGCCCTGGCACTGGCCATCCCCGTGCTGGTGGCTGGCTGCGCCAGCTCCCGCGACATCGCGCCGCGCACCCGGCTCGACGCGGTCGACGCACCGACATTGACCGGTGCGCCGGTGAGCCTGTCGGACAGCTGGTGGACCGAGCTGGGCGATCCTCAACTTGACCGGCTGGTTCAGCAGGCCCTGACCGGCAACCCATCGCTGCGGCTGGCGCAGTCGCGGCTCGACCGAGCCCGCGCCGTGCTCGAAGTGGCCGACGCCGCGCTGCTGCCGCAGGTCAACGCCTCGGCCGAAGCCACCCATCAACGCTACACGGCCCGGGGCATGGTTCCGGCGCCGCTCGCCGGCACGGTTGGCACCTCCGGCACGGTCCAGCTGTCCGGCAGCTGGGAGATCGATTTCTTCGGCAGGTACGCCCAGGCGCTGGAGGCCGCGCTGGGCGCGGCGCGCGCGGCCCAGGCCGAGTCCGAGGCGGCCCGCGTGCTGCTGGCGTCCAACGTCGTGCGCGCCTACCTGCATGCAGCGCGCGTGCAGGGCCAGATCGAGGTGGCGCAGCGGGCATTGGCGCAGCGCGAGCACGCCCTGCGGCTGGTGCAAGACCGCGTGAACGCCGGCCTGGACAGCCGCCTGGAGCTGCGCCAGGCAGAAAGCGCCGTGCCAGAGGCCCGCCAGCAGATCGAGGCCTTGAGTGAGCAGGCCGTGCTGGCGCGCAATGCGATGGCGGCACTGGTCGGCCAGCCCTTGGCCCAGCCCTTCACCCAGGCGCCATCGCTGGCCGCGCTCAAGCCCTTGCCGGGCGCCGCCGAGATTCCGGCCGACCTGCTCGGGCGCCGCGCCGATGTCGTCGCCGCGCGCTGGCGCGCCGAGGCTGTCGCTCACGAGGTCGACAGTGCCCGCGCCGCCTTCTATCCCAATGTCAACCTGGCGGCCTTCGTCGGTTTGTCGAGCATCGGCCTGAACAACCTGCTCGAGGCGGGCGCGCGGCAGTGGGGCGTGACGCCGGCCATCCGCCTGCCGATCTTTGACGCGGGGCGGCTTCGCGCCAGTCTGCGCGGCAAGGCCGCCGACCTGGACGCGGCGGTCGAGGTCTACAACGGCGCCGTGATCGACGCCGTGCGCGAGGTGGCCGATCAACTGGCCTCGGGCCGCGGCGTGGCGCGCCAACAGGCCGAGCAGCGCCTGGCGCAGCAGGGCGCGCAGGCCGCCTACGAGATCGCGCTGCAACGCTACCAGGGGGGCGTGGGCAACTACCTTCAGGTGCTGTTTGCCGAGAACGCGGTGCTGGCGCAACGCCGCCTGAGTGTCGATCTCGCCGCCCGTGCCCTGGACGCCCAGGTCGGACTGGCGCGTGCGCTGGGCGGCGGCTGGCGGTCGGCGCCTGCCACTTCCGAGCTGGCCCGCCTGGCGGACCGGTCCACCGAAAACCCCACCGATCCATCGGCCTTGCGCCGACCCGCCCCATGACCGAGCCCACCGACAACACCGCCCCAGAGCCGCTTGCCCCGCCGGGCAACTCCCGCCGCCGCAAGGCGTTGATGTCGATCGCGGCGGTGGTGGTGCTCGCGGGCGGCGCCTTCGTCGCCTACGACGTGCTGGTGGCCAGCCGCCATGAGGACACCGACAACGCCTACGTGCAGGGCAATCTGGTGCAGATCACGCCGCAGATCGGCGGCACGGTGATCGCCATCCTCGCCGAGGAGATGCCCGAGGTGCTGCTGTGGCAG
>JAZKDA010000248.1:7799-12995 GCA_040387815.1 Pseudomonadota bacterium | reverse complement strand
GGCCAGCCGCTGGTCAAGCTCGATCCGGCCGATGCGCGCGTGGCCTTGCAGCAGGCCGAGGCCAATCTGGCGCAGACCGTGCGGCAGGTGCGCACGCTCTACGCCAACAACGGCTCGCTGGCGGCCCAGGTGACCCTGCGTGAGGCCGACGTCGCGCGCGCCCAGGACACCGTGGCGCGGGCCACCGAAGATCTCAACCGCCGCCAGTCGCTGGTGGGCAATGGCGCGGTGTCCAGGGAAGAACTGCAACACGCCCAGTCGCAGTTCAACGCGGCGCGCAGCACGCTGGCCGCGGCCGAGGCGGCGGTGGTCGCCGCGCGCGAACAGCTGTCGTCGAACCAGGCCCTGACCGAGGGCACCTCGGTGCAGGCGCATCCCAGCGTGCAGGCCGCCGCGGCCAGGCTGCGGGAGGCCTGGCTGGCCAGCCAGCGCCTGGCCCTTGCCGCACCGGTCGACGGTCATGTGGCGCGCCGCACCGTTCAACTGGGCCAGCGGGTCGCGGCCGGCGCGCCGCTGATGTCGGTGGTGCCTTTGCGGCAACTGTGGGTCGACGCCAACTTCAAGGAGGCGCAGCTGCGCAAGATCCGCATCGGCCAGCCGGTGCGCCTGACCGCCGACGTGTACGGCGGCAAGGTCGAGTACCAAGGCACGGTGGCCGGCCTGGGCGCCGGCACGGGCGCGGCGTTCGCGCTGCTGCCGGCGCAAAACGCCACCGGCAACTGGATCAAGGTGGTGCAGCGCGTCCCGGTTCGCATCGCGCTCGATCCGGGGCAGCTCGCCAGCCACCCGCTGCGGGTGGGCCTGTCGATGGCCGCTCGCGTGGACGTGAGCCGCCAGGACGGCAAGATGCTGGCCGACGCGCCGCGTGATGGCCTGGGCATGCAGACGCAGGCCCTGGAGACCGCCGACAGTGGCGCCGAGGCGGCGGTGCATCGCGTGATCGCCGCCAACCTGGCGCCAGGCGGCAAGCCCTCGACGAAGGCGACGCCCGCGGCGCGCGTGGCCTCGGCCAGCCGGGGCCACTGAGCATGGCGGGCCCCCCGGCGCCGCCCCTCGCGCACCCGCCGCTGCAGGGCGCCGCGCGGCTGTGGGGCACCATCGCGCTGTCGGGCGCGACCTTCATGAACGTGCTGGACATGACCATCGCCAATGTGTCGCTGCCAGCCATCGCCGGCGACCTGGGCGTGAGCCCGAACCAGGGCACCTGGGTCATCACCAGCTTCGCCATCGCCAATGCCATCGCCGTGCCCTTGACCGGCTGGCTGGCACAGCGCTTCGGTCAGGTGCGGCTGTTCGTCTTCAGCGTGCTGATGTTCGTGCTGATGTCCTGGCTGTGTGGGCTGGCACCCAGCATGCCGGTGCTGATCGCCTTTCGTGCCTTGCAGGGGCTGGCGGCCGGGCCGCTCATTCCGCTGTCGCAGGCGCTGCTGCTGTCGAGCTACCCTCCGGCCCTGGCGGGCACGGCGATGGCGGCATGGTCGATGACCACGCTGGTGGCGCCTGTGGTGGGGCCTGTGTTGGGAGGCTGGATCACCGACACCCTGTCCTGGCCGTGGATCTTCTACATCAACATCCCGGTGGGCCTGGCCGCGGCGGCGGCCGCCTGGGCCATCTACGGCGAGCGTGAGTCGCAGGTACGGCGCCTGCCGATCGACACCGTGGGGCTGCTGCTGCTGGTCGTGTGGATCGGTGCGTTGCAGATGGTGCTGGACCTGGGCAAGGAACACGACTGGTTCGACTCCTCGCTGATCGTGGCCCTGGCCGTCACGGCGGTGGTGGGCTTCGCCGTTTTCCTGATCTGGGAGCTGACCGAAGAACACCCGGTGGTGGACCTGCGCCTGTTCGGCCGGCGCAACTTCTGGGCCGGCACCTTGGCGGTGTCGGTCGGCTATGGGGTGTTCTTCGGCAACGTGGTGCTGGTGCCCTTGTGGCTGCAGCAGTTCATGGGCTACACCGCCACCGACGCGGGGATGATCATGGCCCCGGTGGGGCTGATGGCCATCGTGCTGTCGCCGGTGGTGGGGCGGACCATCATGAAGGTCGATCCGCGCCGTTATGCCACCGCCGCCTTCCTGATCTTCGCGCTGGTGCTGTGGATGCGATCGCGGTTCAACACCCAGGCGGACTTCGGCACCATCATGATCCCCACCCTGGTCCAGGGGGTGGCCATGTCGATGTTCTTCATCCCCCTGATGACGCTGAGCATGACCGGGCTGACGGCTGACCGTACCGCCGCGGCCTCGGGCCTGTCCAACTTCGTGCGCATCACCGCTGGCGCGGTCGGCACGTCGGTGGTGACCACGCTGTGGGAGAGCCGCGCGGCCGTGCACCATGCCCAGCTGGCCGAAGCCATCAACCCCTCCAACGCCGCGGCCATGGCCACCTTGTCGCAGCTGATGGCGGGCGGCCTGTCGCAGCAGCAGGCACTGGCGCAGATCAACCGCCTGGTCGACCAGCAAGCCTTCATGCTGGCCGCCAACGACATCTTCTGGGCATCGTCCGTGATCTGCCTCGCGTTGGTGCCACTGGTGTGGCTGATGCGTTCGTCTTCGCGCGCCGCGGCCGACGCGGCGGCCGCCGACGCCGCCGCGGCCGGCGCGCACTGAGCCGGCGCCGGGCCCTCAAATTGAAGTCTTAAGACCTCATTAGCGCCACTGTCGTGGCACGAGTGCCACATCCGGTGTTCTCCTACATGCGTCGGATACGTCTGGACACCACAATGGGCCCTCACGCCGAGGCTCAGCAGTCGCAGCGCCTCGGTGAAACCACATACGCCGGGTGACTGAATTCACCAGCAGCCGGTGTTCGAAGGGTCTCCCTATGAGCCAAGCAAGGGTGCTGGCAGCCAACACGTCACGCATCGAGGCCGCCGACCTCGGCCCCTACCTGCAGGAGATGGTCGCGCACAATGCGTCCGATCTGTTCCTCACGGTCGGCGCGCTGGCCACGGTTAAGGTCGAAGGCAAGTTTGTTGCGCTCGACACCGAGCCGCTGGCCAGTGGCGAGGTCAAGCTGCTGGCCTATTCGGTGATGACCGAAGTGCAGATCCGCAACTTCGAGCGTGACCTTGAGTGCGACCTCGCCCTGACAGTCGAGCGCCTGGGGCGCTTTCGCTTCAACGTCTATGTGCAGCGCGGCGAAGTGAGCATGGTGGTGCGTTTCGTGCGCAGCCAGGTTCCGCCCCTGTCCACCCTGCGCCTGCCGCGCATCCTGGAGCAGCTGGCCATGTTGCGGCACGGACTGGTGCTGGTGGTAGGCGCGGCTGGCGCGGGCAAGTCGACCACCCTGGCCTCGATGATCGAGCACCGCAACCTGCGCAGCTCGGGCCACATTCTCACCGTCGAGGATCCGATCGAATACGTCCACACCCACGCGCGCTGCATCGTCGACCAGCGCGAGGTGGGCCTGGACACCCGCACCTTCGGCGACGCGCTGCGCCACGCGCTGCGCGAGGCGCCCGACGTCATCATGATCGGCGAGATCCGCGACGAAGAAACCATGCGCCATGCGCTGCACTATGCCGAGACCGGCCACCTGTGCCTGTCCACCCTCCATGCCAACAACGCCAACCAGGCGGTGGACCGCATCATCAACTTCTTCCCCGAGACCGCGCGCCACCAGATCCTGCTGGATCTGTCCATGAACCTCAAGGGCGTGGTGGCCCAGCGCCTGCTGCAGACGGGCAAAGGCAAGCGGGTGCCGGCCACCGAGGTGATGCTGCTGTCGTCCTATGTGTCGGAGCTGATCCAGAAGGGCCAGGTCGACGACCTCAAGCCGGCCATCGCCCGCTCCAATGAGGTCGGCATGCACACCTTCGACCAGTCGCTGTTCAAGCTGTACACCGACGGCGACATCACCATGGACGAGGCGCTCGACGCCGCCGATTCGCGCACCGACCTGTCGCTGCGCATGCGCCTGGCCGCCGGGCTGCCGCCCGAGCAGGCGGGCCTGCCGACCATGAACCTGTCGCCGCTGGCCGCCAGCGAGGTGCAAGCGCGCAAGCGCCGCGGCCGTCAGGCCGACGACTAAGCACAAGCCCACCCCCGAAAGGGCTCATAGACGTAGCGGCGCGGCGTAGCCTGTCATCTCCAGGTAGCCGCTGCCCACCCGGCGGCCTTGCGCGTCCAGCAGCTCCGACAGGCCTTCCCAGTAGACCGCGCCGGTGGAGGCGCGGCTGTCAAGTTCCTGGTTGTCGAGCAAGGCCCGCACGGTGAAGCGGCCGGCCGGCGTTTCCACCGTCCACTCGACCGGGTAGCGCGCGTTCGACGCCGCGCTGGCCCAGTGGCGCAGCGGCGTGAAGCTTGTCTGGCCGGCTTGAAAGGCTTGCGGCTGCGCCCGGCCCGCAACGCGCCAGGAGCCGCCGTCCCACACGGCGCTGCCATCGGTGCGCCGCAGCCGGAAGGCGGTGAGGGCGCTGCCATCGTCCAGGTTCATGCCGATCCAGTCCCAGCCCACCGCCTGCGGGTGCAGCAGCGCCTCGCTCCACTCGTGGTCAAGCCAGGCTCGGCCTTGCACTTCGAAGGACTGGCCCTGGAGCCGCACCCGCCCCTGGGCCTGCAACTGCGGCTGGCTGTAGTAGTAGCTGGCCTGCACCGCATCGGGACCCTTGCGTGACAGGCCCTGAACACCCTGCGGCAGCACCGGCTGCGTCGGCGCCAGGCGCAACGTAAGAGCAAATTCGCTGGCCGGCACCTGGGCCTCATAGTGTCCGTCGGCCATGCGTTGCAGCGACCAGTCGCGAAGGCGCAGCCGGGTGTCGTCCTGCGCCGCCTGCGCAATCGCAAACCCCTCGCGCGCAATGCGCTGGTCGTGCCACAGCCGGCGGCCGGCCAGGTCGGTCAGGGCCGCGTGCGCGAACACCAGCTGCCGCGCGGCGAAGGCCGAGGCCATGCCCTGGGTTGCATCGACCCGGGAACGAAAGAAGGTCACCTGGAAACCGAAGCGGCGGGCGTCCGATCGCAACTCACCGGTGAGGTACCACCACTCGGTGCGCAGGTCCGGGTGGGCACCGTGATCACGCGGAAATTCAAGGGCGCGCGGGGGCAGGGCGCGCGCGGGTGCGGTCGGCAAGCCCAGGGCGGCGCCTAGCAGGGTCCCCAGCAGCGGGCGGCGGCGCAGGGGCCGGGGCATCACCAGTCCTCCTTGACCGCCAGGACCGCGTCATGGCCGGCTGCCGCGCGACCGGCCAGCCAGGCG
>JAZKDA010000248.1:7270-7789 GCA_040387815.1 Pseudomonadota bacterium | reverse complement strand
GAGCGTACCGGCCACCACGACCGCCGCGCACAGCGCCGCCAGCCGCAGCCAGGGCACCAGCAGGTCCATGGTCCAGTGGAAGCTTTGCGGGTTGACCACATGCACCAGCACCACCGCCACCGCGATGCCCAGCGCCAGGCCGGCGGCCGAGCCGATCAGCGTCCAGGCCGCGCCCTCGCCGGCCACCACGGCCAGCACCTGCCGGCGTGTCAGGCCCAGGTGCCGCAGCAAGCCGAACTCCTTGCGCCGCGCCAGCACCTGTGCGCTGAAGCTGGCCGCGACGCCGAACAGGCCGATGGCGATCGCCACCGCCTGCAGCCAGTAGGTGACGGCGAAGCTGCGGTCGAAGATGCGCAGCGAGAGCGCGCGCAACTCCGTGGCCGAGGCGAACTCCAGCAGCGCGCCCGCGCCCGGTGCGGCAGCGTCGGCATGCGCGCGCAAGGCTTGCTGCACGGCGCCGGGGTCGGTGCCCGGCGTGAGCCAGACCGCGATGTCGTTGGTGCGCGTGTCGCCCGACAG
>JAZKDA010000248.1:0-7260 GCA_040387815.1 Pseudomonadota bacterium | reverse complement strand
TAGGTGACGGCGAAGCTGCGGTCGAAGATGCGCAGCGAGGCGGCGCGGATCTCCCGCGCGCTGGCGAAGGTCAGCAAGCTGTCGTCGGCGTCACGCTGGCCGATCTCGCGCAGGCTGCGCCGCACCTGCGCCGTGTCGGCGCCCGGCGCCAGCCACAGCAGCAGGTCGTTGACCCGCCGGTCGCCGGTCAGGCGCTGGTAGTCGGTCTGGTCCATCACCACCGAGCCGCTCTGGCGCGCATAGTCGCGCCACACGCCGGCCACGAACATCGGCGGCGCGCCGGGGCCGAAAGCCTGCGCCAGGGGCGTCAAGGGCTCGCCCGGCCGCGCGCCATGGAGATCAACCATGGCCTCACTCACGTAGACACCCACCTGGCCCGCTGGCACCGGCAGCGCGGCGCCCACCAGCGGCAGAGTGCGCTGCGCGTCGCCGAGGGGGCGCACCAGCAGCACCACCGGCGGCAAGGCCGCATCGAGCTGTAGCGAGCGCGCGCGCTGCGTCGCGCTGCGCGCCACGCCTTCCACCTGGCTGGCCGCCCGCACGAACTCGGCGTCGAGAAAGGCCGTGTCGCCTGCGGCCGAGCCCTCGGCGGTGCGCACGTACAGGTCGGCTGGCAGCACCACATCAAGCCAGTGCGTCACTGAATCGCGAAAGCTGGCCACCATCACGGTCAATGCCACGGCCAGGCTGAGCGATGCGACCACGCCGCTGACCGCCACCGCCGCGCTTTCGCGCACCCGTCGCGCGCGCTCGACGGCCAGCAGGGGCAGCAGCCGGTGCGCAACGCGCGGGGCGAGTGCGTCGTAGGCCAGCGACACGGCCCAGGGCAGGGCGGTGATGCCGCCCACCAGCAGCAGCGCCACCGACAGGTAGGCACCCAGCGGGATGCCCGCTACCGGCGGCAGCAGCGCCAGCCCGGCGCCCAGGGCGATCAGCGCCAGGCTCAGGCCGTGGCCCTGGCGGCCGACGCCGGCCTGACCCAGGCCCTTGAGCGATTGCGCCAGCGGCAGGCGCTGTGCGGTGCGTGCCGGAAGCCAGCCGCCCACCGCCGCGGCGAGCACACCGAGCAGGCCGTAGATGCCCGCGCCGCTGGCGCTCCACTGCAGCCGCGGCGCCACGCCAGGGAAATAGCCGCCACCCAGGTCGCCGCCCAGGATGCGCAGTGCGACAGCCGCCAGGGCCGTGCCCAACGCGATGCCCAGCACGCTGCCGGCCACCCCCAGGGCGGTGGATTCCAGCAGCACCAGCCGCAGCCGCTGCCGAGCGGTCAGCCCCAGCACGCCCAGCAGCGCCAGTTGCTGCAGGCGTCGCGCGACGCTGAGTGAAAGCACCGAAAAGACCAGGAAGGCGCCGGTGAACAAGGCCACCAGGGCCAGCACCGTGAGATTGACGCGGTAGGCGCGCGAGAGATTGCTCACCCGCGCAGCCGCGTCGCCCGGTTCGGCCGCCACCACGCCCGGGGGCAGCGCCAGCGAGCGCAGGAAATCATCGCGCGGCGTACCCGGCGCGAGCTGCAGGTCGATGCGCGAGAGTTGCCCGCCACGGCCGAACAAGTCCTGGGCGGCGCCCAGGTCCATCACCACCAAGGGTCCACCGCCCGCACCCGCGGTGCCGGCCACACGCAAGGGCCGCATGATCTGCCCCACCTGCAGGGCCACGCCATCGCCTGCCAGCTGGCGGCGCGCCGCCGGGTTCAGAAACACCGTGTCGGGCGCGAACACATCGAAGCGCCCAGCCTGCGGGCCGGGCACCGGCGCCAGGGCCGGCGCCAGCCGGCCGACCACCAGCGCATCGACGCCCAGTACCCGCACGGCCAGGCGGCGCTCACCCGGGCGGGCCAGCGCGTAGGTCGACAATTCCAGCACGGGGCTGGCCAGTTGCACCTGGGGGTGGGTGGCGACGCGCGCATACAGCGCTTCGTCGAAACCGCCTTGGACCGCTCGCAGTTCGAGATCGGGTTGGCCATTGACGGAACGCACCGCGCTGGAGAACTCACTGAGCGCCGAAGCGTTGATCAGGTGAACCGAGAAGGCCAGCGCCACGCCCAGCATGACGGCCAGGACGGCGGCGGCGCTGCGCCAGGGGTGATGGCGCAGCTCCTGCCAGGAAAAGCTGCGCAGCAGGGAAAGCATGGGGCGATTGTGGCGGGTCGCCCCCGGCTCGATCAGGTGATGGCTGCTTCCGTCTCTGCCATCAGTTCATCCTTGCGTGCCTCCAGCGGGCCGCGCATGGCGATGAGGTCGAGCTTGCGGGCGGCGCGGGCCTTGGGAAACATCTCGGTGCGCTCTTCCTTCACATGGTGGTCGATGTACTCGCCGAGCACCTTGACCTTGGCGTCGAACATGTCGTCCGACGGCGACATGTCCTGGATCTGCTGGATCAGGTCCTTGCAGGTCTGATGCTCGACGGTCGCCTCGTCCAGCAAGTCGGTCTCTCGCACGGCCTGGCGCATGGCGGGGTAGAAGATCTCTTCCTCGATCTGTGCATGCACGGTCAATGCCAGGCAGATGCGTTGAGCCAGCTCCTGCTTCTTGGCCAGGGCGCTGCGGGCCTGCGATCCGGTCAGTTCGTCATACTCCTTGAACATCTTCTTGACGGCGCGGTGATCCGCTTCGAGCAGATCGCAGGCGTCTTTTTCGCGAGTGGGCATCGGGTCCTCCTGATTGGAAAGCGCCATCATTCGCAGCGCCATGCCGCTGGCGCGTAGGAAGACACCGGGTACGGCTGCCAGCATTGGCGGCACACGGGTGTCACTCAGGACTGAATCCCGCGGCCGTCATGTGCAGTAGCCGGTCAGCGCGCCGGGCCGCCGTTTCCGAGTGTGTCACCAGCACCAGCGCCGCTGCGTGCTCGCGGGTCTGGGCCACCAGCAGGTCCATCACCTTGGCCGCCGTGGTCGGGTCGAGGTTGCCGGTCGGCTCGTCGGCCAGCAGCAGCGCCGGCCGGTGGACCAATGCGCGTGCGATGGCCACCCGTTGCAGCTGCCCGCCACTGAGCTGCTGCGGCAGGCGCCGGCCCAGGCCCCGCAGGCCCACGGCCTCCAGCATCTGCGCCACCCGGTCAGCGTTTTCTTGCGCCGGGTGGCCCAGCAGCATCAGGGGCAAGGCGATGTTCTGCGCCACATCCAGGTGCGGCAGGACATGAAAGGCCTGGAACACGAAACCCACATGGCGGCGGCGCAGCAGCGCGCGCGCGTCGTCGTCGGCCTGAGCGAGGTCGTGGCCGCACAAGATCACGCGCCCGGCATCCCAATGGTCCAGGCCCGCCATGCAATTGAGCAGTGTGGATTTGCCCACTCCCGATTCGCCGACCACGGCCACGAAGCTGCCCGCATCGACCCGCAGCGACACGCCTTCGAACACCGTGTCGTCGCCGTAGCGCTTGCACAGCCCGTCGATGTCCAGCACCGGTGCGCTATTCATGGCGGTGCCTTCACCGCGTCCTGCACGGCGCGCACCGCCAGCGCCAGTGCATCGGGCCGGTCGCAGGCCAGCACCCGCCGCTGCGGCATGCCGCGCAGCCACGTGAGCTGCCGTTTGGCCAGCTGGCGCGTGGCGGCGATGCCGCGTTCGCGCAGCAGCCCGAGCGGCGGTGCGTGGCCGGCGTCGGCCGCGTCCAGCCACTCCCAGGCCTGCCGGTAGCCCACGCAACGCATGCTGGGAAGCTGGGGCGACAGGTCGCCGCGTGCGCGCAGGCCGCGCATCTCGTCGAGAAATCCGCCCGCGAGCATCTGATCGAAGCGCAAGGCGATGCGCTCATGCAGCCAGGCGCGGTCGTGAGGCTCCAGCGACAGCAGCAGCGCCGGCGCCAGGCCCGCCGCGGGCGGCGCGTCGGGCGCGGCATGGGCATCGGCATGCCATTGGCTCAGGCTGCGGCCCGAGACGCGCCAGACCTCCAGCGCGCGCTGGATGCGTTGCGAATCATGGGGCGCCAGCCGGGCGGCGGTGGGCGGGTCGACGCGCGCCAGCTCGGCATGCAGCGCGGGCCAGCCCTGCGCGCGGGCCTGGGCGTCGAGCTCGGCGCGCACGGCGGCGTCGGCTGGCGGCATGGCGGCCAGCGGCGCGAACAAGGCCTTGAAGTACAGCATGGTGCCGCCCACCAGCAGGGGCAGGGCGCCACGTGAGTGGATCTGGCCGATCAGCCGTCGCGCGTCCGCGGCGAACTCGGCGGCGCTGTAGGCCTGGGCCGCGTCGCGGATGTTGATCAGGTGGTGCGGCACGGCGGCCAATTCCGACGGCATGGGTTTGGCCGTGCCGATGTCCATGCCCCGGTAGACCAGGGCGGAATCCACGCTCACGATCTCCACCGGCATCTCGCGCGCCAGCGCCAGCGCCGCGGCGGACTTGCCGCTGGCGGTGGGGCCGGCCAGCGCGACGAACGCGCCCGGCGGCTCAAGTGCGCCGGACTTCACCATCACGTTGCATCAGGGTCCAGGAGATGGCGGCCAGGCACACGCTCCAGAACCACACGCCGTTGGTCAACGCGAACACCGTGCCGTCCAGCCGCTGGCCGACCCAGCCGCCGACGCCGAAGGCCACCACCATCATCACGAAGCCGGTCAGGGCCGAGGCCGTCCCGGCGGCGCCGGGGAAGGGCGCGACCGCGCTGGACTGCCCGCAGGGCTGATGAATGCCATGGGCCAGCATGTACAGCAGGAAGGGAGCGAAAGAAGCCCAGGCCGAGTGCGCGCCGGCCAGGGCCAGCAATCCCATGCTGGTGCCGCCCGCCAGCGACAAGCCGCCGGCGATCGCCACCGTGGTGCGCAGGCCCACGCGAGGGAGCAGGCGCCGGCACAGGAAGGTGCCCAGCACGTAGACCAGCGACGCGGCGGATATCAGCAGCCCGTACTGCCACCGGGTCAGGCCCAGTACCTGGATGTAGACGAACGACGAGGCGGCCAGGAAGGTGAACAGGCCGGCGTAGGTCGCGCTGCTCAGGAGGGCGCCGGCCCGGAAGGTCGGATGCCGCACGATGGCCCACCAGGCCCGCGCCATGTCCAGCGGATGCAGCGCCGTGCGCTTTGCCGGCGGCAGCGATTCCTGGAAGCGCAGCGCCATGATGGCGAACAGCACGCCGCCGAACACGCCGGTGGCGGCCATCACCCAGCGCCAGCCGACGGCGGCGGCCAGCAGGCCCCCGATCGGGCCACTCGCGCAGGCGATCACGCCCAGTCCGGTGAACGCCATCGACATCACGCGCGCGCCGTTGGGCGGCTCGTAAAGGTCGCGCACGATGGCGCGCGCGCCCATCACGGCCGCGCCCATGGCGGCGCCCTGCGCGGCGCGCCAGACGATCAGCGAGGCGATGGTCGGGGCGAGCGCGCAGCCGATGCCGGCAATGGCATAGAGCGCGGTGCCCGCCAGCAGGATCGGCCGGCGCCCGAAGCGGTCGGACAGTTGCCCCCACACCAGCTGCGAGATACCGAACGCCAGCAGCATGGCGGTGAGCGTGAGCTGGGCCTGCGCCATCGGCGCGCCAAAGCCGGCCGTGAGAGCCGGCAGCGCGGGCAGGTACAGGTCGGTGGTGACGGGCTGTATGCCGAACAGCAGGGCGAGCAGGAAGACCACGAGCGCGGGGCTCATGGCCGCGGCGCCCGGCGCGGTGGCCGAGGAGGAGGCGGACATTCAGGCGAGGTTAGCAGAAGCGATCGGACGCGCGCCCGCCGCGGGCGCGGTCACGGCAGGCGAGTCACTTCAGACTGAACAGGTGATCGAGCGCTTCGCGGTAGTGCGGCTGGCCGATGCTCATCGTGCTGTGATGCGAGCCGCCCTCGACCAGCACGAACTGCTTGCGCCCGGTGGCCGCCTCGTACAGGCGGCGGCCCAGGTCACTGCGGATCAGGTTGTCATTGGCGCCGTGCACCACCAGCAGCGGCGAGCCGATCCGGGCGACCTTGTCGATGGACTCGAAGCGCTGCGTGATCAGCGGGCCCAGTGGCAGCCAACCCCAGCGGAAGGTGCTGGCCACGTCGGGGATGGAGGTGAAGGTGCCTTCGACGATGGTGCCGTGCTCGTCGACCACATGGGCCGCCAGGTCGATGGCGATGGCCCCGCCCAGCGAGTGGCCGAAGATGTAACGGGGGCGATCGGGGTAGCGCTCGGCCAGCCATTGCCAGGCGGCTCGGGCGTCTTCGTAGGCCATGTCCTCGGAGGGCAGCACCTGCGTGCTCTTGCCAAACCCGCGGTAGTCGACCGCCAGCACCGAAAAACCCAGGGCCTGCATGCGGCGCACCCGGCCGGCAGAACCGGCAACGTTCCAGCGTGCGCCGTGCAGGTACAGCATCACGGGCTTTCCGGCGCGGGGTTCGTCGGCGGCGGCCCACAGCCCGTGCAAGCGCACGGGCTCGCCGCTCACGCGCGAATCAAAGGAGATCCAGACGTCTTCCATGCCCTCGGCCTGGCTGGCGCTGCCGCCCCAGGCGCGATCGCCAGGCTGGAAGATCCAGGCGCGTTGTCGTTCGTCGAGGGTGGCGCAGCCGAGGCTGAGGGCGCCGGCCAGAACGGGCGCGGCGATCAGGAGGAACCAGCGTTTGACCATGCCTGGGCAGACTGCTGCTGGGGTGCAAAAGTTCAGCGGCCGCGCAGAAACAGGGTGTCGAGCTCGCGCAAGCTCAGCTGGCGCCAAGTGGGGCGACCGTGGTTGCACTGGTCGGAGCGTTCGGTGCGCTCCATCTCGCGCAAAAGGGCGTTCATCTCCTCCAGGGTGAGCCGGCGGTTGGCCCGGACCGCACCGTGGCAGGCCATGGTGGCCAGCAACTCGTTGCGGGCGCGCTGGACCACGGTGCTGGCCTCGTGCTGCGACAGTTCGGCCAGCACACTGCGCGCCAGTTCGACCGCATCGCCCTGGGCCAGGCTGGTGGGCACGGCGCGCACGGCCAGGGTGCGCGCGGAAAACGGGGTGATCTCCAGGCCCAGGGCGGCCAGGGTGTCGGCGCAGGCCTCGGCGGTGGCCTGCTCCTGCGGCGTGGCGGCGAAGGTGGCGGGAATCAGCAAGGGCTGGCTGGCCAGTCCCCGGCCGGCGCCGGCCTGTTCACCGGTCTGCTCCATCTGCGACTTGAGCTTTTCGTAGACGATGCGCTCATGCGCCGCATGCATGTCCACGATCACCAGCCCCTGGCGGTTCTCGGCCAGGATGTACACGCCCTGCAACTGCGCCAGGGCGCGGCCCAGTGGCCAGTCGCCTTCGGGGAGTTCGGCGCGGTCGGCGCCGAGGCTGGTGTTGGGCGTGGCGGGCGAAGCGGCGGACGACCAGGGCGTGAAG
>JAZKDA010000247.1:0-2564 GCA_040387815.1 Pseudomonadota bacterium | reverse complement strand
GCCCGGCATGGGCCTGCTGTTCATCCAGGCCGTCACCTTCGCCGACATTCCGGTGATGGCGGCCTACCTGTGCCTGGTCGCCCTGATCTTCGTCGTGATCAACCTGGTGGTCGACCTGCTGTACTTCGCGGTCGACCCGCGCCTGCGCGTCGATCGCGCCGGCGGCCACTGAAGGCATGACCGAATGAGCAAAATCCTCCTGCGCTGGCTCGACAGCGATGTCGGCCACAGCTTTCGCACCTCGCCGGTGGCGGTGGTGGCGGCGCTGATCGCCCTGGTGTGCGTGGTGGGCGCCGCCTTCGCCCCCTGGCTCGCGCCGCACAACCCCTTCGACCTCGCCACGCTCGAGCTGGGCGACGCCCGTCGGCCGCCGGCCTGGTCGGCCGAAGGCACGCTCAAGTACCCGCTGGGTACCGACGACCAAGGCCGCGACATCCTTTCGGCCCTGATGTATGGCGCCCGCATCTCGCTGGTGGTGGGCCTGGTGTCGGTGCTGCTGTCCATGGCGATCGGAGTCGCGATGGGCCTGCTGGCCGGGTTCAAGGGCGGCTGGATCGACGCCCTGCTCATGCGCGTGTGCGACGTGATGCTGTCTTTTCCGCCGATCCTGGTGGCCCTGCTCATCGCAGGTGTCGGCCGCGCGCTGTTTCCGAATGCGCACGAAGGCGTGGCCTTCGGCGTGCTGATCGTCTCGATCACGCTCACCGGCTGGGTGCAGTACGCGCGCACGGTGCGCGGCGCCACCATGGTCGAGCGCAACAAGGAATACGTGCAGGCCGCGCGCGTCACCGGCGTGTCGCCCTCGCGCATCATGCGCCGGCATGTGCTGCCCAACGTGATGGGGCCGGTGCTGGTGCTGGGCACCATCCACGTGGCCACCGCCATCATCACCGAGGCCACGCTGTCCTTCCTGGGCGTGGGCGTGCCGCCCACCTCACCCTCGCTGGGCACGCTGATCCGCGTCGGCAACGACTACCTGTTTTCCGGCGAGTGGTGGATCACCATCTTCCCCGGCCTGATGCTGATCCTGATCGCGCTGTCGGTGAACCTGCTGGGCGACTGGCTGCGCGATGCCCTGAACCCCCGGCTGAGATGACATGAGCCTGCTGCAAGTCCAGAATCTGGTCGTCGAGTTTCCCCACCGGCGCGGCACGCTGCGCGCGCTCGACGACATCTCCTTCGAGATCGCGCCGGGCGAGGTGCTGGGCGTGGTGGGCGAGTCGGGCGCTGGCAAGTCGCTCACCGGCGCGGCCATCATCGGCCTGCTGGAGCCGCCGGGGCGCATCGCCTCGGGCCAGATCCTGCTGGAGGGCCAGCGCATCGACAACCTGCGCCACGAGGCCATGCGCCACATCCGCGGCCGCAAGATCGGCGCCATCTTCCAGGATCCGCTCACCTCGCTCAACCCGCTCTACACCATCGGGCGGCAACTGATGGAGACCATCCAGACCCACCTGCCGGTCGATGCCGCCGAGGCCCGGCGCCGCGCCATCGGCCTGCTGGAGGACACCGGCATCTCGGCGGCGGCCGAGCGGATCGACCAGTATCCGCACCAGTTCTCCGGCGGCATGCGCCAGCGCGTGGTGATCGCCCTGGCCCTGGCCGCCGAGCCCAAGCTGATCGTGGCCGACGAGCCCACCACCGCGCTGGACGTGTCCATCCAGGCGCAGATCATCCAACTGCTCAAGCGCATCTGCCGCGACCGCGGCGCCGCCGTGATGCTGATCACCCATGACATGGGCGTGATCGCCGAAACCTGCGACCGCGTGGCCGTGATGTATGCCGGCCGCATCGCGGAGATCGGCCCGGTGCACCATGTCGTGAACGAACCGGCCCACCCCTACACCGCGGGGCTGATGGCGGCCATTCCCGACATCGCGCAAGACCGTGAGCGCCTCAACCAGATCGAAGGGTCCATGCCGCGCCTGAACGCCATTCCCCGGGGCTGCGCCTACAACCCGCGCTGCCCGCGTGTGTTCGATCGTTGCAAGGCCGAACGGCCAGAGCTGATGGCCGCGGGCGCCACCCGTGCGGCATGCTGGCTGCATGACGCCAGTGCGCGGGGGGGCGCATGAGCGGCGTGCTGACCGACGCGCCCGGCGCGGCCTCGACACCTGTTGTTGACGAAGCGCCGCTGGTACAGGCCCGCGACCTGGCCAAGACCTTCGACGTCTCCGCGCCCTGGCTCAACCGCGTGATCGAGCGGCGGCCACGCCAGTTGCTGCACGCCGTCGACGGCGTGAGCTTTGACATCCGGCAGGGCCAGACCCTGGCCCTGGTCGGCGAATCGGGCTGCGGCAAGAGCACCGTGGCGCGTCTGCTGGTGGGGCTGTACGAGCCCACGCGCGGCAGCCTCGTCTTCGACGGCCAGGACGCGCATGCCGCCTTCAAGACTGCGCAGGGCCGCATCTTGCGCCGGCGCATCCAGATGATCTTCCAGGACCCGTACGCCAGCCTCAACCCGCGCTGGGTGGTCGAAGACATCATCGCCGAGCCGCTGCAGGAGCACGGCCTGATCGACACGCGCACGGCGCGGCGCGAGCGTGTCGGCGAACTGCTGCAAT
>JAZKDA010000246.1:2348-12895 GCA_040387815.1 Pseudomonadota bacterium | reverse complement strand
ATCGGCGTGTGGCTGGCCGCGCGGCGCCTGAACCAGGGCAAGTTCGTCTGGCCCAGGGATGTCACCGGCACGCTGGCGCTGAGCCGCGAGCAACTGGACGCCTTGGTGCTGGGCCTGCCCTGGCAGCGCATCGGGCAGGCGGGCGTCATCACGGTGCTGTAGGCCCGCCACAATTGGCGCAAATGCCGATGCGCAAGTGCGCCCGCATCGGCACCATCACGTCTCGTGATCGACGAAGCACACATCCACGACCTTGACGCGCAGCAACTGCGCCAGGTGGTGCGCACCCTGATCGCCGAGGCGGCCAGCAAGGATCGCGAGATTGCCTTCAAGCAGGCCTTCATCGATAAGCTCACCCACGAGATGGCGGTGCTCAAGCGGCTGAAGTTCGCCGCCCGCAGCGAAGGGTTCAACGCCGAGCAAAAGAGCTTGCTGGAAGAAACCATCGACACCGATCTGGCCGCCCTGGCCGCCGAGATCGAGCAGGCGTCGCCGTCCCCCAAAGGCCAGGACGACAAACAAAGCCCCAAGCGCCAGCCGCTGCCCGAGAACCTGCTGCGCCGCGAGATCCAGCACGAGCCCGAGGACACCACCTGCGCCTGCGGCTGCCAGTTAAAGCGCATCGGCCAGGATGTGGCCGAGAAGCTCGATTACCAGCCCGGCGTGTTCACCGTGGAGCGGCACATCCGCGGCAAGTGGGTCTGCGCCAAGTGCGAGACGCTAGTGCAGGCGCCGGTGCCTGCGCACGTCATCGACAAAGGCATCCCGACCGCCGGCCTGCTGGCCCAGGTGCTGGTGGCCAAGTACGCCGATCACCTGCCGTTGTATCGCCAGGAGAGCATCTTTGCCCGCGCCGGGCTGGCACTGCCCCGCTCGACACTGGCGCAATGGGTGGGTCAATGCGGTGCGCAACTGCAGCCCCTGGTCGATGCGCTGCGCGCCGAGCTGCTGCGTCACAGCGTGCTGCACGCCGATGAGACACCAGTGGCCATGCTCAAACCGGGCCATGGCAAGACCCATCGCGCCTACCTGTGGAGCTACTGCACCACGAGCTACAACCCGACGAAGGCGGTGGTGTTCGACTTCGCCGACAGCCGAGGCGGCCAGCATGCCCGCGACTTCCTCGGACTGCCCGGCGAAGGCGGCTGGCATGGCAGCCTGGTGTGCGACGACTTCAGTGGCTACAAGGCCTGCTTCGAGATGGGCGTGACCGAGGCCGGGTGCCTGGCTCACGCGCGGCGCAAGTTCCACGAGCTGTGGGTCAATCACCAAAGCACCATCGGCGAGCGGGCGCTGAAGTTCTTCATACAGCTGTATGACATCGAGCGCGAGGTTCGTGAAGTCGATGCTGACCAGCGAAAACGAATACGACAGGAGCGGTCTCGCCCGGTGGCCGATGCCATGCACCTGTGGCTGGCTGAGCAGCGCAAGAAGGTACCCGAGGGCTCGGCCACGGCCAAAGCGATCGACTACAGCCTGGGCAGATGGCAGGCCCTGACGCGATACATCGACGACGGGGACTTGCCCGCAGACAACAATTGGGTTGAAAACCAAATCAGGCCAATTGCAATCGGCAGATCGAACTGGCTGTTCGCCGGGTCGCTGCGCGCGGGCAAACGCGCTGCGGCGGTGATGAGCCTGGTGCACTCGGCGCGTCTGAACGGACACGACCCCTGCGCGTACCTGCGCGACGTGCTGGAGCGGCTGCCTACGCAACCGGCCAGTCGCGTCGACGAACTGCTGCCGCACCGTTGGTCGCCGGCCAGCTGATCACCAAACCTCATACAGCTGTATAGACTTCGGTGCCCGTCAAGACGGGATCGCCGGACGGTTACGTCAAAGCGACACAGCGTGCGCGCCAGCCTGCGGCTAATGGTCAAGCGCATCCTGCGCAAGTACAAGTACCCGCCAGACCGGGCGGACGAGGCGGTGGAGTTGGTGTTGCAGCAGGCCGAGGCTGAATCGCCCCGGATTTCCTGGAGGCCGATTGGTTTAAGTCAGGCCGCCACCGTGGTGGCCTGATTGGCGAGTTGCCGGTAGTAGTTTGCCTCAGCCTCCGCCGGGGCGATTCAGTTAGGCTTCACCCGGGGCCGGGAAGGCGACATGCATTTTGAGTAGCAGGTCCCCGCCGGCGTGACCGAGCCCTGCCGCTTGCACTCTGAGGGCCTCTCCAAGCGAAGCTTCGAGGCTACTAACACGAATCTGCATTTCTGCGAGAACTTCGGACACGCACGCGGTGTGCTCACCCGCGGTGAGTTGGATTAGCCCAGTCGGCAAATCCATCGCGCGTCCGGCTGGGTTCATACCCGGAACACTTCGGCGCTGCATCGTACCCGGAACAATCGTACAGATGACGGCCTTGGTTCGGTCCGGTTCGAGAACCGTACACCAACTCAGGACTCCAAGAGCCGTGCCCTCCTGAGCGAGTACGTATTCAGCGCGCTGAGCCAAGTGGTCGGCAACGTTGCGCAACGCTCGGATTGGCTGCGCTATCTCGGAAAACGTCTTGGTCCCGGCCGGCAGCGAGTCCGGAACTGCATGGGGAAGCAGCAGCCAGAGCGCACGAAAGCGATCAATGACGTCAACGAGTGACCATGCATCGAGAAACGCCGACGTAGACAGGCCCTCGCCACTCCAAGGTTGCTCCTCACGCAGTGCGATCTCGGTCAATGTCCTACGCAATCGCGCGTGTGCGAATTCTGCAATCTCGGCAGCATGACGTATGCCGTCGAAGAAAAGCGCCTGCTTCCGATCAAGCTCGACCGGCAAGCGGCGAAGAACCGAGTTCGGTGCAAGCATGAAATGCGCGAGCTGTGAAGCCTCAACGTTCGAGCTAAGCGGGCGCCAACGGCGGGACGCCAGGCCCGGGCTGGCGAAAATGTACCGCGTACCGCCAGACCGGGCCTGGTGGCCTGCCGTTGGCGCTCCGCTTGAGCGAGGGGTTAGGCCGCACTCGGCACCTGGCGCCTTGCTTCAAACACTGCGAACAACGCGAGGATGCTCGCCGCGGCCCAACAAAGTGCTTGGTTGGTGAGGGCAGATGCTTGGCTTTCAACGGCACGGGATAGAGCCGTGTACTGGTTCTCTACATTTGTGGCCAACGCCTGGGCCAAATATGCGGCCTTACTACCTTGCTCATTTTTAGGAAGTGCCTCAACGATAAGGGCCACCGCCTGTCTCTCAATCTTGGGTGCATAGGCTTGGATAGTCTTTGTAGCAAGTCGATGCGCCATCACGGCTTGGAAAGCAGTGCCGCTTAACGCAAACAAGCAAACAAGCAGCACGAGCACACTCGTTCTCTGCGTGCGAGCGGTCAGATTAAGTTTCATGTCTTGTGTTTACTCTCGGGATGCACGAAGAAGGTCAGTTGTGCGGCCTAACGTAGAAATGACCGGCGGACAGTCGGCGGGCGAACGCCCGCCGATATGACGTCCGTGTCGATTGACCTGTTGGCGCGCAGTGCAGGACACAACCGGGGACCTACTACGCGCACGGGAATGACGCCAGTCACTTCAGAACCTCCACTGCGCCCAGCAGGAAGCCAATTCCCCAGAAGAGTGCGAGCATCGACGCAAGAATGACGTGCAGCTTGAAACTGGTTGGATTGTCTTTCTCCGTGATGTGACCACTGACGCGACCATACCCACGTCGAGTTCGGAGGAGATAGCCAAGATCTGCCAGTGACAGCGCACATGCTGCCGCGAAGAATATGAGACCCGCCGCAGCTGCAACCATGCCCAAGTCAAGAGACATCGCCACACCGAAGACGAGCATGCCTGCGAACCAGGTGACTGCCAGATTTCGCTGCAATCGGGTTGGGAAATAGCCCATGCGCGCTAACGTAATGTATCCCGCAAACCCTGCGGGATAAGTTGGACGTCGCCGGATATTCTGGGCACGGTTTCCTCCTGAAAGTGGCTCGCAGCCTGGGGCGGCGCTCGATGCGCTGGGTAAAACGACGGTATAAAAATACCATCAAACTCGGCACACCTGTATTGCGTTCCAAACGACTTTTGCGTCATTTCCACGAGCGCATTCGAAGCGTTCACTATAGCCTCAGCCACCGGAGGGTCTAGCGAGGGCGGGGCACCTCGCTTCTGGATCCCCGCCTACGCGGGGATGACGACTGGGTGGGGATGACGAATCAGATCAGGAACGGCCTGCCCGTCACCGGCGTCGTGGCCACGGCCATCTCCTGCTTGGCCATGATCCCGCCTTCCCAGGCCAGGCGTCCGCCCTCGATCGCCAGGCGGAAGGCGCGCGCCATGATCACTGGGTCATGCGCCAGGGCCACCGCTGAATTGACCAGCACCGCGTCGTAACCCAGCTCCATCGCCTGCACCGCATCGCGCGGTGATCCGATGCCCGCGTCGACCACCAGAGGAATGCCCGGCAAGCGCGCCCGCAAGGTCTTGAGCGCGGTCGGGTTCAGCAGGCCCTGCCCCGAGCCGATCGGGGCGCCCCAGGGCATGAGGATGCGGCAGCCCGCGTCGAGCAGGCGGTTGCAGGTGACGAGGTCGTCGGTGCAGTAGGGAAACACCTCGAAGCCGTCGCTGCACAACTCACGCGCCGCGTCGACCAGTTCCCAGGGGTCGGGCTGCAGGGTGTATTCGTCACCCACCACTTCCAGCTTGATCCAGTTCGTGCCGAACATCTCGCGCGCCATGCGCGCCAGCGTGACGGCTTCGCGTGCCGTGGTGCAGCCGGCGGTGTTGGGCAGCAGGTGTGCGCCGGTCTCGCGGATGAAGCGGTAGAACTCGCCGGCTTCGCCGCCGCCCGAGAGTTGGCGGCGCAGGCCGACGGTGATCACCTGGGTGCCCGAGGCCTCGATGGCCTGGCGCAGCACTTCGGGCGACGGGTAGCTGGCGGTGCCCAGGAAAAAGCGGCTTTCGAGCTCGACGCCGCCAATGGAAAAAGTGGCCATGGGTCAACCTCCCGTGATGGGTTCGAAGGTGAGCACGATGTCGCCGTCTTGCAGCAGCTGCTGCTCGCGGCGATCGCGCGGAACAAAGTCGCCGTTGACGGCGGTGGCCAATGCGGCCGGTGTCTTGCCGAGCGAGGCGACAAGCTGGGCCAGCGTGGCGTCGTCGGCCAGCTCAACGCGCTGCTGGTTGACTTGAACGGTGATCATGGAAAGCTCTCCAGGGCGGCTTCGACCATGGCGGGGGCAATCAGCCAGCCATGCCGGAACAAGCCGTTGATGCGGGTCAGACCGGGCTGGCGCTCGAGCACCGGCAGGTTGTCGGGCAGGGCCGGCCGCAGGTTGGTTTCGCTGTGGACGATGCGGGCCTCGGCCAGCGCCGGCACGATGCTGTGCGCGGCGGCGAGCAACTCGACCGTGCTGCGCAGCGACACCGGCGAGCGGTCTTCGCTTTCGATCTCGCTGGCGCCCACCACCACGGTGTCGGGCGCGCGCGGCACCAGGTAGACGCGGTGGCGCGCATGCAGCAGGCGCACCGGGCGGCGCAGCTCGACGCCGGGCGCGTGCAGCCAGAAGATCTCGCCGCGCACGCCGCGCATCGGCAATTGCGGCCTGGCGCCCAGGCCGCGCACGTCGAACACCCAGTCAAAACGCTCGGCACGGCCGCCCACGTGCAGCGCGCAGGGCTCGGCCGCGTCGACCGATGCGCCCCAGTGCCAGTGCGCCTGGAGCGCGGACGCCGCCAGCGCCTGCATGGCCTGCACGGTGTGGATGCGGGCCTCGCCCGGCAACAGCCAGGCATGCGGACCCGAGCGCACGGAGGGTTCGAGATGGGCCAGGGCCTGTGCGGTCAGGGGCTCAGCCTGATGATCGGCGGGGGCCTTGTGCGCCAGCAGGTCGAGCACGCGGCGCGCGGCACCCGCGTCTTCGCGGTGGGCCACCAGCAGGCTGCCTTGCTGGCTGAACTCCACCGGCTGCGCCAGCGTGTTCAAGATGCCAGGCCACAGTTCGATGGAGCGCAGGCCCCAGCGGAACACGCGCTCGTCGGCGCTTTCCAGTTCGGCCAGCGGGCTGAGCATGCCGGCGGCCGTCCAGCCGGCGGCGCCGCGCACATCGGGGCCCTCGGCCGGGTCGTACACATGCACCTCGTGCCCGGCGCGGGTGAGCGACAAGGCGAGCAGGCGGCCCAGCAGGCCGGCGCCGGCCACGCCGATGCGCAGCGCGGGCGTGCCGGGCACGGCGGTCCACACGCTCGGCGACGCATTCATTCGCGCGACTCCAGCGTCGGGTGCGGCCGTGCCGGCGCCGGGGGTTCGGCTGCCCGCTCGGCACGGCCGAGGCGGAAGGCCTCCTGCAACGCGGGCACCACACGCTTGGGCTCGCTGCCCAGCCCGCGCAGCACGCACACCCCATCGGCGCCGGCGCGGGCCGTCTGGCGCACCTGCGCCGCATCCAGGATGCCGCCGATGGCCACCACCGGTACGCCCGCCGCGCGCACCCACCAGGCCAGGTTGTCCAGGCCCTGCGGGCGCCAGGGCATGTCCTTGGTGGTGGTGGGCCACACCGGCCCGCAGGCCACATAGGCCGATGCCAGCGCGCGCGCGCGGCACAGCTCCCACACGGCATGCGAGCTGATGCCCAGGGCCATGCCAGTGGCGCGCAATTGGGCCCGGCCCGCCTCTCCCAGGGCCAGCAGGTCTTCCTGGCCGAGGTGGACGGCGTCGGCCCCCAACTCGGCCGCCACGCGCCAGTGGTCGTTGACGATCAGCCGGGCGCCGTGGCCCCGCGCCGCGGCGACGCTGCCCGCGATGGACTGGCGCAAGGCGGCATGCCAGGCGACGTCGGCATCGTGCGGCTGCTTGACGCGCAGCTGCACGGTGCGCACACCGGCCTCCAGCACCTGCACAAGCGCGGGCAGCGCATCGACGATGGCGTAGATGCCCATGCCTTGCGGGTCCTCGGCCACTGCCGCGGGCCTAGGCTGCGGCGGCTCATCGCCCCAGGACAGCAGCGGCAATGCCTCGAAGGCCAGCAGCGCCGCATCGGCGGCCACGTAGCCTTGGCCGCGCAGCTCGCTCCAGGCGCGCGCCACGGTGGTCGCGTCGGCGGCTGTCTCGGCGTCGGCGCCGCGCACCCAGCCGCATGCGTGCACGCTGGACAGCCAGTGCATCGCGGCAGCGCCCTCGCCCGTTGCCACGCCGTGCACCAGCACCGCCGGCGCGCCCTGCGCTTGCAATGCGGCCGCCAATGACGCCGGCAGCGCATCGGTCGGCAGCGCCGCGCGCGCGCAGGCGCCGGCCCGGGAAATCACTTCCACGCCGGGCAGCCGCAAGCCCTCGGCGCCTTGCCAATCCACCAGCACGGCGGCTTGTCCATGAGTCATCGCATCACCCTCCCCCCATCCACCAGCAACACCTGCCCTGTGACAAAGCGCCCCCAGGGCGAGGCCAGGAACACCACCGGGCCGGCCACATCCTCGGGCCGCGCCAGACGGCGCAGCGGGGTGGCGGCCATGATGGCCTCGCGAAACGCGGCGCGGGTGCCGGCGCTGCCCTCGGTGGGGTGCACCAGCCCCGGCGCGACGCAGTTGACGCGCACGCCCTGCGGCCCCACTTCGGCCGCCAGGTTGCGGCTGAAGCCGACCAGGGCCGACTTGGCGGTGCCGTAGTCGTGATAGGCCACCACCGGGTCTTCGACCAGGTCGCTCACGATGTTGACGATGGCGCCGTCGGCGCGGGCCGCCAGGTGCGGCAGCGCGGCGCGGCACAGGTGGAAGGCCGCGCCCACCGAGCCTTCGTACTGGCGCAGGTAGTCGGCCCATTCCAGCGCGTCGAAGGGGCGGCGGCGCTCGGGGTCGAAGCTGTAGGGCGCGAAGGCGTTGTTCACCAGCACGTCCAGCCGGCCCAGTTCATCGACCGTACGCGCCACCAGCCCACGGGCAGCCTCGGGGTCTGTCACGTCGGCCTGCATGGCCACCGCATCGCCCGTGGCGCGGCACGCTTGCACCACCTCGTCGGCGGCCTGGGCATTGCGCAGGTAGTTCACCACCACGGTAGCGCCCTGCCCCGCGAACGCGCGTGCGATGGCCGCGCCGATCCCGCGCGACGCGCCGGTAACCAGGACGACCTTGCCCGAGAGATCCATGTGCGGCTCCCTTAACGGCCCGGCAGCAGGTCAGCCGCCACCACCTGTGCCATGTCGATGCGCTGCTGCACCAGGCCCAACTGGCGGTAGACGTCGGCGGCCTTTTGCAGCGAAGCCACATCGAGCGCGCCCAGGCCCTGGCGGCGGGTGAGATCGGACACGCTCGACGCATTGCGCGTGCGCACGATCTCCAGCGCCAGCTCGGCGTCGCTGCCGTCGATGGCGCGCTTGCCGGCCAGCGCGGCGGCCTCGGCCGGCTGCTGGATCATCCAGCTGGCGGCGTCGCGATAAGCACGCAGGAAGCGGCGCAGCACGTCCTTCTGGCGCTGGTACACCTCCTCGCGCACCACGAACAGGTCGCTGGACACGGGCAGGAAGCTGCCCACCTCCATCACGTCCACCTCGCCCAGGCCGCGCCGGCGGCCCACCAGCAGGCCGGTGTCGGTGGCGGCGGTGGCGTCCACCTGGCCTTGCAGCAGCGGCGCGAAGTTCAGCAGGCCGGTCACCACCACCGTTACATCGGCTTCGGTCAGGCCGGCCTGGTGCAGCAGCACCTGCAGGGCCTGGCGGGTGCCGCTGGACAGGCTGTAGACGCCGATGCGCTTTCCTTTCAGGTCGGCCGGCTTGCGGATGCCGCTCTTTTTCAGCGACACCACGTTGAACACGTTCTGCGGATAGATGTCGTAGATGGCGCGCAGCTTCTCGCCCTTGTCGAGCGCGGCAAAGAGCGAGCCGGGGTCGGTGAAGGCCACGTCGGCCTGGCCGCTCAAGATGTTGCGGATGGCGTCGCCGCCTCCGGCGCCGGGCACATATTCCAGCGCCAGGCCCTGGGCGCGGTAGAAGCCCTTGTCGGCGTCCACGAGAAGCGGCGTCACTTCGGTGATGGGTTTGCTCCAGCCGGCCACGGTGAACTTGTCCAGGCGGGCGGGCGCGGTGGTTTGGGCGAAGGCAACCGGAAGGCCTGCGACAGTGGCAGCGGACAAGGCGATCAGGTGACGGCGGCGAAGTGACATGGCGGGGGGACTTTCAGTGGAGATGAACATAGGGACGCAGCAGGCGGCGCTCGAGCAGCGCGGTGGCCGCATACAGCAGCAGGCCGAGGGCGGCGATGAGTACGAGCACGGCGAACATCAGGGGCGTGTCCATGCTGCCCTGCGCGGCGATGATGAGCGCGCCCAGCCCGCGGCTGGCGCCGATGAACTCGCCCACCACCGCGCCCACCAGCGCCAGCACCACGGCGATGCGAAGGCCCGCCAGCACCGAGGGCAGCCCGCTGGGCAGCTTCAGCCGCCACAGCGTGCGCAGGCGCGAGGCGCCGAGCATGCGAAACAGCTCGATGCGCTCGGGCGGCACGCCGGCCAGCCCGGTGAGCGTGGTTTCCATCAGCGGGAAAAAACAGATCAGCGCGGTGATGACCACGGTGGGCAGCAGCCCGAAGCCGAACCAGACGATGAACAGCGGCATCAGCGCCAGCTTGGGCACCACCTGGCTGACGATCACATAGGGCATGAGGACGCGGCGCAAGGGGGCGACCTCGGCCAGCAGCACGCCGGCGCCGAAGCCCACCGCACAGCCCAGGGCCAGCCCCAGCAGCAGTGCGGTGACCGTTGCGGCCACGTGCGGCCAGAAGTAGCCGCTGGCCAAACCCTTGCCCAGCGCGAGCAGCACGGCGCTGGGCGGCGGCAGCACCAGGGCCGACAGGCCCAAGCCGCGCGCGGCGGCCTCCCAGGCGCCCAGCAGCAAGGCGAGCAGCAGCAGGCCGGCGAGCCGATGGCGCAGTGGCGCGGTCATGCGATCGCCTCTTCCAGGCCCAAGGCTTCGCGCACTTGCGCGCAGGCCGCGACAAAGGCCGGCGTGCCCAGGCCATGGTCGCGGCCCAGCTCGAAACTGCGCACCAGCGCGCCATCGGCCATCACCGACACCCGGTCGCCGAGGAACACCGCCTCGCCGATGTCGTGCGTGACGAACAGCACCGACGCGCCGCGCGCGCGGCACAGGCGCAGCAAGTCGCGCTGCACTTCCTCGCGGGTGATGGCGTCCAGTGCCGCGAAGGGTTCGTCCAGCAGCAGCAGGGGCGGCTGCAACAGCAGCGCGCGCGCCAGCGCCACACGGCTTTGCTGGCCGCCGGAGAGCTGGCGCGGATAGCGCGTGGCATGCTTGGCAAGCCCCAGTTGCTCGAGCAGCGCGTCGGCCGCGCGCACGTCGGCGCTCTGGGGCCGCCGTTGCAACGACACCGGCAGCAGCACGTTGTCGCGCACGGACAGCCAATCGAGTAGCGTGGGCGACTGGAACACAAAGCCCACCTCGCGCGGATCGGACGGCGGATGGCCGCGCAACAGCACGCGGCCGGTGGTGGGCTGCAACAGGCCGGCGGCGAGCTTGAGCAGCGTGGTCTTGCCGCAGCCGCTGCGCCCCACCAGGCAGTGCACCGTGCCGGCGGGCAGCGACAGCGATAGCGAGCGCACGTGCGGCGCGAAACCGG
>JAZKDA010000246.1:0-2338 GCA_040387815.1 Pseudomonadota bacterium | reverse complement strand
CGAAACCGGGGAAGGCGAAGCTCACGCCATCGAGCTGAAGAAAGGGCGCATCCATGGCATGGCTCATGGCCGCTCCTCCTGCGCGTACGGCGCCAGCCGATCGGCGGCGCGTTCGGCGGCCTGCTCGATCTCGACCATGCGCACCAGGTCGGCCAGGTTGAAGCGGCCGTCGTGGTACCAGCCGGCTTCGGGCAGCGTCATGCCGCCCAGCGGTGCGATACGGGTCACGCCCAGCTGCCCCAACAGGGCGCCCAGTCGGTACAGCTCGGTCGGGGTAGTGGCCAGGCCGGCCGTCTGCAGCAAGGCGCCGTGCGGCGCGAGCAGCGGCAACACCTCATCGAGCGTGTCGACCGCGCAGACCTGCACGCAGCGCTGGCCTGGCGATGCGGCAAGCGGCAGCGGCCCGTCGTGGAAGGCCACCGCCCATGAAGCATCAGCGTCGCCGAGCAACTGGGCGCCCGCGCCCGCATCGTTGATCGCCCGCCACTCCGCCGCCTGCCGCCATGCGGCGACGGCACCGGCCTCTTCCAGCGAGAGCTGGCGACGCGGATGGCGGTGGGCCAGGTTGGCGAGGGCCGCAGCCAGTTGCTGCGCAAAGGCGCGTGGCGCCAGCGCCCCGCCGCGTTCGACGAACAGCATGTGCGGCGACCAGCAGCCTTGCTGTTCGTAGCGCGCCAGGTCCGCCGCCGCCAAGCGCGCGGCGCCGGGGCCGCGTTGCATGTCCAGCGCGGCGCGGCCCACCAGCGCGACACCCAGCTTGTGGCCGTAGCCCAGAAAGCGCGTGGTCGCGGGCACCTGCTCGCGCACCTCGCGCAGGGCCGCGTTGCCGCCATAGGCCAGCACCGTGTCGGCCTCGCGATAGAGCGCGCCGGCCACCGAGGATTGGCCGCCCTTCCACCAGACGATGGCCAGGGCATCGAGCACCCGCGCCACCACACTGGCGAACACCGGCTCGGCGCTGGGCAGCTTGCCGATGTTGCCCGCCTTGACCAGCAGGCCGCAGGCCAGGCTCCACAGCGGCAGGCCCGGCACATTGCCGGCCCAGCCATGCACCAGCAGCTGCGGGCCGAAGGCGCGCACCGCGCCGCCCTTGAGCGCGGGCTGGAAGCCGTCGAGCACCTTGGGGTTGGAAAAATCCTGCGCGACGAAGCGCTGCAGCTGCGGCGCGCGGAAGGTCTGCAGATAGGCGGTCAAACCCAAGCGCACCATCTCGGCGTCAAAGCCGCTGACCACCGGCAGCAGCGTGTCGAGCTCGCGCCGGGCAGGGTCGGCCGGGTCGAGCAGCCGCGCCACCGCGCGGTCGATGATGGCGATGAGGGCGTCGACCGGCATCGGCTGCAGCACCTCGCGCGCCGCGCGGCGCACTTGCCGGGCCAGCTGCGTCATCTGCGCCTCGTCCAGCACCGGCACCTCGATCTCGGCCCGCATGCCGTGCGCGGCGAAAGGCAACACCTGCCAACGCAGCGTGGCGGCATCGAGGCCGGGCAGGTGGCCGGCGCGAAAGCGCAGCGTGGTCATCTGGCCGTGGCCTCCAGGAACTCCTGCACCGCGATCGAGCAACCCTTCGCCTGCGCGCCCTCGGCGCGCCCCAGCAGCAGGAAGCCACCTGCCACCGCCACGCCCACGTCCTCGGTGAGGAGGGTGGTGGCCGAGTTGAAGTTGGCCAGGTCGCAATGCGCCAGCACGCCGCGCTGGCCCGCCGGCACATCGTGCCCGGTGAGCGGGTCCAGCACGCGGGTGCGGATCCAGTGGGGGCCCGACTTGACCGAGGGCACGCTGGCATTGCCCTCGTCGTAGAACTGCGAGCTGAGCTCGGTCATGCCGTACATGTTGATGCAGCGCCCGCGCGGCACGCCGAAGGCGGCGGACAGGCTGTCGTAGAAGGCGTCCAGCGGCACCTCGCGCGCCTGGCGCTTGTAGCCGCCGGTGTCCAGCAGGCGGCTGCCCTCGGGCAGCGAAAAGCGCAGACCGCGCTCGTCCAGCGCGTCGATCAGGTGCACGAAGCTGTAGCTGGCGCCCAGCAATGCGACGGGCTCACCGCGCGCCACGGCGGCGTCCAAGGTGCGGCATACGCCGTCGACATCCAGGCCATCGGGCCCCATGAACGAGCCGCTGCCTGGCGTGCCGAACTCACGTGCCGCCAGCGACAAATAGCGCGCCAACGAGGAGTTGCCCAGCACCTCTTCGCTGGGGAACGGCTTCCAGGAATCGAAGACCTTCTTGAACTTCGGGTTCTTGGCGATGGTCTCGGCGTAGAGCTCGTTGGCGGCGTTGAAGCAGGCCTCCATCACCGATTGCGGATACGGCAGGAACTGATCAACAGTCTGCATGCGGCCCG
>JAZKDA010000245.1:0-2888 GCA_040387815.1 Pseudomonadota bacterium | reverse complement strand
GCTTGATGTCCAGGTGCAGCATCTTGTGCTGGTGCACGATGCGCAAGCCGCGCAAGATCTCGTCAAACAGCGAGCGGATGGTGGACTCGCGGAAGACCTTCTGCTTTTTGAGTTCGCGCGCGGTGATGATGAAGTCCTGGAGCGTGGCGCCTTCCAGGTAGTTCATGACCATGTAGACGGTTTCGTTCTCGCGGAAGAAGTTCAGCACGCTCACCACCGAGGCGTGGGAAATCTGGGCCAGCGAGCGGCCTTCTTCAAAGAAGCTCTTGAGGCCGAGGCGGTAGAGGGAGAGCTTTTCGGGCTGGACCTGCGGCAGCAGCTCGCCGGGCGCCCGGGAGGCCAGGGAGGACGGCAGGTATTCCTTGACGGCGACCTGCTGGCCCTCGTTGTCCACCGCAAGGTAGACCACGCCAAAGCCGCCAGCCGAAAGTTTGCGGACCACGCGATAGCCGCCAATGACGGTATCCGGTGGCAATGGCGCTGGTTTAACCTTGGACATAATTTGGAATGGGCCGGCCTTGGTTGGGGGTTAACCCGGTTATTCTCTGCAGTCCTGCAACGATCCGCGAATCTCAATGCCAGTTTACAGCATGACCGGCTACGCCAGCGCCCAGCACAGCACGGGTGCGCCCGGCGCCGACCAGGACGCAAAAGTCGCGGCACCCAGCCGGCTTGGCCTGGAAATACGCTCGGTCAACAGCCGCTTCCTCGACCTGACCTTCCGGCTGCCCGAGGAGCTGCGCCAGCATGAGCCCGCCCTGCGCGAGCTGCTCACCGGCAAACTCAAGCGCGGCAAGGTGGAGGTACGGGCCTCGCTGGAGAGCAGTTCTTCCAGCGCCCTGCCCGAGCTGCCCGCCCGGCTGTTGCAGCGCCTGAACGCCCTGCAGGACAACGTCAAGGCCTGGCTGCCGACGGCAGCGCCCCTGAGCGTGGCCGACGTGATCCGCCTTTCCGCCACCGAAAGCCCGTCCAGCCACGACTGGACGCAGGACTTCAACACCCTGGCCGCCAAGGCGCTGGCCGACCTGATGGCCTCGCGCGAGCGCGAAGGCGCCCGCCTGGCCACCATGCTGCTGGGCCACCTGAAGCAGCTGCGCGAGCTGGCCAGGCAGGCCGGCCCGCTGGTGCCGCAGGTGGTGGAGCAGCAACGCGCGCGCTTTGTGGAGCGCTGGAAGGAGGCCATGGCCCTGGGGACGGCTGCCGGTGCGGGCGGCGCCACCGGCAATGCCACCCTGCCGGAGGCGGCCCAGGACCGGGCCCTGACCGAAGCGACGGCCTTTGCCATCCGCATCGATGTGCAGGAAGAACTGACGCGCCTGGGCTCCCACCTGGACGAAATCGAGCGGCTGGTCAAAAAAGGCGGCGACATCGGCAAGCGGCTGGACTTTTTGATCCAGGAACTGCACCGGGAGGCCAACACCATGGGCTCGAAGTCGGCCGCGCTGGAACTCACCCGCATATCGGTTGATATGAAAGTCCTGATCGAGCAGATGCGCGAGCAAGTGCAGAACATCGAGTAGCAGCCCGCCAGCCCACCCCCACACTACGTGAATGCGCGGAACCGGCTTTGCCGGGCCGCTGCATTGCCCCCCCTTGGGGGGAGCGGCCGAAGGTCGGACGGGGGGTTTTACAATCATTCATGGACTACCCAGGAAACCTCTTCGTCGTTGCGGCCCCCAGCGGGGCCGGCAAGTCCAGCCTGGTCAAGGCGCTGCTGGAGCTGGACTCCCATGTGCAGCCTTCGGTGTCGCACACCACGCGGCCCCCGCGCGGGCAGGAAAAGCACGGCCGCGAGTACTACTTTGTGTCTCAGCAGGAGTTCGATGCAATGGTGCTGGGCGATGCATTCGTCGAGTGGGCCCATGTGCACGGCCAGCGCTACGGGACGTCCAAGAAAGCCATCGAGGACCGCATTGCCCAGGGGGCGGATGTCATCCTTGAGATCGACTTCCAGGGTGCCATCCAGATCCGCAAGGCCTTCTCCAACGCGGTGCTGATCTTCATCCTGCCGCCCAGCTGGGACGAGCTGCGCTCGCGGCTTGAGCGCCGGGGCGAGGACGCGCCGGACATCATCGAGCTGCGCCTGCAGAATGCCGCCCTTGAGATGGCCCAGGCCCGGGAATTCGACTTCGTTATAATCAATGAGTTGTTTGACCGCGCGCTTTTTGACCTGAAAGCAATCGTTCATTCCCAACGGCTCAAGTTTCTGGCCCAGCGCCGCGCCCGAGCCGACACATTCAGAGCACTGAATATTCCGTAACTGGATCACGTTTTTTCCCGGAGAGTTTCATGGCCCGTATCACCGTTGAAGACTGCCTCGTGCAGATCCCGAACCGTTTCCAGCTCGTCCTCGCCGCCACTTACCGCGCGCGCATGCTGAGCCAGGGCCATGCCCCCAAGATCGAGAGCAAGAACAAGCCCGGCGTGACCGCCCTGCGCGAGATCGCCGAAGGCAAGATCGGCCTGGAGATGCTCAAGAAAGTCCCCGGCTGATTGCCCTTCGGACCCGATGCAGAAAGCACCGCACCGCGGTGCTTTTTTTATGGGCGCGTGAAGGTTATCGGGTCCGCGCTACATTTGAGGCATGGCCCTCGTGGTGAAGTCCCCTTCCGCAAAGGCAAAACCCCCGGCTTTGCCGATGCCCAGCCCGGCCGCTGCCAACGCAGCGGCTGCGAGCTTTGCCGCGCTCACTGCCAAGCTCGATTACCTGGACGCGTCCGAGATCGAGCAGGTGCGCCTGGCCTACCGCTTTGCCGACGAGGCCCACCTGGGCCAGATCCGCGCCAGCGGCGAGCCCTACATCACCCACCCGATCGCGGTCGCGGCGCAGTGCGCCGAGTGGAAGCTGGACGCCCAGGCGCTCATGGCCGCCCTGCTGCACGACGCCA
>JAZKDA010000244.1:0-4701 GCA_040387815.1 Pseudomonadota bacterium | reverse complement strand
CAACTCCAGGCGGATGCGGGCGCGCCGGCGCTGCGGCGTTTCGTCGGATTCGGTGACGATGTTCGCGCTGGTGTCGGCCGGCGCCTGCTGGGTGCCGGCACAGCCGGCAAGCACCACCAGGCCCAGCGCCAGGCAAACCCCGCTGAAAGTCTTGGCAACGGCCGATCGCCGATGCAGGGCGACGGTGTTCATGGGTTCCCCTCCTTGGTCGCCGGTGCGCCTGGCACCGGCTTGAGCATGATGGTGCGCTGTTGCGCGATGCGCTCTCCCACGCGGGTGCGGTCTCGCACGTCGCCGGCCAGCTGGCCGCAGGCCGCATCGATGTCGTCCCCGCGGGTCTTGCGCACGGTGGTGACGATACCAGCATCACTGAGGCGTTTCGCGAAGGCCAGCACCCGGTTGTGGGGTGATCGCGTCAGTCCGGATTCGGGGAAAGGATTGAAGGGAATGAGGTTGAGCTTGCACGACACCCCTCGTGCGCCGTGATGGCGCACCAGCGCGATCAGCTGGTCGGCGTGCTCGGGCTGGTCGTTGACGCCATCGAGCATGCAGTACTCGAAGGTGATGAAGTCGCGTGGCGCGAATTCGAGGTAGCGGTTGCAGGCGTCGAGCAGTTCGGCGAGGGGGTACTTGCGGTTGAGCGGCACCAGGTTGTCGCGCAACACGTCGTTGGGCGCGTGCAGCGAAACCGCCAGGGCGACCGGGCAGTCTTGCGCCAGGCGGTCCATCATGGGGACCACGCCGGAGGTGGAAACGGTGACTCGCCGTCGCGACAGGCCATAGCCGTGGTCGTCGAGCATGGTGCGCAAGACGGGGACGAGGGCCGAGTAGTTTTGCAGCGGCTCGCCCATGCCCATCATCACCACGTTGGAGATGACGCGCTCCGGAGTGCCCAGGCGCTTGCGCAGGAAGTGCTCGGCAAACCACAGCTGCGCGACGATTTCAGCGGTGCTGAGGTTGCGCGCGAAGCCCTGATGACCGGTGGAGCAGAAGCGGCAGCCGACCGCGCAGCCCGCCTGCGACGACACACACAGGGTGCCGCGATCGTCCTCGGGGATGAAGACGGACTCGACCGCATTGCCGCCGCCCACGTCGAACAGCCACTTGATGGTGCCGTCGGAAGACTCTTGCTGGGTCAGGAGCGACAGGCCCTCGATGCACGCGCTGTCCTGCAGCTTGCCGCGCAGCGACTTGGCCAGGTCGGTCATCTGGTCGAAACCGGACGCGCCGCGCTGGTGGATCCAGCGAAACAGCTGGGTGGCGCGAAAGCGCTTTTCGCCCAGCGACTCGCAGAACGCGGCCAAGCCTTCGAGATCGAAATCGAGGAGGTTGACCGTCATTGCATGCGAGTGTGCCCCGCTCAGCGGGAATACACGTTCATGCCGGGAAAGAAAAAGGCGATTTCCACGGCAGCGGTTTCGGGAGCGTCGGAGCCGTGCACGGCGTTGGCGTCGATGCTGTCGGCGAAGTCGGCGCGGATGGTGCCCTTTTCGGCCTTCTTGGGATCGGTCGCGCCCATGAGGTCACGGTTCTTGAGGATGGCGCCCTCGCCTTCGAGGGCCTGGATCATGACGGGGCCGGAGATCATGAAGTCGACCAGGTCCTTGAAGAAGGGACGGGCCTTGTGCACGGCATAGAACTGCTCGGCTTCGCCGCGCGACAGGTGAGCCATCTTGGCGGCGATGATCTTCAGACCGGCGCCCTCGAAGCGCGAGTAGATCTGGCCGATGACGTTCTTGGCGACGGCGTCGGGTTTGATGATGGAAAGGGTGCGTTCGATGGCCATGTTGTTTACCTGAGCGGGTTGGGACTATTTTGCCGCCGGGCGCGCCTGCGACGGCGCGCCCGGGGTTCGGTCGCGCAGGCGCCAGAAAGTTCGGCAAAGCCACTGATTTTAACCCGCAAGCGGCAGCGGACTGGAATGGACAGCCGCTTTATCCGTGGCTGCCGCCGGGCATCAAACCTGGCTTTCAGCGCCCGCGTCCGCCACGGCGCGAACCACCGCCGCCCGCGGTGTTGCCACCGCCACTGCCGCCGCCGCCACCGCCGCCACGACCGAAACCACCACCACCACCACCGCCGCCACCGGACCGCCGCTGCCCAGGCCCCGCGCCTTGCCGCTGACGGGTGAAGCTGTCTGCGCCGATGTAGCCAAAGGCCGTTTTCATCGGGTCGGGCTGGTTGTCACCGCCACCGCCACCACCTGGGCTACCACTGCGGTCGCCGCGGTCCTTGCGGCGCTGCTGGCCCGCATAGCCACCGCCGCCGCCGCTTCCACCCTTGTTGCCGCGTTGGGGCGGGCCGCCACGGCTGTCGCCGCCGCCGCGCTGTCCTTTGTTGCCGCGCCGCTGATTGCCGCCGCGTCGGCCGTCACCCCCCTCGTCTTCGGCGCGCGCACGGGGCGCGCCGTCGCCGGCGGCCTGCACCAGCGAGCGGATGTCGCGCTCGTCCAGCTCCATCCAGGCGCCGCGCTTGAGTCCGCGCGGCAACACCATCGCGCCGTAGCGGATGCGAATCAGCCGGCTGACCGCATGGCCCACGGCTTCGAGCAAGCGCCGCACCTCGCGGTTGCGCCCTTCGGAAATCGTGACGCGGTACCAGGTGTTGGCGCCCTCACCCCCACCGTCTTCGATGGAGCCGAATTGGGCGCGGCCATCGTCGAGTTCGATGCCGTCGAGCAGACGCTGCTTTTCCTCGTTGCTCAAGGCGCCCAGCACACGCACGGCGTACTCGCGCTCCAGGCCGAAACGCGGATGCATGAGCTTGTTGGCCAACTCGCCCGAACTGGTGAACAGCAGCAGGCCTTCGGTGTTCAGATCGAGCCGGCCGACCGATTGCCACTTGCCCTGTGGCAGCTTGGGCAGCTTGCGAAACACGGTCGGGCGGTTCTGCGGATCGTCGTGCGTGACAACCTCGCCCACCGGCTTGTGATAGGCGATCACCCGGGCCGGGGGCGGGGCGATGCGAAAGCGGATCGGCTTGCCATTGACCTTGATCTGGTCGCCAAACTGGATGCGCTGGCCGACGTGGGCGGGTTCGTTGTTGACCGAGATGCGCCCTTGCGTGATGAGCTGCTCCATCTCGAGGCGCGAACCCAGGCCGGCCTGGGCCAGCACCTTGTGCAGCTTGGGCGTGTCGGCCTGCGGCGCCAGCACGCGCTTGGGAAGCACCACCTCGGCGCTTTGCTCGTCGGCGTCGAACTGGCCCGAGACCACGTCCTCGAACCGGATGGCCGGGACCGGCGCGGCGGGCGCCGCGGACCGGCGCTCGCGCTGGAGGCGGTCGATGTCGTCCTCATCCTCGTCGTCGAAGTCGTCGTCATCGGCATCGTCACCATCGTCATGGCTGTCCCGCGGTGCCCGGGCGACGCTCGGCGGGGCCTCGGGCCGGGTCGGCGGCGCGGAGGGGGCAGGTGCAGCCGCCTGCGGCTCGGACTCGGACGCCGGTACTTCGGTGGCGTTCGGGGTGCCGCCTTCTGACGAGGGTTGGGTCATGGTTGTTCGGGGGTCAGGTCGGGCTGCGGGTCGACGGAGGAGGAAAGGAGATCGGGAAGGTCGCCCGGGTCGGGCTGGGGCTCGGACTCAGGCTCGATGGCCAACTGGGGCTGGCGCGCCGAGTCGGCCAGGGCCTCCAGGACATGGGATCCCTGCGCCGGGTTGTCCAGCTCGGGCAGCTGGTCGAGCGAGGCCAGCCCCAGGACGTCGAGAAACTGCCGCGTGGTGGCCAGCAGCGCCGGGCGGCCCGGCGCTTCGCGGTGTCCGATGACCTCGACCCAGCCGCGGTCCTCGAGCTGCTTGATGATGAGCGAGTTGACCGTGACGCCGCGGATGTCCTCGATGTCGCCGCGCGTGACCGGCTGCCGGTAGGCGATGATGGCCAGGGTTTCCAGAGTGGCGCGGGTGTAGCGCGGCGGTTTTTCGGGGTGCAGGCGGTCGAGGTACTCGCGCATGTGCGGGCGGCTCTGGAAGCGCCAGCCGCTGGCCACCAGGACCAGCTCGACGCCGCGTTGCGTCCATTCGTCTTGCAGTTCCTGGAGCAGCGTCTTGATGGTGTCGGCGCCCAGTTCGTCATTGAACAGCACGCGCAGTTCCCGCACCGCAAGCGGCTGCGGCGAACAGATCAGGGCGGTTTCCAGGACGCGCTTGGCATCCGAGCTATTCATGGTCGCGTATCAAAGGCGCCGCCGTCACGGCCGCGCAAGCGTTGAGGATCGAAGGGAACGTGCGGGGCCTGCCTGCCGCTCCCGGGCGGTGGGAACCCAGCCTGGGACGCCTTCTAGAACGAGGGCGTCGAGTCATTGTATCGCAGCCCCCAGGCGGCCACGGCGGCGGCGAAGTCGGCCGGCGGATGCGACTCGAAGGCCAGCGCCTGGCCAGTGACCGGGTGGACAAACGCCAGCCGGAAGGCATGCAGTGCCTGCCGCCGCAGGCCGCCGGCGGGCGCACCGCCGTAGAGCTCGTCGGCCACCAGCGGATGGCCGATGTACGCCATGTGCACCCGGATCTGGTGGGTGCGGCCGGTGCGCAGGCTGGCGCGCACCAGGCAGCCCGGCTCGGCGCTGTCCAGCAACTCCAGCCCGGTCTCGGCCGTCTTGCCCGCGTTGCGGGTGAGGTCGACCACGGCCATGCGCAGGCGGTTGGCCGGATCGCGGCCGATGGGCGCTTGCACCTCGCGCGCGGGTGCGCCACTCCAGGGGCGATG
>JAZKDA010000243.1:0-7322 GCA_040387815.1 Pseudomonadota bacterium | reverse complement strand
GGCCGAGCGCAGCGATGGCCCGTCGGGGCCCCCGCCCCTGTGTATGCGCCGAGGAGCGCAGGGATGCGGGGATCAGGAAGTGCGACTGTTTGAGGCCCGCAGGGCCGAGTTTGAGCACTTCCCCCCGCAGCCCGAGCACCGGAGGTTGCCTCTGTGTGCCGACAGGCACACAGAGGACGCAGACACCGGGGTCGCCTTTCTTGGGTTACCTTCTTTGGCGAGACAAAGAAGGTAACTCGGCTGCCGGGCCGAGACCCGGCTTGCCACGACAGCCACAAAAGCAAAGACAAAGAGGAAACGCCACCCCGGGAAGTCCCCGACCCTTCCAACGTATCCAGGCCCGTTACCTGCTGTACATTGATTTTCTTTTGAGCGCCCGACATGCCCCATGACGTCGCCCCCTCGCGGCATATCCGTCTCACATCGCACAGCGGCGGCTCCGGCGCCTTGCCCATCCATTGGGGCGCCGCCACCGCCGCCGAGCGCGGCCCTATCGTCGGCACCACCTCCGACCGAGCCAAGCGCAATGTGATCGGTACCCACAGCGGCTCCTACAGCGTCTACCGGGCCCTCGCCGTCGCGGCCGGGGCGCTGCAGCGCAGCCACCGGGCCGACCTCACCAATACATCGCCCACCGACGTCATCGGCCCCCACCCGCAATGGTGCGACCCCGCTCGCATCGTCAGCCTCGACCCCTGGGGCGCCACCGTCTCAGAGGTGTTCGCGGCCGAGTTGGCCGCCGGCTACGACATCCGCCCCACCATCGCCGTGACCAAGGCGCACGTCATCCTGCCCGAGGTGATCGAGGCGGTGCAAAAAGGCCGGCTGGTGCCCGACGGCAAGCTGCTCACGGCCAACGGCGCGGCCCTCGTAACCAAGGCGGCCATCGAGCCGGTGTGGTGGCTGCCCGGCGTGGCAAAGCGCTTCGGCTGCTCCGAGACCGACCTGCGCCGGGTGCTGTTCGAGGAAACCGGCGGCATGTACCCCGAGCTGGTCACCCGCAGTGATCTCGAAGTGTTTTTGCCCCCCATCGGCGGGCAGACGCTCTACATCTTCGGCGACCCGCTCGATCTGGCCCGGCCCGAGGTCGAACTGACCGCCCGCGTGCACGACGAGTGCAACGGCTCGGACGTGTTCGGCTCCGACATCTGCACCTGCCGCCCCTACCTCACCCACGCCATCGAAGAATGCATCCGAGGGGCCCAGGCCCAGGAGGACGGTGGCCGCGGCGGAGTGGGCCTGATCTCCTACTCGCGCAAGGAAGGCCGCGCCCTGGGCGAGGTGACCAAGTTCCTTGTGTACAACGCCCGCAAGCGCCAGGTGGGCGGCGACACGGCCGACCAATACTTCGCCCGCACCGAATGCGTGGCCGGCGTGCAGGACATGCGCTTCCAGGAACTCATGCCCGACGTGCTGCACTGGCTGGGCATCCGCAAGATCCACCGGCTGGTGTCCATGAGCAACCTGAAGTACGACGCCATCACCGGCTCGGGCATCGAGGTGGGAGAGCGGGTCAACATCCCCGACGCGCTCATTCCCGCCGACGCGCAGGTGGAGATGCAGGCCAAGATGGCGGCCGGCTACTTCACGCCGGGGATCGTGCCCGACGCGCAGGGGCTGAAGGAAACACGCGGACGCGGCCTGGACTGACGACGCTCACCCGGCCTTGCAGGGAGGCTGCCACCATGACCGACACCTTCACCGATCCCCACAACAACGCTGCAGCCGCCGCCGCAGCCCTGCGCACCACCGCCGCCGTACGTGAACGCTGCGGCCAGCTGCTGGCGCGTGCCCGCCGGGGCGAATCGACTTGGTTCGAGGTTGACGACAGCCGGCTGGACGATGCCGCGCGCCGAGTGGCCGACACCACGCGCCAGAAGTACCCCCGGCTGCACATCCCCTTGCACAGCCGTTGGCGCCACTTCGAGGCCGGCGGTGTGGACCGCAAGGCGCAGCTCGACGCCCTGCTCCATGACCTCAGCTCGACCTGGCGCGCGCATGCCCAGATCGACCTCACCGTGGTCAGCGTGCTGCTGGACGCCGGCGCCGGCGCCGACTGGCGCTACACCGAAATTTCGACCGGGCAGAGGTTCAGCCGATCGGAGGGACTGGGTGTGGCCAGCTTCCATGCCTTCACCGAGGGACTGTTCTCCAGCGACCCGGCGCGCCCCTTGCGGGCCGACGCGGCCGGTCTGCGTGCGCTGTCCACCGTCCGCCTGGCCCGAGCTTTCCAGGTGAGCCACGCCAACCCGATGGTGGGGCTGGAAGGCCGGGCCATCCTGCTGCGGCGGCTGGGCGAGGTGATGACAGAGCAGCCGGAAATCTTCGGCGAGGACGGCCGCCCCGGCGGGCTGTTCGACGTGCTGATCAGCCCGCTCGGCCCCGACGTGCCGCACACGGCCGATGTGGACGCGCACGACATCCTGTCGCAGCTGCTGGCGTCGCTGTCGGGCATCTGGCCATCAGGCAACCAGATTGCCGACGTGCCGCTGGGCGATTGCTGGCGCCACAGCGCCGTGCGCGGCCCGGGCCTGTCCGACGGCTGGGTGCCGTTTCACAAGCTGTCGCAGTGGCTCACGTATTCTCTGCTGGAGCCCTTCCAGTGGGCGGGCGTGCAAGTGCACGGGGTGGAACACCTCACCGGCCTGCCCGAATACCGCAACGGCGGCCTGTTCATCGACAGCGGCGTGCTGCGCCTGCGTGACCCGCGATCGGCCGAGACCCTGTGGAAGCCGGGCGACGAGATCATCGTCGAATGGCGGGCCTGCACCGTCTGCCTGCTGGACGAGCTGGCCGCCCGCGTGCGACAGTTGCTGCAGGCCGATGAGGCGCACATGCCGCTGGGCCGCATCCTGGAAGGCGGCACCTGGGCCGCTGGGCGCGAGCTGGCACAACAGCTGCGTGCGGGCCAACCGCCGCTGCGTGTCGACAGCGACGGCACGGTGTTCTGAGGTCCGACATTCGGCAAGAGAAAAACGAGAGAGGAAGCCCCTTGAGCCAAGCCAACGTTCACGTCGTCGACCATCCCCTGGTGCAGCACAAGCTCACGCTCATGCGCAAGAAGGAGGCGTCCACCAACAGCTTCCGGCGCCTGCTCAACGAGCTGGCCATGCTGATGACCTATGAAGTCACGCGCGACGTGCCCATGCAGGAGGTGGAGATCGACACGCCGCTGGAGACCATGAAGGCGCGCGTGATCGACGGCAAGAAGCTGGTGTTCGTCTCCATCCTGCGCGCGGGCACCGGCATCCTCGACGGCATGCTCAGCGTGGTGCCGGGTGCCCGCGTCGGCCACATCGGCCTGTACCGCGACCCCAAGACGCTCACCGCCGTCGAGTATTACTTCAAGATGCCCCACGGCATGAGCGAGCGCGACGTGGTGGTGGTCGACCCGATGCTGGCCACCGGCAATTCGGCCATCGCGGCGGTTGAGCGCCTCAAGGAGCTCAAGCCCAAGTCGATCAAGTTCGTGTGCCTGCTGACCTGCCCCGAAGGCGTTGCCGCGTTCCAGGCGGCGCACCCGGACGTGCCGATCTACACCGCCGCCATCGACCGCCAGCTCAACGAGCACGGCTACATCCTGCCGGGCCTGGGCGACGCGGGCGACCGCATGTTCGGCACCAAGTAGGCCCGCGCGCGCAGATGCTGGACCTGCTCGTCACCAACGCGGCCCTTCCCGATGGCCGCAGCGGCATGTCGGTGGCCGTGCAGGCCGGGCGCATCGTCGAAGTGACGGCCGGCCTGCAGGCACCGGCGCGCGAGGTGCTGGACGCGCAGGGCCAGCTGCTCTCGCCGCCCTTCGTCGACGCGCATTTCCACATGGACGCCACGCTCAGCTACGGGCAGCCGCGGGTCAACGCCAGCGGTACGCTGCTCGAAGGCATCGCGCTGTGGGGCGAGCTGAAGCCCCTGCTCACGCACGAGGCCCTGGTCGAACGCGCTCTCACCTACTGCGACTGGGCGGTCGCCAAGGGCCTATTGGCCATCCGCAGCCATGTGGACGTGTGCGATGCCTCCCTGCTGGCGGTGCGGGCCTTGCTCGATGTGAAGCAGCGGGTGGCACCTTATCTCGATCTGCAACTGGTCGCCTTCCCGCAGGATGGCGCCCTGCGCTCGCCGGGCGCGATGGACAACCTGCGGCGCGCGCTGGACCTGGGCGTGGATGTGGTGGGTGGCATTCCCCACTTCGAGCGCACCATGGCCGAGGGCGCGGCCAGTGTGCGCCAGTTGTGCGAGATCGCTGCCGAGCGCGGCTTGCTGGTGGACATGCACTGCGACGAGTCCGACGACCCGCTGTCACGCCACATCGAAACCCTGGCCTTCGAGACTCAGCGCCTGGGCCTGCAGGGCCGCGTCACCGGCTCGCACCTCACGTCCATGCACAGCATGGACAACTACTACGTCTCAAAACTCATCCCGCTGATCGCCGAATCGGGCGTGAGCGCGGTGGCCAATCCCTTGATCAACATCACCCTGCAGGGCCGCCACGACAGCTACCCCAAGCGCCGCGGCATGACCCGCGTGCCCGAGCTGATGGCCGCCGGCATCCCGGTGGCCTTCGGCCATGACTGCGTGATGGACCCCTGGTATTCATTGGGCGCGGCCGACCTGCTGGAGGTGGCCCACATGGGCCTGCATGTGGCGCAGATGACCAGCCAGGCGGGCATGCGGGCCTGCTTCGACGCCGTCACGGTGAATGCGGCGCGCATCCTGCACCTGGAAGGCTACGGGCTGCAGGCGGGCTGCCATGCCGATTTCGTGCTGCTGCAGGCGCGCGACCCTATCGAGGCCATCCGGCTACGGGCCACGCGGCTGGCGGTGTACCGGCGCGGGCGGCGGCTGGCCAGCAGCCCGGCGGCGACGGCCACGCTCGATTTGCCCGGACGCCCGGGCCAGACCTCATTTCGGGTGTGAACCGAACCCGCCGACGGCTCTCGCCCTTGGCGTCACCGCGTCTACTGCGCCAGCACCCACTGGGCCAGCTTCTTGCCTTCAGCCAGGCTGACCTGCGGCCGCTCGGCGTCATTGGGCATGGTGGCCTTGCCCCAATGTGGGCCGCCGGCCGCCTTGCTGCCCCGGCGGATGGTGATGCTCAGGGTGGATTCAGCGCCCTTCTTGCCTTTCCATTTGGCGGCGATGTTCTTGAAGGCGGGGGCGGCCCCGTCCTTGTCGATGGCATGGCAACCCATGCACTGCTTCTCCTTGGCCAGCTGCTCGCTCGCACCCGCCGGCGCGGCGGCCCCGAATGCCATGGCAACCAGAGCAAATGTCACTGCTTTCATGTCTTACCTCCAATCCCGAGCCCAATGGCAAAACGCCATGTTCAGCGTACGCTCGAAGCAGGCTGACGGCACTTGACGCAGGTCAAGCAACTTGCAGGGCGCGACGCCCCAGCGATGCGGCCGGATTCGATCCTGACACGAGTCTGGAGGCACAGGCAGCGGCACGACCGCGCCGGGAACGATGCGCCAGCGCGGGCTACTCATCCGCCACATCCACCCCAACCGAAGCCGCCATGTTCACTTCCGCCAGCCACACGCCCGCCAAGCCGACCGGGCCCGCCAACCCCATCGAGAAAACCATCGCCAAGGTCCTGGGCGGGTTCGAACGCACCAGCAGCGGGACGCTCGACGCCAAGAGATACTCAGGCAGCCGGGACTTCGAGTTCATCAAGTCCTGGCGCGGCCTGAGGGTCGAGGCCTTGACGCCGGGCCAGGCCCTCACCGCCTCCCAGAGGACCAAACGCAAGGCCGGCGAGGCCGCGGTGATCGCGGACATCCGGAAATCGACACTGGCGCTCAATCTGGACGGCACCGCCCTGATTCAAGCCATCAAGCGCTCGCAGACGACTGTCGGGCAGGGGCAAGACCCAGCCATCCAGGAGCCGCCGCGGCTGAACGTCGGGCACGTCCTCGACTGCGTGCGCTGGATGGAGTTCTCCGCGAGCTTCAAGCAGAACAAACCACAGGTCGCGGCGCTGGTGCTGCACCTTGCGACGATAGGCGTGCTGCCCGGCCAGGTCGATCGCGAGACCTTCGGCGATGCCATCGGCACGATGGTCGCCTCACCTTCCTATTGCGCCGAAACAGCGTGGCAGCAGGTCACCCGCAACACCGCCGCGCAGCGGGAGCCGACCGTGCAGCGCGCACCGGCCGTGCCGCGGGACGAGAAGTCCCAGTCCCAGGCCCAACCGGTTCAGCCACCGGCCACGATCCCATCTCCAAACACGGACCTGGAGGAGGGAATGTTCAGCAGTGCTGTCGTGCGCGAGAGCAAGCGCGACGATTCGCCCACTACGACGGTGGTCCACGAGGCGCACGCACCCGGCCCGCAGACGACATCGAGCACCGCCGCGTCCCGGCAGGCCATCACGCCGCCGGTCACCGTGGTGCCGCAGTCGAGCTCGGGCAGCTCGCCCGAACGAGTAGCCCCCCGAGTGGAGAAGTTCGCCGACGATCTGCTGGCGGACAAGGGCGGTGAAAGGCTTACCCGCGACGTGGCAAGGAGCCTGGCAAAACTCGCGCTGGGGCTAGGCGGGATTCACGGCGCCTCCGACGACGAGATGCTCGGGCATGCCAAGGGCGTGGTGCTGGAAAAGAAGATGGCCGTCGGAAACCGGATGTTCAAGGAACTGGCGCACGTGACACCCCTGCGCCAGCCCATGCGCGACTTCCTCGCCGCAGCGCAAGACCGCGCGGACCAGGCCAAGCATGAGGTGCGTGAGCACACCCCCCGGGCGATCAAGGTGTTCGCAACAAGCTCCTCTTGGGCGGACAAGCGCTAGACCCGCCCCTCCTCGACAGCGTGGCAGGCCACCCGGATGCCGCGCAGCGCCAGCAGCTGCGGCCGCTCGCTGCGACAGCGCGCGTTGGCGTGGGGGCAGCGCGGGTTGAAGGCGCAGCCCGCTGGCGGGCTCAAAGGGTTGGGCACTTCGCCCTGCACCGGTGTGCGGTCCCGGCCGGTGTCGTGCATCTTGGGAATCGCATCCAGCAGCATGCGGGTGTAGGGATGCTGCGGATGGGAGAACAAGGTCTGCTTGTCGGCCAACTCCACCAGGCGGCCCAGGTACATCACGCCGACCTGGTCGCTGACATGCCGCACCACCGCCAGGTTGTGCGAGATGAAGAGGTAGGTCAGGCCCTGCTTGCGCTGCAGGTCCTTCATGATGTTGAGCACCTGGGCCTGCACCGACACGTCGAGCGCCGAGGTGGGCTCGTCGCACACCAGGAACTGCGGCTCGGTGGCCAAGGCACGGGCAATCGAGATGCGCTGGCGCTGCCCGCCGGAAAACTGGTGCGGGTACTTCACCATGTCCAGCGGCG
>JAZKDA010000242.1:0-4347 GCA_040387815.1 Pseudomonadota bacterium | reverse complement strand
CGCCACCCCTGCCACCCCCGCCACCCCGGCAGCCCCCGCCGCCGCCGCGGCCGCCAAGAAAGACGAGAAGAAGGCCACCGTGGCCGCCAAGAAAGACGAGAAGAAGGCCGCTGTGACCGCCAAGAAAGAAGAAGCCAAGAAGTAATCTGGCTTTGTTTCTGGAAAGAGCCCGCTTCGGCGGGCTCTTTCTTTTTGGTCTGGTCAACTCACGAAGCCGCCAGCGCGTTGTTCACAGGCCAGCGGTTTGATCGACTGGCCGCCTGATCCCGAGGCGAACCGTATTCGCAACCGAAAGACTCTTCATGAACAAGCTGATCGCCGGCCTCATCGCCACCGTGTTCGCCGCGGGCGTCTTCGCCCAGGCAACCCCCGCCACGCCTGCCAAGCCGGCCGCCCCCGCCACGCCAGCAACGGCGGCGGCACCTGCCGCACCGGCTGCCGCCGCAACGCCCGCCGCCGCCGCATCGTCGGCCAAGAAGGCCGAGAAGAAGGCCAAGACCACCAAGAAGGCCAAGACCGTCAAGAAGGCCAAGGCCACCGACAAGGCCGCCTGATCTTGCGATCGTCCACCTGAATGAGCCCGCCCCTGGCGGGCTTTTCCACATCTGGATATCGCACAATGCGCGCCATGATGAATCGCCTGCTCGTTTGTGTTTTCGGTCTGCTGCTGTCACTGTCCCAGGCCGTGGCCTTCGGCCAGGAGCCCCAGACCCGGCTGCCACGCGTGAAGCTGGGAGCCGGCATGCACGTGATCGATGCCCAGCTTGCGCAGACCCCCGATCAGCGCCAGATCGGCCTGATGTGGCGCAAGGAGATGCCGCAGCACGAGGGCATGTTGTTCGCGTTCGAGCAGCCATCGGTGCAGTGCTTCTGGATGATGAACACGCTGCTGCCCTTGACCGCGGCATTCGTCGCCGACGACGGCACCATCGTCAACCTGGTTGACATGAAGCCGCGCACCACCGACTCGCATTGTTCTGTGCGCCCGGTGCGCTTTGTCCTCGAGATGAACCAGGGCTGGTTCACCAAGCGGGCGATCAAGGCCGGCGACCGTCTCTCCGGCGAGATGTTCCGCAAATAGGGCCGCGCGCCAGAAACGACGAAGGGCCGCTCGATGCGGCCCTTCTTGCAGGCGGACGGTAGCCCGCCCGGCGATCAGGCGAAGTTCTTCTGCGCGAAGTCCCAGTTGACCAGTTTGTCGAGGAAGGTCTCGACAAACTTCTGGCGCAGGTTGCGGTAGTCGATGTAGTAGGCATGCTCCCAGACGTCGACCGTGAGCAGGGCGCGGTCGGCGGTGGTCAGCGGGGTGCCGGCGGCGCCCGTGTTGACGATGTCGACGCCGCCGTCGGCTTTTTTCACCAGCCACGTCCAGCCCGAACCGAAGTTGCCGACGGCCGACTTGACAAAGGCCTCGCGGAAGGCGGCGTAGCTGCCCCACTTCTTCGTGATGGCATCGGCCAGCGCGCCGGCGGGTTCGCCGCCGCCATTGGGCTTCATGCAGTTCCAGAAGAAGGTGTGATTCCAGATCTGCGCGGCGTTGTTGTAGATGCCGCCGGAGGACTTCTTGACGATCTCCTCCAGGGTCATGCTCTCGAACTCGGTGCCCTTTTGCAGGTTGTTGAGGTTCACCACATAGGCGTTGTGATGCTTGCCATGGTGGAACTCAAGGGTTTCGCGCGAATAGTGCGGCGCGAGCGAATCGATGGCGAACGGCAGGGGCGGCAGGGTGTGTTCCATGGTGTCCTCTTGAAAGTTGTTGGTTTGGGCGAAAAAGACGCTGTTGCATTCTAGGGTGCCGCGCGTGATCTCGCCGCAAGCACGCCAGCACCATCCCATGACGGCTGCGCTAGGGCAAACGCGGTGGCGCGACCGTGAGGTCGACATGGCCGTCGGACAGATGGGCGCGAAGCGGCTGCCCCACCATGGCATCGGCCGCCCGCGTGAGGACACTGGCGTCGTCCCGGGTCAGCAGGGCGTAGCCGCGCCGCAGGACCAGCCGGGGGTCGAGCGCGCTCAAGCGCAAACCCGCGCGGTCGAGCCGGTGCGCGGCATCGGCCAGTGCTTTGGGCCCGGCGCGGGTGCGCGCGGCTTCCACCGTCGCGAGCCGCTGGTGCGCCGCCTGCAATCGCTTGTGCGTCGCCCACTGCAACCGGTGCCCCACCGCCGAGAGCCCTCGTTGCTGCCCGGCGATCAGCGTCGAGGGGCGTCCGAGCCGCGTGCCAGCCGCGTCGAGCCGCTGGGCCGCGGTGTCGAGCCGACGCACGGATGCGCGGGAAAGCCGCTCCCGCAGGGCGTCGAGCACGTTGAGCCAGACCTCACGGGGCTGCGCCACCAGCTCGGCGGCGGCCGTCGGTGTCGGCGCGCGAAGGTCGGCGCAGAAATCGGCGATGGTGAAATCGGTTTCGTGCCCGACACCGCACACCACCGGTACGGGGCTGCGCACGATCGTGCGGGCCAGATGCTCGTCGTTGAAGGACCATAGGTCTTCCAGCGATCCGCCGCCGCGCACCAGCAGGATGACGTCGATCTCGCCGCCGGCGGCCCGCGTGTAGAGCGCCTCCAGCGCGCGGCACAGCTCGGCCGCCGCCGTGGCCCCTTGCACCGGTGCCGGCGCCAGAACCACTGGAATGTGCGACAGGCGCCGCCGCAAGGTGGTGGCGACGTCATGCAGCGCCGCCGCCCCGAGCGAGGTGACCAGGCCGATGCCGCGCGGCATCATGGGCAGCGGCTGCTTGCGCGCAGTCTCGAACAGGCCCTCGCCCTCCAACTGGGCCTTCAGGCGCATGAACCGCTCGAACAAGCTGCCCTGGCCGGCGCGGGTGAGGCTCTCGACGATCAGTTGGAGGTCGCCACGGGCGTCGTACACATCCAGCCGGCCCTGCACCTCGACCTGGTCGCCGTCGCGCGGTGTGAAGTTCAGCAGGCCGGCTGCGCGACGGAACATCGCGCAGCGGATCTGGCCCTGGCCGTCCTTGAGCGTGAAATAGCAATGCCCGCTGGACGCGCGCGAGAAGCCCGAAATTTCGCCGCGGACCGCGACAGGGTTGAACCTGGCGTCCAGGGCATCAGCAACGGCGCGGCACAGCGCGCCAACCTGCCAGATTCGCCGCGCCGATACTGGGTTTCGCTCTTCAGACATGAGTGTGGATGCGGCTTCGCGCCGCTTTGCCGTGTGGAGTTAGTCCACAGCGTGCTGTCAAGCCCCGCAAAACCATCCAAGCCTTGGGGATGCACGAGTTTTCGTGGCATGCCGTTGATTTACAAGGAAATTTCGCTGCTGAATTTGTCATCGATCTGTAACGAGGCCCATTTGGCGCGGCTCTGGCCCAGCAGTAGGCCAGGTTCTGCACAAAGTTATCCACAAGATTTGTGGGAATGCGCCCACGCATTCGAGCTGCTGTCGTGCTGGTGCGGCTGTGCCTGATAATCGCGGCCAGTCGCGCCCCCGTTTCGCGCTGGAGAACGCCTCTTGTTTTCGATCATACAAGCCGCTGGCTGGCCGATCTGGCCGCTGATCGCCTGTTCCATCATTGCCCTGGCCCTCATCATCGAGCGCTTCCTGAGCCTGAAATCCGCCAAGATCGTGCCGCCGCGGCTGCTGGACGAAGCGGTCGCGGTGTCTCGCCAGCACATACCGACGCCCGACGTCGTGAGCCAGCTCGAGCAAAACTCGGCGCTGGGCGAGGTGCTCGCCAGCGGATTGCGCGCGCTCAACGCCAATCCCCGTTGCACCGAAGGCGATTTGCGATCGACGATGGAGCAGACCGGCCGGACCGTGGCCCATCGCCTCGAGCGCTACCTCAGCGCGCTGGGCACCATCGCGTCGGCCGCGCCGCTGCTGGGGTTGCTTGGCACGGTGGTCGGGATGATCGAGATCTTCGGATCGCAGTCGCCAGGCAGCGCCAGCGGCGCCGGCAATCCGGCCCAGCTCGCACACGGCATCTCCATCGCGCTGTACAACACCGCGTTCGGCTTGATGGTGGCGATTCCGGCGCTGATCTTCTGGCGTTACTTCCGGGCCAGGGTCGACGAATACCTGCTGACGCTGGAGCTGGCTTCCGAGCATTTCGCGCGTCATCTGCTGAGCCTGCGCAAGTAGACGGATCCGCATGAACTTCCGCCCCCGCACCCGGCTCGAGCCAGAGATCAACCTGATTCCGTTCATCGACGTTCTGCTGGTGGTGCTGATCTTCCTGATGCTGACCACCACCTACAGCAAGTTCACCGAGCTGCAGCTTCGGCTGCCGGTAGCCGACGCCGACGTGCAGCGCAACCGCGACAGGGAAGTCATCGTCGCGGTCGCGGCGGACGGGCGCTACAGCATCAACCGAACGTTGGTGGCGGGCC
>JAZKDA010000241.1:35957-44819 GCA_040387815.1 Pseudomonadota bacterium | reverse complement strand
CCGACGAGGCGCTGTTTCTGCTGCACTCGCTCAATAGGTATGTGCCGCACTTCATCGCGCTATCGGCTTCGTCGCCGTTCTTCCAGGGCGTGGACACCCTGTTCGATTCGGCGCGGCTCAACTCGGTGTTCGCCTTCCCCCTCAGCGGCCGCGCGCCCTTCGTGCTGAACTGGGACGAGTTCTGCAATGGCTACTTCGCCAAGATGGAGTCCACCGGCGTGGTCAAATCCATGAAGGACTTTTATTGGGACATCCGGCCCAAGCCCGAGTACGGCACCATCGAGCTGCGCGTGTGCGACACCCCGCTGACAGTGGAGCGCGCCGCCGCGCTGGCCTGCTACCTGCAGGCCTTGTGCCGTCACCTGCTGGGCCGCAACGAGCCGCCGCCGGTCGAGGACGACTACCTCGTCTACACCTACAACCGCTTCCAGGCCTGCCGCTTCGGGCTGGACGGCATGATGGTCAACCCCAAGACGCGAGAGCAGGTCTCCATCCGCGAAGACATCCTGGCCACCATCAAGCAGATCCGCCCGCATGCTGTGCTGCTCGACTCACAAGCCGCCTTGGTGGAAGTCGAGCAGGCGGCCGGACACCAGGGCAACCACGCCACCTGGCTGCGCGCGCGCCATGCGCGCAGCGGCAGCGTGGAGGGGGTGGTGCAGGCGGCGGTGGAAGCGCTGCGGCACGGAACGAAGTGAAGGACGCCCCGGAAGAATGCGAGAATCGCCGCGTCTTCGGCTGCCCGTAGCTCAGTTGGATAGAGCAACAGCCTTCTAAGCTGTGGGTCAGAGGTTCGATTCCTCTCGGGCAGGCCAGATCAGAAAAATCAGACAGTCTCACACTCTCTCAGAACCCGCGCCGGTCCTGAGAACCGCTCGCGCCCGATACAAGCACGCGCTTGACCGAATTAAACCCTCTCGCTAGAGTCCCTCGGCTAGCCGTGTTCCGCAATGTGAAGCGAGCACTTTTTTCCCCGCGCCGGCGAACTTCACGCCGGCTTTTCCCCAACGACAAGCCGCCACTCAACCTGGCATACGAGACAAAGGATTCTTCATGACGCTGCGTGACATTCTCGGGGCGGCCGCTCGGCTGCTGGCCTCGCTCGTACTTGCCGCGGGAGCGGGCGCTGCCAGTGCGGATACCTTCCCGAGCAAGCCAATCACTCTGGTGATCCCCTTTGGCCCCGGCAGCGTCGCCGACACCGTGGGGCGGGTGTATGCCAACGATCTCAGCGCCGTGCTCAACACGCCAGTCGTCATCGATAACCGGCCCGGCGCGAACCAGACCGTGGCCGGACCTTATGTGTACCGGGCCAAGCCCGACGGCTACATGCTGTTCTTGACGGCTCTGCCGATCGCGCTGCCTCCGTCCATGCAAGGCAAGCTGCCTTACGCTGGGTTGCGGGCGTTCACGCCGATCGCCGACATGCTGAAGCTGGGCTTCGTGATGGTCGCGGCACCCAGTGTGCCGGCACAGAACCTCCAGGAATTCATGGCCCTGGTGCGCAAGGACCCCACCAAGCATTCCTTCGGCTCCGCTGGCATCGCCACCGCACTGCACCTGTACGGCGAGATGTTCAACAAGGAGCTCGGGGTCAAGACGCTGCATGTACCTTACAAAGGCGGCACCAACGAGGTGATGGCGGATCTGATCTCCGACCGGATCACCTTCGCTTTCGTGCCGAGCGGCGCGATGGAGTTCGTCCGCGCGGGCAGGGTCAAGGCGTTCGGCCTCGTTGCGGACAAGCGCGACGCGGCGTACCCGGATTTGCCCACGATGGAAGAGGCTGGCATGCCAGGTTTCAAGACCACCACGGCCGCCCCGGCCGCCCACCTTTTCATCGTGGCCCCGCCCCAGATGCCGGCAGACATCCAGAAAATACTCAACGACGCTTCCAACAAGGTGCTGTCGAACCCCGCGTTCCCCGGCAAAGTCAAGGCCGTCGGGATCGTCGGGATGTCCCCGCCGAGCAATCCCGCCCAGGTGGCTGCTGCCATCACCACGGGCGAGACCCGCTGGGACACGCTGATCAAGGGCGCCAACATTCCGCTGGAATAGAACGCGCCGTCGGGCCCCGGCTCGAACTGCCGATGCATTTGCTCATGAGCCAAGCGTGGGCAGTGCGTCCTCAGCGCCTCAGGCGCTGAGCCAGACAGGCCGAGACGCCCCGGCTCTTGTAATCGCGCGCCGACAACGACCGGCATTCCCCGCTGACGTCCCTGGCGCCCCTCTTGCGGTGCAATAGCCCGGCTTTCACTTGAAAGGAAAGGCTTCACCATGAACAAACACATTATTTCTCTGGCAATCGCCATCGGCTTTGGCATCGGTGGCAACGCCTTCGCAGCGGATGCGATGACCAAGGACGCCTACAAAGCTGAAAAGGACAAGATCGAGGCACAGGCCAAGGCGGACAAGAAGGCCTGCGACCCCATGACGGCCAACGCCAAGGACGTTTGCCAAGCCGAGGCAAAGGCCAAGGAGAAAATCGCGAAGGCCGAGCTCGACGCCAAGAACAAGCCAGGGGCCAAGGCCGACGAGAAGCTGCGCCTGATGAAGGCCGAGGGTGAGTATGAGGTCACCAAGGAAAAGTGCGAGGACCAGCAAGGCGCCGCAGTCGCCACGTGCAAGAAGGATGCGAAGGCGGCTTATGACAAGGCCAAGACCACGGCCAAGCAGGCCACGGCTGCGGACGCGAAGACCAAGTCCTGAGCGTTCAGCTCAAACCTGGGATCAGGTGTTGAGCCCATAAACGCGCACTGCGTTGTCCCGGAGCAGCTTTCGCAGCGGCTCCGGGCGCAGGCCCAACGCGGCGATTTCCTGCATGGTTCGATCGAACCTCAGAATCGGATAGTCTGATCCGAAGATGACTTTGTCCTGTCCGTATGAGTTGATGTACTTGACGAACGATTCAGGCCAATAGGCCGGACTGTGCGCGTCGCATCCGATATAGACATTCGGATGTTTCCAGGCCATGGCGATCATCTCGTCCGTCCAGGGTATGCCCACATGGATCCCGATCAGCTTGAGCTCGGGAAAATCGCAGGCCACATTGTCCAGGCTGATGGGGCGACCGACGCTGCGCCTCGGGTAATTCACGTCGTAGATCATCGATTGACCCACCTGAAGCTGAATCGGAATATTCAGCTCGACGCATTTCGCATAGAACGGATACCAACGGGCGTGGTCGGGCGCAAGCTCATACCAGTGCGGATAGCCATGGGCACCGATGAAGCCGTATTCCTTGACGGCACGTTCGAGCTCACGCACGCCGCGCATTCCCTCGGTTGGATCGATGCCGGCCAAGCCGTAAAAGCGGTCGGGATATTTTTGGACCGCGTCAAACACGAGTTCGTTGGGAACCTGGTAGCAGTACGGGTTTCCCTTGACGCCCACCTTGGCGGCGATGAGCATCGCGCGGTCGATGCCGGCCACGTCCATTCGCTCGAGCATCACTTCCAGTGAGATGCCCTCGTAAAGCTCCTTGGGTACTCGCATCTTCTCGTAGAACGGGCGTCGATCGGGCCGGCCCTGCAAGGCTTGCGCGGTCCATATGTTGACGACCGCATCGATGGCTTTGATCTGGGTGTCCATGGTTTCCCCTGTGCAGCTTCAAACGTATCAGTGTAGAGTGGTGCGGCGTGGTTCATGGTCCATCCTTCCTCTGGAGATTCGACATGCTGCACTTGACCCGGTTCATTTTCAGATCGATCGGAGCATTGATGCTTGCCGCCACCGGATGTGGGGCCATGGCTGCCAGTGACGGCGCCATACAGATTGCTCAGGCCGGCCCGGCGGGTGCCCGCACTGGCGCCGCACCGCCCACGCAAATGCTCAAGGCCACCGCGATCACGCCAGCGGGTTACCTTCTTGCCTACACCGGTTTGCTTTATGGTGAAGCCGGCGGGTTCATGAAGAACGCGGGGCTCGACCTGACTGTACAGGCCGCCCAGGGCTCATCGCAAGCCATACAGCAGTTGCTCACCGGGCAGGCGCTGGTCACCCGTGGCGCCGGCATCGACGTGATGAATGCGGTGGCCAACAGCGGGGTTCCCGTCATCGCGATCGGCACCATTGCCCACATCGCGCCACTGCAGATCATCAGCTCGGCGGACAACCCGATCCGCAAGGCCAGCGATATGGTCGGCAAGACGATCGGCATCGTCTCCGTGGGCGGCGCCACGTCGCAGACTCTCGATTTGATCCTGGCCAGTGCCAATGTGGACACCAAGACCGTCAGGCGTCAGGTGGTCGGCCCCAGCGCCGGCTCCTTCGGGCTGGTGCAGGAGAAAAAGATCGACGCCTTCATCGGCACAAACGCGGCCGTGGTCGAGCTCAAATCCCGCGGCGTGCCGTTCACCAATGTGGCCACCCACGATCTGGTGCCTGTGCCTGGTCAGGTCTATATCACCACGGTTGAAAACGTCACCAAGAAGCCCGAGGAGCTGATTCGCTTCCTGCGCGGCGCGCGCGGCGCGTTCGAGGACGCTCTGGCGCAGATCGGCCGCAACGATATTTCGAAGCTGCTTGGGGCCATTCAAAAGTACAACGTGCCAGAGGCCAACAACCCGACCGCTGCGCTGGGTGGCTTGCGCATCGAGAGCCAGTCCTGGGTTGAGCAAGGCCCTGCCAATTTGTTGCGCAACAATCCGGCGGCCTGGGCATCGGCCACCAAACTCGCGATCGATGCGAATGTGATCAAGCAGGCCCCGCCCACGCGCTTTTACACCAACGAGCTCTGGGACAAAGCGTTCGGTAAATGACCATTGATCCCCCGAGCACGGCGGTGCTCCTGATCGATCTTCAGGAGGCATTTTGTTCACCCAGCGGCAGCATGGCCCGGCAAGGCAGAAGCATTGCGTCGTCCGAGCGTGCCGCGCGGGCCTGCGATCAGATGGCCCAAGCCGCGCGCGCCGCGGGCATCACCGTCATCTGGACACGCTATTGCCTTCGACCGGACTACCGCGACGGGGGCTGGTACACACGCGAGCTTCGGCCCAACATCCGGGCGAATCATTCACTGCGCTCAGACAAGGCCGATAGCGCGCTTTGGAGCGAGCTGACTTTGGCCCCCACAGACATCGTGATCGACAAGCCGCGCATGTCGAGCTTTTATGCCACCCCGCTGGAGGCCGTGCTTCGTGGCGAGGAGATCAGCACCTTGTTCATCGGCGGCGTCACCACCTCCATGTGCGTGGAGACCACCGTGCGCGATGCCTCCCAGCGTGACTACCGAACCTATGTGGTCACCGATGCCTGCGCCGACTGGGCACAGGAGCGCCACCAGCCTTCGCTGGACGCGATGGCCTTCGGTTTTGCCTACATGACCGACCTGGCGCAATTCACCCGCGCAGCCCAGGCCGCCAGCGGCGCACACTCGCCCAAGCCATGACCAAACTCGACGCCCAGGCCGCCGCTGCCCCAGCGCCCGTTCGCAATGGGCGCGCCCTGCGCTCTCGGCTGACGCTGATCACGACGCCGGCCATTCTGGTGCTGTTCTTCCTGGTCTGGAAGGCCTATGTGGTCTGGTCGGGTGTATCGCCCTTTGTCCTGCCGGCCCCGGAGAAGGTGCTTGCCGCATTGGGCCAGGATCTGACCAACCCGGTGACTTTCTCCCACCTCATGACCACGCTGCACGAGATCATCGTCGGCTTCGCGCTGGCCGTGGTCATCGGCATGGTGGTGGCTTTGGTGCTGTACAAGATCCCGGTGATGGAGCAGGTGCTCAATCCCTTCATCGTGGCACTTCAGGTGGTGCCCAAGGTGGCGCTCATTCCTTTGTTCGTGGTCTGGTTCGGCTTTGGCAGCACGTCCAAGGTGATCGTGGCGGCCGTGCTGGCCTTCTTCCCGATCTTCATGAACACTTTGCTGGGCTTCAAATCGATTGCCGTCGGCTACCGTGAAGTGATGGAAACAAGCAACGGCACCAATGTGCAGAGCTTCTTCAAGCTGGAACTTCCCTCTGCCCTGCCGTACACCTTGGCAGGGATGGAAATGGGCATCGTCTTCGCCACGATCGGCGCTGTGGTGGGCGAATTCCTCGGTGGCAACAGCGGTTTGGGCTACGTCACCATCTCTCGCCTCAACTCCTTTCAGATCGAAGGCTTGTTCTCGGCGATCGTCCTCCTGACCGCCCTCGGATTCATCCTCTACTCGATCGTGGTGATGATCAAGCGCCTTGCCATTCCCTGGCATGACTCTGTCCGCGTTCGGCAGGTTTGACCATGCCCGCCCCATTTTGTCCTTCGTTGCCGACAATGGTGCTGCCTTGGTTCCCACGCTGACCCAGGCCGTCAATGAGCATGCGCAGGTGCACCCGGGGCGCTGCGCCATCGAGGACGACTACCGAAGCCTCACCTGGAAGGACCTGCTGGCCGAGAGTGTGGCCATGACGCGATTTCTTCAGGAGCGAAGCGTCAGGCGCTTGGGCATTTCGGCCGGCAATGAGGCGGGCCATCTGGTGGCTTTGATCGCCGCCGCGGCCGCGGAGATACCGGCAGTGCCGGTGGCGCCCGAGTGGCCCGCCGATGACATCGGCCGGCGGTTTCGGGCCAGCGGCGTCGACCATGTGCTTTGCTCGCCTGGCGATGAAGATCGGATGCGTTCGGTGTCGCAGGCGCCGGTGCACGTGGTGTCTCGCACCGGCATGGTGGGCCGGGCCGACAAGGACAGTCCATCGGCCGGGGACATCCTGCCGGCCGGCCGGTTCGATGCCCTGCATTTGATTTCATCGACGGGGGGTACCAGCGGCAAGCTCAAGTTCGCGCACCTGACGCACGGCAACACGGTGGCGCGGTTCATCGCGCAGATGGCCGAATTCGGCTTGCGCCGAAGGGGGCGATTCCTGTGCACGACGCCGCTTTTTCATGGTGCCGGTCGATCGTTTTCGCTTTCGCACCTGTACCTGGGCGGTGCGGTGGTGCTGCGCGAGCGCTTCGAGCCGAATGCATGGCTGCGGGAGGTCAGGGGCTGCACGGCCAGTGTCGTCGTTCCCACCATGGCGTCCCGAATTGTCGATGCAGCCACGGCGCGCGTTGACGATTCAATTGTCACCGTCATCAGTGGCGCCAAACTCGACCCGGGCGTGGTCGAGCGTTGGATTGATCGGGTGGGCGGCCGCATGTTCAATTACTACGGATCGGTGGAAGCCGGCGCGATGGCTGTTGCCACTGCGCAGGAAATGGTGGAGTCCGCTGACCGCGATCTGGTGGGCATGGCCGCGTTTGGCGTGCATTTTCATTTGCTGGATGCGCAAGCTGGCGCGGCGGCCGGCGCCGGCTCGCAGGTTCTGGTGAGCGGGCCTGGGGTCGCCGTGGCCATCGAGACCGAAGGCTCGGGCGTGATCGCGTGCGAGCATGTCAACCCGGGCGATCTGCTCACGCGCGACGCTCGCGGCTACCTGCAGTACAAAGGCCGCGCGGACGACGTGCTGATCACCGGCGGTGTGAATGTCTATCCGGCTTTGGTCGAAGATGTTTTCCGGCAATGCGATGGCGTATCCGAGGTCGCACTGCTGGGCCTTCCGAGCGCTGAGTGGGGCCATGAGCTGGTCCTGGCGGTGATGCCCCGGGCCGCGACACAGCTTGACGAAGCCGTTCTAAGGGCATTTGCCAAAGACCGGCTCGCGCGCTATGCGCAGCCCAAGCGCTACCGCATCATGGGGGAGTTTCCTTTGACCAGCGCCGGCAAGATCGACCGGCGCGCATTGATTGCCATGTTTGGCGAGGGTGGCGCGTGATCAACGGTGTAGAAATTTCGCTGCAAACCATCAGCAAGACCTATTCGAGCAACACCGGAGACGTCGTTGCCCTTTCCCCCACCAGCCTGACCATCGGCAAAGGCGAATTCGTCGTCGTCGTCGGCCCCTCGGGTTGCGGAAAGACGACCCTGCTGCGCATGATCGCCGGGCTGATCCGCCCCACCACGGGGACGATCACGATCGGCAATGAATCGTTGTGGCAGGGGTCCGGCAAGAATTCCGCCGCTGTCGGCGAGTTGGGCTTTGTGTTCCAGCAGTCCAACCTTTTTCCATGGCGCACCGTGGTGCGCAACATCGCATTGCCACTGGAGCTGCGCGGCATGGCCAAGCGCGAACGCATGGCGCGGGCTCAGGAATTGGTCGAGCTCGTCGGTCTCCATGGGTTCGAAAACGCCTATCCGCATGAGTTGTCCGGCGGCATGGCGCAACGCGCGGCGATCGCGCGCGCCTTGTCGCACAACCCTCGAATATTGCTGATGGATGAGCCCTTTGGCGCGCTCGATGCCATGACCCGCGATGCGATGAACTTCGAGCTGCAACGCATCTGGATGAACCTGCAGTCCACCGTGGTTTTCGTGACCCATTCGATACCCGAGAGCGTGTTTCTGGCCGACCGGGTGATCTCGCTTGCGGCCCGACCCGGCCGCATCGTCAGGACCACCGAAGTATCTTTCGCGCGGCCGCGGCAACCCGAGCTTGAGCAAAGCGGCGAGTTCCAGGCGCACGTGGGTGAACTTCGTCACCTGCTTCATTCTTGACTCAGCCGCACTTGCTGGATATCACCCCATGTCACTTCGCAACAAGAGTGCAATCGTCGGCATCGGGCAAACCGATTATTCAAAGAATTCCGGCAGAACGGAGCTACGCCTTGCCTGTGAGGCCATTCGCGCCGCGCTCGACGATGCGGGGCTGACCCCGGCGGATGTCGATGGCCTGGTGCGCTATGACATGGACAACATCGATGAAGTCGCCCTGACCTCGCACGCCGGGTTTCGCAACTTGCGCTGGATGAGCGAAACGGCTTACGGCGGCACGGGGGGCAACGCGACGCTGGTGCACGCAGCCGCGGCCATCACCGCGGGCCTGGCTGAAACGGTGGTGTGTTT
>JAZKDA010000241.1:22598-35947 GCA_040387815.1 Pseudomonadota bacterium | reverse complement strand
GAACGATCAGGCGTGCGGTATGGCCAGGCCAAGGATGCTCAGACCGCACGCGGTGTGCTGGCCTTTCAGCAGCCGTGGGGCATGCTGACGCCAGTGCACAAGTTCGCGCCCTTCGCGCGCCGGCACATGATCGAGTACGGCACCACCAGTCGGCAATTCGGCGAAGTGGCCGTGGCCATGCGACGCCACGCGTCGCGAAACCCCGCCGCCATGATGCGAACCCCGCTCACACTGGACGATCACCAGGCCTCGCGCATGATCGCCGACCCCTTGCGCCTGTTCGACTGCTGCATTGAATCCGACGGGGCCTGCGCGGTGGTGGTTACCACGCGCGATCGGGCGCGTGATCTGCGGCATCCGCCCGCGGTCATTGCCGGCGCCGCACAGGGCAGCGGCACCCGCGCGCAAGGCATTGTGTTCAGGGACGATCTGGCCATCCCCGAGTCCGTGCACACGGCCAAGGATGTCTACGCCAGCGCGGGCCTGGGCCCCACCGATATTGACGCCGTGATGATCTATGACCATTTCACGCCCTTCGTCATCATGTCGCTCGAAGCTTATGGGTTTTGTCCGATCGGTGAGGGCGGAAGGTTCGTCGAGGGGGGCCGCATTCATTTCGATGGCGCCCTACCGGTCAATACCCACGGTGGCAATCACTCTGAGGCCTACATCCACGGCATGCCTCACGTGATCGAAGCGGTGCGGCAGTTGCGAGGCTCATCCACCTCACAGGTCAAGGGCGCCGAAGTGGTCTTGTCGTGCAGCTCGGTAGCCCAGCTCTCCGCCGCCTTGATCCTCACGAAGGACTAAGGCTTCGTCCAGTGCGCAAAGCCGGACCCGACTGAAACAAGAGGAAGGAAAGCACATGGCCCTGCGAGGAATGCCTGCTCCGGTGGCGGATCTGGACACCCAGCCCTTCTGGGATGCCCTGGCTGACGGCCGTTTGATGCTGCCGCACTGCGCCAGTTGCAGCAAGCCGCGATGGCCTGCGGGCCCGATGTGCCCCTACTGCTACGCGCTGGAAACACAATGGCGGCAAGCGCCTCCCACCGCCCGGCTCTACAGCTGGACGACCATCCACCATGCGTCGCATCCGGCGCTCAAGGACCAGGTTCCCTATGTGATTGCGTTGGCGCAATTCGCCGACAAGATCAGATTGCTTGGCAACATCGTCAACTGGGATGGCCGCGAGCTCAAGGGCGGCGAGGTCTTGAAAGTGGTCTTTGAGACCCGCGACGACGGGGTTCGCATCTACAACTTCGAAATCTGAGCCTCACGGCAAGGTGGAAACCGCAATGGCACGTGAATTGAAGACAGCCAACAATTATTTCGACGAAGTCGAGGTCGGCGATTTTTTCCGAACCGGTGAACATGTCGTCACGGAGTCGGACATCAACCACTTCTGCGAACTCTCCGGCGATTACTCACCACAGCACGTCAGCGACGAAGCGGCGATCAAGCTGGGCTTTGGCGGACGCATCGCCCACGGCTGTCTGATCCTGTCCTTGGGAACCGGCCTGGTGTTCGATCTGGGTGGCACCATGGACAAGGTGGTCGCGTTCTACGGCATGGACAAGGTGCGTTTCACCAAGCCCGTTCGCATCGGCGACGCGATCCATATGGAATGCGAGATCGTCGAACTGGTTGACAAGGGCGAACGGGGCGGCGTGATCAAGCGGCGTGATTCTTTCAAGAATCAAAAGGGCGAAGTCGTGGCTTCCATCGAGAAGGCCACGCTCAACGCCAAACGGCCGGCCTGAGGCGTCCGCGGCCACTCAAATGGTGGTGCGCGTTACGCGCTGTTTCACGCGTATCGGGGCTATGCATGCTCCAATTGGAATCCAAACAGATGCCATGCAGCATCCATACAGAATCCAATCAGTTTCCATGAAGCCCACTACCACCGCTGTCGAACTCCGCCCCAAGGCCGGAGAAACCGAGAAGATGACCATCAACGTCGGCGTTGTCGACCTGGGCCAGGTCGACCTGCTGGTGCAGGAGGGCTTCTACTCGAACCGGTCCGATCTCGTGCGAACGGCGCTTCGAAACCAGTTGGCGCTGCACGCCGATGCAGTCAAGCAGACGGTGGCCCGGCGCACCCTGATGGTGGGTCTGCAGCACTTCAGTCGCGCGGACCTGGAACGTGCCGTGGCGGCGGGCGAGCGCCTGCAGGTGCAGGTGGTCGGGCTCGCCCGTATCGCCGACGACGTGCCGCCCGAACTGGCAAGCGCCGCCATCGAATCCGTCACCGTGCTGGGCGCTTTCCAGGCCAGCCCCGCCGTTCGCAAAGCGCTTGCCGATCGCATCCGCTAGCTCCTCCCGCCTTTTTTTTTGACTTGAAAGCACAGATGAATCGCTATTCCAACTTCCGCGCACCCGCGTTCGACGCCGCAACGATCACCGACACGATCGAGCGGGCGCTCGCGTCCGCGGGGCTCGACACGACGTCCGGCCCCATGGCCAGCGTCACCCAGACGATTCGCCAGGCCCTGTCGGCAAACGGCGCGTCAGATCCCAGGCCGGCGCCCGCTGCGCCGGATGCATTCATCGACGTCAGCGCACGCGTCGTCGACGCTCCCGCCACGCTGCGCGACACCCCGCGCCAACGCCCGAACATCATCGACGACGACAACGCGCCGGGAACCTTCCAGACCCACGAATTGCGCAATGCCATCGGCAGCCGCGCCTACAAGCTGTACGTTCCTGCACGCGTCCAGGCGCAGCCTGCGCTGGTGGTGATGCTGCACGGCTGTACCCAATCGGCGGACGACTTCGCCGCCGGGACGAGGATGAACCGCCTGGCCGAAGAACACGGTTTTCTGGTGGTCTACCCGGAGCAAGCCGCGCACGCCAACGTGTCCAAGTGCTGGAACTGGTTCAATGCCAAAGACCAGGTGCGCGACACCGGTGAGCCCGCGTTGATCGCCGGCATCGTTGCCGAGGTCGCTGCGCGTCACGGTGCCGACCCGCGCCGTGTCTTCGTCGCCGGGCTGTCGGCTGGCGCGGCCATGGCCGTGGTGCTGGGGCAGGCCTATCCCGAGCTTTTTGCCGGCGTGGGTGCGCACTCGGGTCTGCCTTACGCAAGTGCCCACGACATCCCGTCTGCCATGGCGGCGATGAAGGGCGGCCGGGGTCGCACGGGTGCGGGGCTGCCACGTTCGGGCGCGGTGTCGAGCCGGGCTGTCCAGCACGCGGTGCCCACCATCGTCTTCCATGGGGACCGCGACCACACCGTGCAGCACGAAAACGCCGTGCGCATCGTCCAACAGGCCAGCGATGCGTTCCGGCAAGAGCGCGGCGGCAGTCCCTTGACGTCGAGCACGCTGCGCGCGACGTCGCCGGCGGGGCGCAGCTACAGCCGCACTGTGCATGCCGACGTCGATGGCGTCGCGCGCATCGAGTCGTGGACGCTCCACGGCGCGGGCCACGCCTGGTCGGGTGGCCATGCCAGCGGCTCTTACACCGACGGCAGCGGTCCTGATGCGTCTGCGGAAATGGTCCGCTTCTTCCTGGCGATTCCGCGCGCGGGTTCGGCATGACGTTTCGCGCTTGCGGCGCCGTGAGCTAGGCGCCCCCGTTGTTGCGCGCGGGCTCCAGTGCCCACAGCATCCCGAGGGCGGCCAGCAGGGGCAGGTTCTTGCTGAGGGGGCCGTAGGGGGCAAGCCAGTACTCGGGCAGCAAGACGGTGAGCAACATGGTGCAGGCGCCGATCAGCGCGAACTGCGCGAGCCAGACCGATCGCCGCCAGCGCGCGGGGCAGGCAAGCGTGAGCACGCCCAGCAAGATGTTGACGGCGGCCGCGCCATACAGCGCCAGCGTCGCCGTGCCGCCGGCCAGGTTCATCCTTGCCAAGAACTCATCGCTTGCCTGCACCGGGTGAAGGGCAAGCGACACCACGCCCGTCCAGATCCACAGCAGCGCCAGCGCCACGCGCAGCACGGGCAGCCACACGCCCAGCACGGCCTGCATGCGCAGCGGCGCGGCCAGTGCAGCATCGACGAAGCGGGACACGGGCCGAGGTGCATGCCCCAACAAACGCTCAAAATCGTCGGCTGGCGCGGCGTTGCCACGCAGCAGCATGCCGGCGGTTTCCGCGTCGAGGATGCTGCCAGGGACATGCGATGCCAGTGCTGCGCCGGCCATGAACAGCGTGGTCGGCAGCGGCAGCACCGCAAGCGGCCCGGCAATGCCAAGCGCGCGGCGCAGTTCCCGCAGGTAGGTCGCCATGCCCATCGGCTTGGGGCCGACGAACGCGATGGTGACCATGGCCGACGGGGGCGCTTCAAGCAAGGCCACAACCCCTTGCGTGACGTCGTCGAGGTGGACCGGCTGCACCTGCATCCGGCCGCTTTGCGGTAGCGCCAGCATCGGCGCCGCCGCCATGCTGTTGAACATCGCGGCGCTGGCGCCTTGCGGCCCATAGACCACCGAGGGCTGGACAATGGCGCCCGCGACTGGCGCAGCGCGCAGCACGTCGTCGGCGGCCTTCTTGCTCAGGTGGTAGCGGCTGCTGGCCTGCGTGTCCGCGCCCAGTGCGGAGATCTGGATCACCTTCTTCACGCCGGCCGCCGCGCAGGCCCGAAACAACTCGGCCGGGGCGCGGTGGTGCAGGTCCTCGAAACTTTGGCCGGCCGTCTCCCGGATGATGCCCACCGTGTTGACCACGGCGTCGATGCCCTGCAGATGGGGTTGCCACCAGGCGCTGTCCGGCACGGTGGCGAAGTCGGCCTCGATCGCGCGCCAGTGGCCCGGGCCCAGGTCCAGCCGGTCAGGCTTGCGCACCGCGCAGACCAGATCATGCCCCGCGTCCAACAGAGCCCTGGCTATTGCACGCCCGATGAATCCAGTCGCTCCCGTCATCAGCACGCGCACACCGCTCTCCTTTGTTGTGGGGTCGCGGCTAGTCTAGCGGGCAGCCGCGCTGGCGCTGCGCACGGGCAATCAAGGCCTGTGCGGCCGTGATGAGACCGATCGATGCGGGCGTGCGCTGACGCGCTACAGTGTGCCGTGTCCAAATCCGTCGACATTTCCCACCTGCACGACCTCGCTGCCCAAGCCATGCGCTCGCGCGGCCTGTTGCCCACCTTTGCGCCAGCCGCGCTGGCGGAGGCCGAGGCGGCGCGGCACGCCGGGCCGCAACGTCCGGGCGACGTGCGCGACCTGCGTCACCTGGCCTGGTTCTCCATCGACAACGACGATACGCGCGATCTCGACCAGCTCAGCGTCGCCGAGCCACTGGCCGGCGGCGCGACGCGGCTGCTGGTGGCCGTGGCCGATGTGGAAGGCAAGGTACGCGCAGGTGGCGCGGTCGATGGCCACGCGAGCGTGAACACGACGTCGGTGTACACCGCCGCTGGCGTGTTCCCGATGCTGCCGGAAGTGCTGTCCACCGACATCACCTCGTTGCATGAAGGGCAGGAACGCCTGGCGGTGGTCGTGGACATGGAGGTGCGGCCCGATGGCGGCGTTACGGCATCGAAGCTGTACCGCGCGGCGGTGTTCAACCGCGCCAAACTGACCTATGACCTGGTTTCACAATGGCTGGACGGGGGGGACGCCGCATCGCTGCCCCAGCTGGCGACCGTCCCCGGCCTTGATCTGCAGCTTCGCCTGCACGACGCGGTGGCGGCGCGGTTGCGGCAATGGCGCCACCAGCGCGGCGCCCTCAATGTCAACACCGTCTCCGCGCGCCCGGTCTTCCAGGACGGCCGGTTGGTGGATCTGCGGGCGGAAGAGAGAAACCGCGCCAAGGACCTGATCGCCGACCTGATGATCGCGACCAACGGCGCGACGGCGCGCTATCTTGCGCAGCAGGGCTTTCCGTCGCTGCGCCGTTTTCTCCAATCGCCGCGCCGCTGGGACCGTATCGAGGCCCTGGCGTCAAGCCATGGCGTCACCTTGCCCACCGAGCCGGATGCCGTTGCGCTCGATCGCTTCCTGACCGCACGGCGCCAGGCGGACCCGCAGGGTTTCGCGGACCTGTCTCTGCGCATCGTCAAGATGCTCGGCCCGGGCGAATATGTGGCAGCGGCGCCGGGCGCGAAGAACCTGGGGCATTTTGGGCTGGCGGTCAGCGACTATGCGCATTCGACGGCGCCGAACCGGCGCTTTCCCGACCTCGTGACCCAACGCCTGCTCAAGTCGGCGCTCGCCGGCGAGGCGCCCGCCTACTCGTTCGAAGCGCTGGTGGACATCGCGCGCCACTGCTCGCTGCAGGAGGACAACGCCAACCGCGTAGAGCGGCAGGTGATGAAAGCCGCCGAAGGTTGGCTCATGCAGGACCGCATCGGCGAGACCTTTGCCGCCATCGTGACCGGCGCAGCGCCCAAGGGGACGTACGTTCGCACGTCGCGGCCGCTCCTGGAGGGCCGTCTGGTGCGCGGTTTCGAGGGGGTGGATGTGGGCGACTCGGTGCAGGTCCGCCTGGCCGCGGTCGACCCGGAGCAAGGCTTCATCGATTTCGAGCGCGCGTGAACGCGTATGCAACGATCATGCGTTAACGGGCCGGCGCGGATCGGTCGCCAGCCCCGACCCTGGCTCGCACCAGGTTGATGTTGGCCCGCAGCGCATACAACTCGTCCGCATACGACAGCGGCACCGTCACCCGCGTCACGCGATGCTCCAGCGCATCGAGCTCTCGCTGCAACTCGGATGCGCCGCCCGGCGCCTGGGCGGCCCGCTCCTCGATCGAGCGCAACTGCCCGTACCAGCGGAACACCCGCGAGCGGATGCGAAAGGCGTAGAGCGGCGGCACGACGCGCGACAGCGGCAGCAAGATGGCCAGGATGATGCCCAGCGCCAGCCACATGCGCTCGACCAGGTTGGCCAGCCAGAACGGCAGGTAGCGTTGCAGGAAGGGCGCCCCGGATTCGATCGCGCGTTCGGCCTCTCGGGAGATGGGGTACTCGCTGCGTTCAAGATTGGGGAAGGCTCGCGCGCGGTTGAACCAGCCGGGCGGCCCGTGCAAGGGGCGCGAGGCCTGCGCAAACAGCTGCACCAGGGCCGGATGCGTCTGGGGCCGCGTCAGCAGCGCGGTGGTGGTGGCGACCAGCCGCACGTCCTGTGGCGGCAGGTCGCGCGCCAGGTCGACGATCCCGCGCGGCAGCACCACGGGCGCGAGGAAGCCGAAGCGCCGCGAATAAGCCTCGCTCTGGGCCAGGTCCATCAGCTTGACCCCTGGCGTCTGCAGCAGCATCTGCACCATGAGCGACTCGGGGGCCGAGGCGAACACCAGCGCGTCGAGCTCGCCGGCCAGGAAGGCCACGGTGGCGGGGGTTTGCTCCAGCTGCGACAGCACCAGGGTCGAGCGCTCGATGCGGTTCGCCTCGAACAGGCGGTCCATCAGGCGCGGCACACCGCTGCCTGGCGTGCCGACGTTCAGGCGCAGGCCCTTGAGTTGCGTCAGCGCCGTGATGGTGCCCTCGGGCACCCGCCGGCGCACGGCATCGGCACGATAGAACAGCCAGACTGGCTCGACGAACAGGCTGCCCAGCGACACGAGGTCTGGCGTGGCATCCGCGCCATCGGCCGTGGAGGCCGTGCCGCCCTGGACGAAACCGAGGTCGGCGCCGCCGTTGCGCAGCAGTTGTTCGTTGGCCAGCGAGCCTTCGCTGGGCACCAGCACCACCTCGATACCCTCGGTGGCCAGCGCGGCGCGGTAGCGTTTGCCGAATTCCTCATACGCGCTTTGCGCCGGGCCCGTGGCCAGGCGCACACGCCGGGGCGGCGTGGGGTCGAGCCAGATGTAGGCGAGCACCAGCAACGCCGCCGCCAGCACCGCGACCGGGCCCGCGGAGATGAGCAGGTCGCGCGCCGAGAGCAGGGCGTTGCGCAGGGAGGCCGGCATGTGATTGCGGACGACAGCGTCGTCATCGTGAGGGTGCACCACTATGCCATCCACCTGCGAAACCGTTTGCTACCGCGAGGCCTCCTGCGAAAGGTCGTCGACGTAGCGCACGGGGGCTGCCGGCGTGCGCCGCACCTGCAGCGCAAAGACGTCGGGGCGCGCATAGTGGCCGGTGACGTCAAGCGTTCGCCTGGCGGGCGCGACGCGCGCCAGATCGACTTCGGCATACAGGATGCCCTGCTCGCGGCGCATCGGTCCGGCGACGATCTTGCCCTGGGGATCGACCACCACGGAATCACCGTCGTTGATCCATTCCAGCGGGTCTGCGAACAGGCGATCGCGTCCGGGGAAATCGTCGGGAACGTCGGCCGCCCGAAGCGCCGTGCCACTGCCGAGCACCCAGCAGCGACCCTCCAGCGCGATGTGGCGCATGGTGCTGACCCAGCCATCGCCGGCGTCGTAGGTCGGCGCGATGTAGACCTCCACCCCCTGCTGATACAGCGCATACCGGGCCAGCGGCATGTAGTTTTCCCAGCAGATCAGCGTGCCGACGCGGCCGGCCGGCGTGTCGACCGTACGCAGCCCCGATGCGTCGCCGAAGCCGTGAACCATTCGCTCCGGGTTGGTGGGCATGAGCTTGCGGTGCCTGTTGAGCAAGCTTCCTTCGGGCCCGATGACGACCACGCTGTTGTAGAGCGTCCCGCTGCGCCCGAGGCGGTCGCACTCGTTGAGGCCGCACACCACGGTGACGGCGTGGGCGCGCGCGGCCTGGCACAGCGGGCTGAGGTCGCCTCGGCCGATGTCCACGGCGTTGTCCAGCAGGCGGGCATGCAACTGGCCGATGAGCGCGCCGTCCTTGCCGGGGGCCAGACGCCAGATCCAGGATGGATAGCCGGGCAGGAAGGATTCGGGCAGCACCACGAGACAGGCGCCGGCGCCCGCCGCTTCCTCGACCGCTTGGATGGCCCGCGCCATGGAGGCGCCCAGGTCCAGCAGGACCGGCGGTCTTTGCACGATGGCGATTTTCGGCATGGCTTGCTCCTTGAGGTAAAGGTACTGGAGGTACCGGATGAAAAGGAGCTTGTCCGTGACAGCCCTGAGCTGCTAGTCCAGAATCTGAAGTCCCTCAAGCATGACAGGCTTAGCGTGCGCCTCAAATTCCGCGTGGCGTGTCCAATGGGGATCGGCTACGTGGATCTGCATTTTCTCGCGGCCACGCGACTGCAACCGGCAGGCCTCTTGTGGACCCGGGACAAACGTCTGCTCCAGGTGGCGGTCAAGCTGAAGCTGGCCGCATTCACGACCCACTAGCGGGGGCGGCGGCCTGCGGCGCCGCGGATGGCGGGTTCGCCAGCCGATCGCCCGCGCAACCAGGCCGTGGAGCGCCCGCCCAGGGGCCGCTTCAGGCAGTCCTGCGCAAACGCCACGGCGTCGAGCAGGCCATCGAGCGCGATGCCGGTGGCAAAGCCGCTGCGTTCGGCCATGAGCACCAGATCCTCCGTGGCGAGGTTGCCGGCGGCGCCGGGGGCGAAGGGGCAGCCGCCGAGGCCGCCGACGCTGGCGTCGAAGCGGCGCACGCCGGCCTCCAGGGCGGCCCAGGCATTGGCCACGCCCATGCCACGGGTGTCATGAAAATGCACCGCCAACTGTGGCAACGGCAACGCCTGCGCAATGGCCGCCAACCCCTGTTTGACCATGCCGGGCGAGGCCGAGCCGATGGTGTCGGCGATCACCACCTCGTGTGCTCCGGCAGCGTGCAGGCGTGCGGCCAGCGCCACCACCCGGGCCAGCGGCGTTGGCCCTTCGAAGGGGCAGTCGAAGGCCACCGCCAGGTAGGCGCGTGTGCGAAGTCCGCATGCCAGCGCGGCTTGAACCGTCTGCGCACTGACCAGGGCTGCCTGCTCCAGCGACATGTTGATGTTGCGCTGGTTCATCGTCTCCGTGGCCGCCAGCACCACGGCGATCTCGCGGGCCCCGGCGGCGGCGGCACGCTCGAGCCCTTTCAGGTTAGGAACGAGCACCGAGGCGCGCAGCGCCGGCAAGGCGCGGGACACAGCGGGCAGCAGCTCGGCCGCGTCGGCCAGCTGCGGCACCGCCTTGGGCGACACGAAACTGGTGACTTCGACGCTCGTCACGCCGGCCGCGGCCAGGCGCTTGACCAGTTCCAGCTTGGCCTGCGTGTCCACCGCCACAGGCTGGTTCTGAAGCCCGTCGCGCGGCGAGACGTCGGTGATGTGGATGCTTTCCATGGCACAGCGGCCCTCAGGCGATGGCCCCTGCCGACCGCAAGGCCGTCAGGCGCTGGGCATCGTAGCCGGGCAATTCGGCCAGCACGGCGTCGGTGTGTTCACCCAGACGCGGTGGCGCGGTGTGGGCGCGGTGCGAGTCATGGCCCACCTTCACCGGGTTGCCCGGCGAGCGCACGAACCCGCCACCGGGCAAGGGGACATCCACCACCATGTCGCGCGCCAGCACCTGTGGATCGCTCAGCGCCTGGGCAAAGTTGTTGACCGGACCGCAGGGGATGCGCGCCTCGCGCAGCGCGGCCAACCAGTGGGCGGTCGTGTGCTTGCGGAATTTCTCGGCGATCAGCGCGTCGATGCGGGCCTTGTCGGCGTAGCGGACCGGCTGGCTGCGGTACTCGGGCTTTTCCAGTTCGGCGATGCCGGCAAAGGCGGCGAACCGCTCGAAGAAGGCGTCGCCGATGCAGGCCACGATCACATGGCCGTCAGCCGTCGGGTAGCAGTTGTAGGGCACGTGCACGAAGTGCCCGTTGCCGATGCCCGTGGGCACCTGCCCGGACATCAGGTGCATGGTGGCCATGTAATTGAGCAGCGAGATCTGGGCGTCCAGCATGGAGATGTCCACGTGCTCGCCGACGCCGGTGCGGGTGCGCTTTTGCAGGGCGGCCAGCACCCCCAGCGCGCCGAACAGGCCGCCGCCGAGGTCGCCGATCGGGATACCGCTGCGCATCGGTCCGCTCTCGGGCGTTCCGGTGATGCTCATGCCCCCTCCCATGGCCTGCACCACCTGATCGAAAGCGGGTCGCTCAATGGCGGGGCCGGTCTCGCCGAAACCGGTGACCGAACAGGTGATGATGCGCGGGTTGATGGCCGCCAGCGTGGCGTGGTCGATGCCCAGGCGCGCGGGCACGCCGACGCTGAAGTTGTCGAACACCACGTCGGCCTGGCGCACCAGGTCGTAGAACACCGCACGCCCGGCTTCGCTCTTGAGGTCCACGCACACGCTGCGCTTGCTGCGATTGAGTGCGAGGAAATAGGCGCCCATGCCCTGGCGGGAATGGTCGGGGTCGCCGGCCAGCAGGGCGCGCGTGCCTTCGCCTGGTCCGGGCGGCTCCACCTTGATGGTTTGCGCGCCCAGGTCGGTGAGCAGGAGGGTGCCGTAGGGGCCCGACAGCATGTGCGTCAGGTCCAGCAGGGTGATGCCTTCAAGCGGGAGCATGGCGTCCCCTCAGGCCGCGGGCCGCGGCGGCATCGCCACCTTGAAATGGCGCGTGATGATGTCGGCGATGTTCTCGTAGCAGGAGCCGAACCGCACCACCTCCAGCGTCTCGCAGTTCAAGAGCGTGGAGGAGCTGGCCCAGGTGTGGTACTTCATCAATCCGTAGTCCACCGTAACGTCGGCGATGGCCGTGATCTGCGGCTCCATGTCTTCGACGCGGAACTTGGTGCCGTGCATCGACAAGTTGGCCGAAGAGCCGAACAGCAGGGTGCCGCGCGCCAGGCTCTGGCGGGTGATCTCGGCGTGGAACTTGCCCGCATTGAGCAGCATGAGCAGCGTGTCGCCCTTGGTGCTGCGCTCATAGGTCTCGGGCTCCAGCGCGGTCAGCAGGGGGTGCTGGCTGCGGCAAGGGGCCACCAGGCCCAGCGGCAGGTCGTAGTCCTGCGTGATGGCCTGCACGATCGCGCGGCCACGCTCGCTGACCACATGCAGCTCGCGGTGCAGGTCCTCGTTGCCCAGCATGGCATTGAGCTTGGTGGGGGCGCGCCGCTTGGTCTCGAAGATCTTCTTGAGCGCCGGCAGGCGCGCACCGATCAGCGAGTAGCCGACGTCGTTGGGCAGGATGGCAATACCGCCGGCTTGCATCACGTCCATGGCGCGCGCGGCATCGGCTTGAAAGTTCAGTACGGACACGGTGTCTCCAGGATAAGAAAGTAGGTCAGGCGGCGACGCAGCGCCAGCGCAGCCCGAGGGCCGCGCGCAGATCGAGCCAGGCGCCGCCGGGCTCGGGTGTGACGGCGATGCCGCAGCGGCGTGCGGCGCCGATCACGGCATCGAGTGCGGCAAAGCGCAGCGTGAGCGCCGTCGCGCGGGCCGGGCCCGGGCCGGGGCTGAACGTGACCGAGGCCGGCGCACCGGCGTCGCGCAGGCGCCGGGCCCAGGCCGCATCGCCCTCGTAGGCCAGCCCCACCAGGGCCTGCGCCGCGTTGGCGTGGCGCAGCAGGTGCGCCGGCCGCAACAGCTCGGGCGTCAGGTGTTGCACCCAGCACAGGTAGCTGGGGTCGGCAGGGTGCCAATCGGCCGCGCCAAAAAATCGAAAGCTCGCCAGGCCGCGGACCCCGGCTTCGTCGACGGCGCGGCGCCAGTCCATCACCGGGCCCACCGGCACACCCGTGGCGGTGCAAGCGGCATGGGTGGCCTGTGCGTGCGTCGTGCCCAGGGCGAGGATGTGCAGGCCGTGGCGATCGCTGCCCGCCTGCGCCAGCATGTGGCCGGCCGACGGATCGAAGATCTCCATGAACTCGATGTAGCCCTCGTCCAGCATCAGGCTGCGCTGGGCGCTGCCGGCCGGCACCACTTCGCCGGTGGGCAGGGTTCGGGTGTGCTCGGCGCGGGCGCTCAAGCTGAACCCCAGCGCCTCCAGCAGGGCGCTGGTGGCGGCCAGGTCGGGCACGATGAAGCCCACATGGTCCAGGGCCAGCGTCATGGCTTGCGCGCCTTCTTGCGCGCGGCGGGCTCGGGCGGCGCCTCCGGGCGCGGGCCGAAGATGGCGAACTTGGCGGCGTGAATGTGTGCCCGCATCGCGTTCTCCGCCCAGACCGGGTCCCGCGCGGCGATGGCGGCCACCAGGTCGTGGTGGTGCTGCGCGCTGCGCTCGAAGGTCTCGCGGGCGTACTTGGCGAAGGTGTGCCGCACCAGGGGCACGTGCACGACCGCCGTCAGCAGCGAGGCAATGCGCTGGTTCTTGCCGGCCGCCAGCAGCAAGCGGTGGAACCGGTTGTTGGACTCGGCCACCGCACGCGTGTCGATCTCGGCGGCGCGCACCAAGGCATCGAACTGCCGAGCCTCGGCGCGCAGCGCCTCAACCTCCGCCGGGGTGGCGTGGCGCGCGGCCAGCGCGCTACCATAGCCCTCCAGCAGTGCGCGCAGGTCGATCTTCTGGCCGGTGCCCTCGCGGTCGAGGTGCAGCCGCACATGCGGCGCCAGCGCGGGCGCGCGCAGCGCCTCGGCGAAGGCCAGGTGCTCCTCGCTGCGCGCGAAC
>JAZKDA010000241.1:14922-22588 GCA_040387815.1 Pseudomonadota bacterium | reverse complement strand
GCAGTGCGCGCAGGTCGAAGATCTCGTAGAGGTTGTCCTCGTTCCAGTCGACGACGGTGGCACCCTTGTTGGCACGCAACTCGACGTAGCCCTCGGCCGCCAGCAGCGTCAGCGCCTGCCGCACCGACGAGCGCGAGACGCTGGCCATCTCGCAGACCTCGATTTCGGTGATGCGCGAGCCGGGCGCGAACTGCCCGCTCTGGATGGCCTTGCGGATGGCCTCGCAGGCGGTCTCGACGCCCGCGCTCAATGTGGTGCCAGGATTCACGTCAAACGGCTCCGGCTCAACGCCAGTGATCGGGCTTGGAGAAGCCCTTGGACTTGGGATCGGACTCGATGAAGCGGCGGTAATCGGCCGACTTGTAGGCCGACACCAGCTGCTGCAATGCGGGCGAGTTCACCGCCCCCTGGCGCGCGACCAGGATGATCTGGTACTGCGGCGCCGGGTCTTCCAGCGCAATGGCGTCCGACAGCAGCATGCCGGAGGCGATGATGTGGTTGCCCAGGGCCACGCTCAAGTCCATTTCGGCCATGGCGCGCGGGATCTGGGGCGCGTCCAGCAGCACCAGCTTGAGGTTCTTGGGGTTGGCGGTGACGTTCTTCTCGGTCGCCCGGCCGAAGGGCGCCGCGGGGTCCACGGTGAGCAGGCCCTGGCTTTGCAGGAAGGCCAGCGAGCGCCCCATCGAGGTCGGGTCGTTGGGCAGGGCCACCGTGGCGCCGGGCGTGACCGACGCCACCGTGCGGAACTTCTTGGAGTACAGGCCCAAGGGCGCACTTGGCACGCGCAGCACCTCGGTGAGGTCACCCTTGTTCTGGGTGTTGAACACCTCCATGAATGCACGGTTCTGGAAGACGTTCGCGTCAAGCGAGCCATCCATCAGTGCGCTATTCGGCTGGATCGCGTTGGAGAACTCGGTCAGTTGCACTTTCACGCCGGCTTTTTCCAGGATGGGAAGCACGCCGCGCTTGAACTGGTCGGCATAGGGGCCGGGGAAAAAGCCGATGCGCAGCGCCGTCTGCGCCTGCGCCTGCAGGTGCAGGGCCGTGCCGGCGAGGGCCAGCGTGACCGCGGCCGCGGCCTTGAGCAGGTTTCGCTTGTTCATGATGTCGTCCTTTCGGGGTTGGGGATGGGGAATGTGTCAGCGCTTGTCCAGGCGGGCGGCCAGCCAGTTGCCGGCGATCTGTGTCGCTTGCACCAGGATGAACATCACGACCACGCACCAGACCATGACCGAGGTTTCGAACCGGTAATAGCCGTAGCGGATGGCCAGGTCGCCCAGGCCGCCCGCGCCGACGGCGCCGGCGACCGCCGAGTAGGCGATGAAGCCGGTGGCGGTGACGGTGGCGCTGGCGACCAGTGCGGGGCTGGCCTCGACCAGCAGCACCTTGAAAACAGTCTCGGAGGTGGAGGCGCCGCAGGCACGGGCCATCTCAAGGATGCCGCGCGGCACATCGCGCAGGTTCTGCTCGACCAGCCTGGCGAAGAAGGGGATGGCCGCGATCGACAGGGCCACCGCCGCCGCCTTGGGGCCGATGCTGGTGCCCACGACGAACCGCGAAAATGGAATCAGGATCACCAGCAGGATGATGAACGGGAACGAGCGCAGCACGTTCACCAGATAGCCGACCACCCGGTTGAGCGTGGGCGCTGGCCGCAGGTTGCCGGGGGAGGTGATGTAAAGCATGACGCCCACCGGCGTGCCGATCAGGATGGCGGCGACCATCGTCGCGGCCACCATGAGCAGGGTGTCGAGCGTGGCCTTCCAGAGGTCGGGGCCCATCTCGATCAGCGTGTTGAACAAGGCGTTCATGTTTCCTCCTGCGGCAGTTCGGTCTCGTCGGTCCAACCCTTGGCGGTTTCAAAGAAGAATTTGCCGAGGCGGCTTTGCGGTTGCGGCTGTGCCATGTCGATCAGGTCGACCACCTGTCCTTTTTCCAGCAACATGCAGCGCTGGCACATGTAGTTGGCCACCTTGATGTCGTGCGTGACCATCACGATGGTCATGTCGCGATCGCGATTGAGCTGGCGCAGCAGCCGCAGGATGGACAGTGCCGTGTGAGGGTCCAGCGCCGAGGTCGCCTCGTCGCACAGCAGGACCGTGGGCTGTGTCGACAGCGCCCGGGCAATGGCAACGCGCTGGCGCTGGCCGCCCGAGAGTTGCGCCGGGAAGGCGTTTTCCTTGTCCGACAGCCCCACTGCGGCCAAGGCATCGCGAGCCACCTGGCGGCGTTGGGTGGCGGGCGTGCCGGCCACTTCCAGCGCGAACTCGACATTGCCCAGCGCGCTGCGGTGCGACAGCAAGTTGAACTGCTGGAAGATCATGCCGATGCGTTGGCGCGCCTGGGCCAGCTCCCGCCCCGCCAGACCGACCATCTCGCGCCCGTCCACCCGCACCGAGCCTGAGCTGGGTTCTTCCAGCCGGTTGATCAGGCGCAGCAGCGTGCTCTTGCCGGCGCCGGAAAATCCCAGCAGGCCGAACACCTCACCCTGTTCGATGGTGAGGTCGGTCGGATGGAGCGCGTTGACACGCTGGCCGCGCGCATGAAAGGACTTGGAGACCTGCTTGAGCTCAATCATGGCGCGCTCCGAGCGGCCGCGGCGCCAGGGCAGCCAATGCGCGAGCGCTGGTGGTGCGCCGCGCGGTGAATTCGGCCAGCCAGGCCTGCCGGGCGGCTGGGTCGGTTGCAGGTTCGAGCAGTTCGGTCATCTTGTTGCGGTACATGGCCTCGGTGGCCGGGTTCTGGGGGCAGCCGGGCGGATCGGCCACGAAGGCCTCCAGGCGCCGGCCGCCGGTGAGCTGGACCTCCACGCGGGAGGCAATGCGGTTGGGGAAATCGCGCTCGAGCGCCTCGCTGCCTTCGACGTGGACACGCGTCATGAGCGCGCGAAGCGCGGGATCGAACAGACGCTGCGGCGTGAACTGGGCGAAGCCGCAGGCGCCGTCCAGCCAGCTTGCGGCAGCGCAGTAGGTCAGCGACAGGCGCGCGGCCAAGGGCGTTTTCGGGTCGGTCGCGCGACCGAAGCGCGCGTGGGTGGAGGACTGGGTCACCGTGATCGACGCCGCCTCGCCAGCGCCGTGCGCTTGACGCAGATCCACAAGAGCGCGGATAGCCGCGTGCAAGGCGTGCATGGCGGGGTAGAACTTCACCGAGTTGGCATGCACGCGCGCGCCGTCGGGGCCCCAGTCCGCGACATGGCCGCCCACGTAGCTGTCCAGGTAACCCTGGCGCGCCTCGAAGAAGCCGACCGGCCCGATCGCGCCCCGGGCGACCAGCAGTGCGGCCTCCACGCCATGACGCGCGGCATAGGCCGCATGCATCGACTTGCTGGCGTCGCCCTGGTCGAGGCAGACCCGGGTACCCGCCGCGGCGTCGCCGGCCAGGCCGAGGGCCTGCTCGGTCTGCGCGGCGTCCAGGCCCAGCAGCCGGGCGGCTGCGGCGGCTGCGCCGATCGGCCCCAGCGTGCCGGTGGGGTGCCAGCGCTGCACCATCACGGGCACCACCAGGTGCCCCAGCCGGGCCTCGACCTCGATGCCGGCGCAGATGGCGTCGAGCAGCGCCTCCATGCTGGCGTCCACCGCCTGTGCCACCGCGAATGCGGCGGGCACGACGATGGCGCTGATGTGCGTCTTGACGCCGCCTTCCATGTAGGTGTCGTCGCAATCGATGCTGTGACAGGCCAGCGCCAGCACGGCCGCGGCTTGCGGGGCGGGCAGGGGCCTGGCGTGCCCTGGCACCCGCACCGGGCCGTCGGGCCGCCCCTCGCACACCAGCCCGATGATGGCCTTGAGCGCGGCCGCCTCATGGGCCCAGGCGCCAACGCCGACGGTGACCGTGTCGAACAGCGCGCGCCAGGCGGCGTCGCGGTCGGCGTCGGAAAAGCACTGGAGCGCGCGCGCCGCGAGCACGTTGGAGATGCCGGTCATGTCATCGCCTCCATGGATGTCAGATGCGCCTGCGCGCGTTGCAGCGAGACCAGGTCGCCGTACTTGCTGCCCATGTCGAACAAGGCCAGCTCGTGGAGCAGGGCAGAGCGGTCGGCCACGCACTCGCGCACCACGCTCATGCGAAACCCATGGGCCATGCCGTCGACCACGCTGGCGCGCACGCAGCCGCTGGTGGAGCTGCCGCACACCAGCAGGCTGTCGATGTCACGGGCGCGCAGCCACTCGGAAAGCCCCGTGCCGAAGAAGGCGGATGCGGCTTTCTTGTGGATCACCCAGTCGCCGGCGGCGGGCTTGACCAGGGAGTCGATCTCCACCGCCTGGCTGCCGACCTGGTTGTCCAGCAGGCCCGGCAACTTGCGCGTCCACAGCACCGATTCACCGGGTTCGTAGGCGACCGCGGTGTAGACGATGGGGATGTTCCTGCCGCGCGCAGTGGCGAGCAGCTGGGCGGTGCGCTCCACCGCGTCAAGCCCGGTAGAGGCCCGCCCGCGTGTGTACAGGTGCTGAAAGTCGATCACCAGCACGGCGCAGCGTGGCCCGATGCCAAGTTCGACGGTGCGAATGTGCTGTGCGTCGTACAGGCGCCGGATGGCGTCGAGCGCGGTCTGGGTGGAAGGGTCTGGGCTCATGATTTCCAGGCGTCGATGATGTGGGTGGGGTGGGCGAACCAGACGCCGGGAAGCTCGCGCATGCGTGCGAGGGCGCCCAGGATGGCGTCGATGCGAAACGGCTGACCGGACAGAAACGGGCGCAGTGTGAACACCATGACGCGGGCCTGTTCGCGGCCTTCGGCGGCCAGGCCCGCGGCGGCGTCGACCAGACGGCGCGCGTAGGCCTGCGGTGAAACACCGCGCGGCGAGCACAGCGCGAAGCCGTCGTCCAGGTCGGCCATCTGAGGCAGGGCCCAGGCGCCGCTGGTGAAGCGCAGGGGTTGCTCGTCGTTGCACCAATCGAGGCACACGGCATAACCGGCGCGCGGCAGCAGCTGCGGCGTGCGAGGCGACTGGCCGTACTCGATGCCGAACCAGCTGTTGCTTTCGATGCCGCAGGCGGCCAGGCGCTCGCGTGTTTCAGTGAGGTAGGCAAGCTCTTGCGCCTCGGTCATGCCGGCATGCAAAGGCCGGTTCCACGACAGGCCATGCGCCACCCATTGGGCCTGGCCCCAATCGCCCGCGTTGACCGAAGCCACCAGCTGCGGGTGGCTCTCGGCACTGAGCACGTCCATCGCCAAGGCGTAAGGCAGGTCGAGCTGCGCCAAACCCTGTGCCAGTCGGAAGAACCCGCGGCGAAGACCGTAGTCGCGGGCGCCGATGCGGGCGATGTTGGGATCGGGCCGCAGGCCCACGCCGCCCTGCGCCCACTGCGGCTGCGGCCAATCGGCGGGAATGGCGTCCTCGTGGGAATCCAGGGCGATCACGGGGCAGACCGCCACGGCCGCGCCGTTGGGCCAATGGCGCGCAGGGCGTGTGCTCATGGGAGACCAGCCGTGATGCGGGTGGTCCGGGCCGCGCTGGCGCTGACCGCTGCCACGCAGATCCAGCCATGCGTTCATGCGGGGACCTCCTCGCGCAGCCAGGCTTGAAAGCCGGCATCGCCCGCGTAGCAGCTTTGTGCCTGCCGCACGATGTCATGGGCCTGCGCGTGCCATACCCCGTCGTGCGCGCAGATGTGGTCGAGCACGCGGCGCAGCGCCGCGACGGTGTGGGCTTGCCCGATCAGGTAGGGGTGCAGGGGCCAGCAGTACACCAGGCCTTCGCCGGCTTCGTCCGCCTCGCGGTACAGGCGGTCGAACTGATCGCAGGCCACGCGCACCAGCGCATCGGCATCGAAATGCCCTTCCAGCAGCGGTGCGTCGTTGATCTCGTAGTGGTAGGGCACGGTCCACAGCAGGCCGTTGTCGGTCTTCATCGGCACCGGCACGTCGTCATGCACCCAGTCGGCGTGATAGCGCAGGCCGGCCTCGACCATCAGATCGAGGGTGCTGGGCCCGTTGGTCACGCAGGGGCCGAGCAGGCCTTGCAGCGTCTGGCCCGTGTGTTCCTGCACGATCTGAGCGCTGACCCGGTGAAAGGCCCGTTCCTGCTCGTCGCTCATGAGCCCGAGGTAGTGGGTGTTGTAGAGCCCATGGCTCATGACCTCCCAGCCTCGGTCGCGCACCAGTTGCGCCACTTCGGGATAGTGCTCGAACACGCACAGGTTGGTGGAGGCGGTCACCGCGACGGGGTACTGGGCCAACGCATCGGCCATGCGCCACAGGGCCACCCGGTTGCCATGGTCGCGAAAGCCCCACTGCATCACGTCCGGGTGTGTGGCGCGCGCGAACTGATCGCGGAAGGGGTAGCGCTGGGGCAGGTATTCGTAGAACTCGATGTTCGGCGCGATCCATGCCGCCACCCGTGCCCCGCCCGGCCATTGCATGCGCGGCCGCTGCGCTGGCAGTGCCCAGTGCGCGCGCGCTCTCAGGGCGCTGCGCAGGGGTGTTCGGTGGGTGGCGGTCATGGCGGGCAATGGTTGATGCTTGCTTGCGTTGCCCGGATTGTAGACAATCGAAGCTGTTTGTCTAGCATTGGTTTCACAAAATCGGGTGGGTTGTATGCAATATAGGGTTTTCCCCGCGCCATCTTCCAGCCTGCCGCCCGCGGCGGGCTTTGAGGATCTGAACCTCGAACAGCTGTGGCAGCGCCGCAGCTACAAATGGGCGCGCTACCCCCGGCCGGTGATTGCCGCCTGGGTGGCCGAGATGGACTACCCGGTCGCGGCGCCAGTGCGCAACGCGCTGCAGGACCTGGTGGACCGCAGCGATTGGGGCTATCCACCGCACATGGAGTACTTGACCTTGGGGCAAACGGTGGCGCAATGGGCGCGCGAGCGTCTGAGCTGGCCCGTCGATGCCGACGCGGTATTCGCACTGGGCGATGCGCTCAAGGGGATGGAGCTGGTCCTCAAGACGCAGATCCCGACCGGCTCGGGCGTGGTCATCATGCCGCCGGTCTACTATCCTTTTTTCACCATCCCGCAGCAGACGGGGCATGTGGCGGTCGAGGTTCCCTTGCGGCAAAGCGAAGGCCGCTGGCACATGGATCTCGATCGGCTGGAGTCGGTGCTGCGCGGCGCGCAGGGCGGGCCGCCCGTTCGTGCGCTGTTGCTGTGCCACCCGCACAACCCCACGGGAACGGTGTTCGACGACGGCGCGCTGGGCGACCTGGCTGCCCTGTGTTCGCGGTACGGCGTCACCGTGATCAGCGACGAGGTCCATGGCCTGCTGGAGCTGCAACGGGCTGCGCGCTGGCGCCCCTTCTCCCTGTACCACCCAGATCAGGAGCAGGTCTACACCGTCACCAGTGCGGCAAAGGCGTGGAACCTCGCCGGACTCAAGGCGGGCCTGCTCATCGCCCACGGTGCCAAGGCGCGGCAGCGTATCGGCGCGCTGGCGCACCGTTTCAAGAGCGGTGCGTCATTGCCTGGTCTGGTCACGCTGGAAGCCGCGCTGCGCGACGGCCACCCATGGCTCGACGATTGCCGCGAGCACTTGCGCGGGCGCGCGGCGCAAGTGGCCCAGGCGGTCGCCTCGTGGCCGACCGAGGTGGGCTTCGCGCCGCCCGACGCCAGCTACCTGGCCTGGCTGCACCTGCCGGGGCTGCGGGAAAAGATGCCCCAGGGCGGTACATTGCGCGACTTCTTCCTGCGCGAGGCCCAGGTGGCGTTGAGCGATGGTTCGG
>JAZKDA010000241.1:0-14895 GCA_040387815.1 Pseudomonadota bacterium | reverse complement strand
CGCCACCAGCTCGGGCGTGTTGAACGAAATCCTGGTTCGCCTGGAAGCCGCGCTACGACGGATGAAGTAAATGCGTTGGCGCGCTCAGGAGAACATCTGCGGTATGTAGGTCACGATGCCGGGTACGGCGACCATGAGCGCGACCAGCAATAGGTCGGCCACGAAGAACCACAGGATTCCCCGAAAGACCAGATCGGTGGGTGCGATCTTGCCGACCGTGCTGCTGATCACGAAGACGTTCAAGCCCACGGGCGGCGTGATCATGCCGATCTCGAGCATCTTGGTGACATAGACACCGAACCAGATCATGCTGATCTCGGCGCCCTTGACCATGGGCAGGAAGATCGGCAAGGTGATCAGCATCGCGCCGATGGGCTCGAGGAACATGCCCAGAACCAGATAGACCAGTGTCATACCGAGCAGCAGCATGACGGGGCCGGTGTTCATGGCCGAGACGGCGCTGGCAATCGACTCGCCGACGCCGGTCAGCGTGAGAAAGCGGGTGAGCATGCTCGCGCCCACCACCACGATGAACAGGCTGCCGCAGGTCATGAGCGTCTCGATCACCGAGGTGGAGAACGACTCGCGCGTCAAAGTGCGCTTGGCAGCCGCCACCATCAGGGACATCGCCGCACCGACAGCGCCCGCCTGGGTCGCCGTGAAGAGCCCGCCGAACAGCCCGCCCAGTACGCCAACGATCAGCACGATGATGGGCAGGGTGTCCTTCAGCGCGGCGCGATGTTCCGCCCAGGTAACGGTTTCGTGGACCATCGGGGCCAGAGACGGGTTCAGCTTGACCCGTACCAGGATGACCAGGATGTACGCTGCGGCGGTGGCCAGTCCCACGCCCAAGCCACCCAGGAACAATTCGGTGATGGAGACCTGCGCCACCACACCGAAGATGATCAACAAGATGCTCGGTGGAATCAGCGCGCCGATGGTGCCAGCCGCCGCCACGGTGCCAGTTGCCAGCGATACGTCGTACTTGTTGCGCACCATTTCGGGCACGGCCACCTTGCCCATGGCCGCGGCGCAGGCGACGCTTGAGCCCGTGACAGCGGCGAAGCCGGAGCATCCGAGCACCGAGGCGATGGCCAGCCCGCCCGGCAATCGATACAACCACAGCCGCGCGGCATTGAACAGGCCGCCCGTCAGGCCGCAGCGGTAGCACACGAAGCCCATGAACAGGAACATGGGCACGGAGCTCAGTGTCCAGTTGGCGATGAACGAATGCGGAACCACCTGGAGCATGCCCCAGGCGGCTTCGCCGCCGATCATGTAAAGCAGGCCCAGGTACGACACCAGGATCAGCGCGCCGCCGATGGGCGCGCGCGCGGCGATCAGCAAGAGCAGGGCGACGATGCCCCAGACGCCCACCATCGTGTCAGACATGAGCCGCCTCCTTGTCTTCCACGCCGTCCATCCCATGGGATGGCGCGGCGGGCACGGGGCGGCCCATGATGTCCAGCACCAGCTTGACCGTCATCAGCAGGGCCGCGAGGCCGAACGCGATGGGCAGCATGAGGAACGATGGCCACACGATCACGCGCGAAGTCTGCTCCATCACATAGGCATTGACAGCCAGCTTTGCGGTGAACTGCCCCCAGGATTGGGCCGTGAGCATCACGTACACCGCGATGAACACCGCCTGCACAACCCAGCCGAGCGCGCGGCGCACGCCGGCGGGAAGGAACTTCACGAACATGTCGACGCTGATGTGGCCGTCCCGGTACTCGGTGATGAACAGCGGCACGAAGGCCACGCAAATCATGTAGTACTCGGTGACGTAGACGCTGGTCAGCGGCAGGGGCGCATTGAAAATCAGGTCGGCGATGACATCGAGCGTGATGTGCACCATCATCGCCAACAGGCCGACCGAGGCCACGACGATGAGGGCCTTGTCCACCCATCGAATGGTTTGTTCTGTGAAGGTATTTTCTGCCTGCATGATGTCGTCGTGAGCGCCTTACTGCATGCCGAAGGTCTTGGGGTCGATCTTTGAGTAGATCTCGCGCTGGTAGATGTCGGCAAGCACCTTGGGGTCGGCTTTTTCGATGTCGGCGGGAATCAGCTTCTCCCACTTCTGCACGAGCTGGCGGAAACGCGCGGCCTTGGCTGCCGCGTCCTTGATGCCGTATTCCTTCTCGGCGCTGGCCGCCACACGGCCAAGGTCGGCTTCGGCGAAGGCCTTGGACTTTGCGACCAGGTCGGGCGCGGCCTTGTGGACCTGGATGTTCTTCTTCTTGGCTTCGGCGAAGTTGCGGTCCACGTCGCCCAGGTAGCGTTGCGAGATGACCGCCGAGCCGATGGCCGCGGAGTCCAGCACCGCACGGCGCTGGGCGTCGGTCAGCGAACGCCAGGTGGTGCGGTTCATGTTGAGGATTTCCATGCCATGGTAGGTACCCATGGGCGCATCGAGGGTGATGTGCTTGACCACGTCCACCAGGCGCAGGTTGGTCAGCTCGGAGACCGGCACCAAGGCGCCGTCAAGGTTGCCCTGCGACATGGCTTCGAAAATCTCATTGGGTGTGATGGACATCGCCACCGCGCCCATGTCCTGTGCCCAGCGCGACCAGGGCGCCGCGCCGGAGCGCAACTTCTTGCCTTTGATGTCGTCCAGGGTGGTGATTTTCTTGGTCGACAGGATCCAGTACGGCCCGGCCGCGACCGACGCCAGGTAGACGTGGTTGCGCTTGAGCTTTTCCGCCAGGCACTCCTGGCAGGTCATGAGGTACTCTGTCATCGCGCCGGCCATCGCGAAGCCGCTGTTGCCCAGCATCGCCAGGTTGATCGGCAGCTGGGCCTCGGGAAACTCCGCAGGGATGATGGGGGCGAGCACGAAGCCCATGTCGACCACGCCGTCGCGCACGCCGGCGAAGGTCTGCGAGATGTTCAGGAACGACAGCGGCAGGATGCGCACGTTCAGATCAGGTGCTTTCTCCTTGAGGGCCTTGGCGAAGGCCTCGTAGCCGATCTGGTTGGTGTGCGTGGGCAGCACCCCCGAGCCGATTTTCAGGTCTTTGGCGACGGCGGCCCCGGACACCAGTGCGGCACCGAGGGACAGGGCGAGCATGAGTTTGGAGAGTTTCATGGGTTTGCTCCGGAAAAAGTGAGATGAAAGGCGAAATCACGGTGGCGGCGTGGCGCGTCGTCAGCATGGAACGCTAAAGCGTTCCGAACCAGTGGCGTCTCGGGATTTGCCCAGGGGCGGGGGATTGCTCACAGGGTGCGTCCGCCGTCGACCGCCACCTCGGCGCCGGTCATGTAGCGGCTCTCGTCACTCAGAAGGAACAGCACCGGGCCGGCGATTTCGTCCGGCGTGGCCAGACGCTTGATCGGCTGGGTCTGCGCGAAAGCCAGGTTCAACTCGGCCGGCCGAATCTTGAGCAGCTCGGTATCGACCATGCCGGGGTGGACGGAGTTGACGCGGATGTTGCGGTCGGCCAGCTCGATGGCCGCCGCCTTGGTCATGCCGCGCACGGCAAACTTGTTGGCGGTGTAGTGAATGGCGTTGGGCACGCCACGCAGCCCAGCCGACGACGAAATATTGACGATGGAGCCACCCCCGGTGCGCACGAAGGCCGGCACCGCCGCCTGCATGCCCAGGAAGGTGCCCAGTTCGTTGACGCGCCAGTGGCGCTCGAACATGGCGGTGTCGACTTCCAGGATGGGCGCCGGCTGGAAGATGCCCGCGTTGTTCACCAGGCCGTTCAGGGGGCCGAGCCGCTCGGCCGCCTCGACGGCGGTGCGCCACTGGGTTGCGTCGGTCACGTCCAGCCGCTGGAACACGGCGGCCGGACCCAGCTCGGCGGCCAGGGCCTGCCCGGCGTCCTCGAGCAGGTCTCCCACCACCACCTTGGCGCCCTGCGCCACCAGCTGCCGGGCCTGCGCCGCGCCGAGGCCGCGCGCGCCGCCCGAAATGAGAAAGACCTTGCCTGCAAAACGCGCCATGGGTGTCACCGTACGGTCCTGTCTGGGAAATCGGGGCTAATTGTCTAACTCTTTAGAGTGGCCGGTCTTAGTGGTTTTCCCTGTGGGCTGAGGCCAAGCGTCGGTAAATCAACCTTTTCGAAAGTCAAGCGGGTTTTGTCAAGGCGCTTGGCACGGCTTGCATCTACGATGAAGCTCGTCCACAAAACCGCGCTCACGCTGGCGAGTTCCAGGATGGCAACCCACCCGAATATTCGCGCTCTTGCTTCGATGGGCCCCAAGGCCTGGGCAGGCTGGGTGCTGCTGTGCGCCCTGGGGCTGGCGGGCAACTATTTCCACTTTCCCATATTCCTGAACATCGACTTCCTCTTTGGCGGCATCTTCGCGATGTTGGCACTGCAGTGGTTGGGGGCGATTCCGGGCGTGTTGGCCGCCTTGGTGATTGGCAGCATGACGCTCCTGATCTGGAATCAACCCTATGCAATGGTGATCTCGACGGCTGAGGTGGCGGCCGTCAGCTGGCTGGTTTCGCGGCATCGCCTCAAGTTGGTGGTGGCGGACGCGCTGTATTGGATCGTGCTGGGGCTACCGCTGCTTTACGCCGCATTCCACCTTGCGATGCAAGTGCCGGCGAACAGTACCTTGATCATCATGGTCAAGCAGGCGCTCAATGGCATGGCCAATGCGCTGGTCGCACGCCTGCTGTTCATGGCCTTCCAGTGGTATTGGCGGACCACACTGCTGTCCATCGCCGAGTTCGCCTACAGCTTGATGGCGGCCTTCGTACTCATCCCGGCGCTGACCTTGTTAGCCATGAGCGCCCGCGCCGACTTTAAACAGACTGACGATCACATCCGGCGTACGCTGACCGACCAGTACGAACTGACGGCTGACTTCATGGCGCGCTGGGGACGCGGCAGGCTGGACGTGGTCAGTTTCCTGGCGGCCCGGGCTGCCACCGAACCGACGGCGAAGATGCAAGAACGCCTTGAGCAGACTGTGGGGTCTGATTCGACATTTCTGCGCATCGGGCTCATCGATGCAGCGGGCGTAGCCCGGGCCTTTCACCCGATGGCCGATGCCAGCGGCGTCAGCACCATCGGCGTCGACTTTTCCGACCGTCCCTACGTGTCCGCGCTCAAGTCCACGCTCAAGCCCGCGCTTTCCGAAGTGGTTGCGGCCCGCATCGGGCCACCTGCGCCGATCGTGACGGTCCTGGCCCCGGTGGTACGCAACGAAGCCTATGCCGGATATGTTGGCGGTGTCATGAGCCTTGAGCCGATCCATTCCTTTCTGCGCGTCGTCGTGGCCGATACGGGCACGCTCTACACCGTGCTGGACAAACACCAGCGTGTGATCCTGACCAACCGTCCTGGCCAGGAGGTGATGCAGCCTCTGGTTCGGGGCCCAGGCTCGCTCGAGCGTCTGAATGGCACGCTCTCGCAGTGGATGGCCCAGGCGGACGCGAACCGGCCGGTGTCCGAGCGCTGGAGGGACTCCTACTATGTCCGCTCCGGTCCGATGGGAAGCATCTCCGACTGGACCATCGTGCTGGAGCAGCCGATTGCGCCGTTTCAGCGCGAACTCAATGAAAGCTACGCCCACAAGCTCGGTCTGTTGGGCGTCATCTTGCTCGTCTCGCTGGCGTTGGCCCACTGGTTCAGCGGGCGCATCATCGCGCCGCTCAGAAAGCTCTCGGCGCTAACGCACGATCTGCCCGACCGCATCGCCGCCGCCCATGGCCAGGTCGAACTGGCCGGTACAGGGCTGGTCGAGACCGACCGTCTGGCGGCGAACTTCAGGGCGATGGGCGCGGCGCTCAGTGCCAGGTTCCATGAAATCCGTCTGGCCAACGAGACACTGGAAGAGCGGGTGCGCGTACGAACGACGGACCTCAGTCGCAGCGAGCAATTCACCCTGGCGGTGCTCAACTCGGTGTCCGCGCACATCGCCGTGGTCGACCAGGGCGGCACCATCGTGGCGGTAAGCGACAGCTGGCGCAGATTCGCCAAAGAAAACACGGGCACGCCCGGCCAGCTCCCACCCGGCACCCAGGAGGGCGCGAATTACCTGGCCGCCTGCAGCGGCGCGAAGGCGGCCGACGAGGGCGGCGCCCAGGCCAGCGACGGCATTGTGTCGGTCTTGCGCGGGCGCGCCTCGCGCTTCAGCCTGGAGTACCCCTGCCATTCGCCCGACACGCGGCGTTGGTTCCTCATGACCGCCACGCCGGTGGTCATGCACGATGGCCCCGGCGCGGTCATCACCCACATCGACATCACCGAGCGCAAACTCCTCGAAGAAACCCAGAAGGAGGCGCTGGAGCGGCTGCAACGCATCGCCAGCCAGGTGCCGGGGGTGGTGTACCAATACCTGCGGCGGCCGGACGGCAGCGCCTGCCTTCCCTTTGCAAGCGAAGGCATCTTTCAGATCTATGGCGTCAGCCTGGACGACATCACCCAGCGCAAGGCCGCCGAAGCCGAGTTGAGCCTTCACCGCGAGCACCTCGAAGACCTGGTGGCCCAGCGCACCAAGGAGTTGGCGGCGGCGCGGCTGGAGGCCGACCAGGCCAACGCGGCCAAGTCGCGCTTTCTGGCCACCATGAGCCACGAGATCCGCACGCCCATGAACGCCATCATCGGCTTCTCACATCTGGCCGAGGGCAAGGCCACCGACCCCAAGCAGATCGACTGGCTGCACAAGACCTCGCGCGCCGGCAAGCACCTGCTGGCCATCATCAACGACATCCTCGACTTCTCCAAGATCGAGGCCGGCAGCATGGTGTTGCTGAACGAACAAGTCGACCTGCGTGTACTGCTGGACCAGGTGGTCGCCATGCTCGACGAGCCGGCCAGCGCCAAGGGCCTGAGGCTGACGCTGGCGATGGATCCGATGCCCACGCATTTCCTGGGCGACGCCACGCGTCTGGTGCAATCCATCCTGAACCTGGCCAACAACGCCGTGAAGTTCACCGAACAAGGGGAGGTGAGCATCCATGCCTTGAAGCAGGAAGAGACCGCCACCACCGTCACCGTTCGCTTCGAGGTGCGCGACACCGGCGCCGGCGTACCGCCTGAAAAGCGCGACCAGCTGTTCAAGCCCTTCCAGCAGTTGGGCGAATCGGCCACCAGCACCGCCGGCGGTACCGGCCTGGGCCTGGTGATCACCCGGCGGCTGGCGCAGATGATGGGGGGCGATTCGGGCTATTGCAGCCGCGAGGGGCAGGGCAGCATCTTCTGGTTCTCGGCCCGCCTGGCGCGGCAGCCGCGCATGGCCACTGCGGCCCGGCCCACGCGCATGCGATGGGAGGAAACGCTGCGATCGACCTGCGCCGGCCTGCGTGTGCTGGTGGCCGAAGACGATGAGGCCAGTCAGGAAGTCGCCGCCGGCTTTCTGGAGGCCGCCGGCCTGGTGGCCGAGGCCGTTGAAGACGGCACGCAGGCGATCGAGCGCATCAAGGCCGACGGCCAGCGCTACGCACTGATCCTGATGGACATGAACATGCCGCGCATGGGCGGCATCGAGGCCACCCGCGTGCTGCGGGCCATGGGCGTTCGCACGCCCATCATCGCTGTCACCGCCAATGCCTTCGACGAGGACCGCGAGGCCTGCCTGCAAGCGGGCATGAACGACTTCCTGGCCAAGCCTGTGGAAGCCGCCGTGCTGTATGCGGCCTTGGCCAAGTGGCTGCAGGTGGCGGGGGGGCTGGCGCGCCCGCCTGGCTGACTCAGGTCAGCGCTTGCCGATCTCGTTGCCGATCACGCCGCCCACAGCGGCGCCACCGACGGTGCCGATGGGGCTGCCGCCGGTCAGGACGGCGCCCGCAACGCCGCCGATGGCCGCGCCGCCGACGATGTTCTGGTCACGGTTGGACATGCCGGCGCAGCCGCCGAGCGCGAAGAGGCCGGCCAGGGCGAGCAGGGTGGATACGAGTGTTTTGCTGGTGTTCATTGGGTGCTTTCGTTATGTGGGGTGGGGTGTTTTGCGGCTGATTACTTCAGGCGCATGTCATTGCCGACCGAGGTGACGCCACTGACGCCCTGTGCCACGGTGACGGCGCGGGTGATGTTGTCGCGGCTGCTGACAAAGCCACTGAGCTGCACGCGGCCCTTGAAGGTCTCGACATTGATCTCCATCGACTTGAGCGTCGGTTCATTGAAGATCGCCGCCTTCACGGCCGTCGTGATGCGGGTGTCGTCGATGTACTGGCCGGTGCTCTCCTGCTTTTGCGTGGAGGCGCAGCCGGCGAGCGTCGTCAGGGCGACGGCGGAGAGCAGGATGCAGGTGCGGGCGAATTGGGTCATGAGCTTGTTCCTTGGTTCTTGACGACGGTGTCAACACATCCAAGGATGCCCGCTGCGACTTGGCCCGTCTGTGCGGTAGCGAACTCAGCGGTACTGGCCGATGTAGGACAAAGCCTTGTTCGGCGGGTCAGGGCCTGCGGGTGATCTCCAGGCCGATGCCCCGATAGCCGAGGAACTGGCAGGCGGGCCCGAACACGGGCTCGCCGCTCACCTGGAACCGCTGCTGCGAGCCATCCGGATGGGTACGGCTGAACACGAAGTCCAGGAAAGGCCGTCGCGCGGCGATGGCCTCTTGCAGCTCGGCGCGCTCGACCGGGTTCCAGCCGCTTTGCGCCGCCAGTGCGGCATCCGCATCCGTGCTGCCTGAATCGGTTTGCAGGCCGAGCATCTCCAGCACGGGGCCCGACACCTTGGTGAAGTTGCCCTGGGCATCCTGCTCCCAGTACCAGTCGGAGGCCAGTTCGGTGAGGCTGCGAAAGCGTGCCTCGCTCTCGCGCAGTTCGGCGGTGCGCTCGCGCACGGTCGCTTCCAGGGCCATGCTGTGGGCCTCGAGCCGCTTGTACAGCAGCCGCGCTTCCAGCAGGTTGCGAATGCGCGTTCTCACCTCCAATAGGTCGAAAGGCTTGCCGACGAAGTCGCGCGCGCCGGCGTTCAGGGCGCGCAATTTGTGTTCGGCCTGGGCGGTGAGCACCAGCACGGGCAGGTAGGCGTCCTGGCCGATCGCCTTCAGGCCTTCCATCACCTGGAAGCCGTCCATGCCGGGCATCTGCAGGTCCAGCAGGATCAGGTCGTAGCCGTTCTCGCGATGCATCGCACAGACGCCGCGCGGCTCGGTCGTCGAGCTAACGTTGTCGTAGCCGGCCTGCGCCAGCATCTGCTCGAGCAAGGAGACGTTGGCCGGCTGGTCGTCGACGATCAGGATGCTGGCGTGGAGGATGTCGCTCGGATCGATCATGTCGTCTGGCTCCTGGAGCCGTTGCCGGCCGTAGGCTGTGAGAGGGTGAGCGCCACGTCGAGCGCCTCCATGAACTGCTTGACCATGATCGGCTTGGTCAAGTAGGTGTGAAAGCCCGCCTCCAGCGCTTGCGCAATGTCGCGCGGCACCGCGTTCGCGCTGAGCGCGATGATCGGGATGTGGCAGGTGGCCGGATCGGCGCGCAGCACCTTCATGGCCTCGGTGCCGCTCAGGCCGGGCAGGTGGATGTCCATCAGGATCACGTCGGGCAGGCAGGCGCGGGCGTATTCGACGCCCAGCTGGCCGTCGGTGGCCGACAGCAATTGCAGATCCCCCCTGCGGGCGATCAGTTGGGCCACCAGTTCAAGGTTGGCCGGGTTGTCTTCCACATAGAGCACGCGACGCAGCGGCGTACCGTCGGGCGCCTTGGGCGCGGTGACCATCGCCTGCCCCTCGTCCGGCACCGCCAGCTGCGGCGCCACGGCCAGATTGAACTCGACCCAGAACACACTGCCGATCCCGGCGGCGCTCTCGGCGCCGATCATGCCGCCCATGAGCTCGACCAGGCGCTTGGTCACGACCAGGCCAATGCCGGTGCCTTCCTCCGGGCCGGCTTCCTTGCCCAGCCGATTGAAGGGCTGGAACAGTTGGCTCAGTTGGTCGGTCGAGAGTCCGACGCCGGTGTCGCGCACGCTGATGCGCACCCGCTGCTCGCCCGCCATGGTGCATTCCACGGCCACCGCGCCTTGCGCCCGGTTGTACTTGACGGCATTGAACAAGATGTTGATCAGCACCTGCTTGACACGGGTGCGATCGGCATCGATGAACAAGGGCGCGCTGAAGGGCGGAAAGGTCATGCCGATGCCGCGTTGCCGGGCCTGCGGCTCGACCATGGCGCGGCACTCGAGCATCACCTCGGCCAGCGACACCGGTTCGGTCGACAGCGTGAGCTTGCCCGATTCGACCAGGGCCAGGTCGAGCACCTCGTTGATCAACTCCAGCAGGTACCAGCCGGCCTTGAGAATGTGGTCGATGTTGCGCCGCTGCGTGGGCGTGGGCGCCGGCGCGCCTGTCTCCAGCAACTGCGCAAAGCCCAGGATCGCATTGAGTGGCGTGCGCAGCTCGTGGCTCATGCTGGACAGAAAATCCGATTTCGCGCGGTTGGCCCGATCGGCCGCGGCCATCGCCTCGTTCAGCGCGTACTCGGCCCGCTTGCGCTCGGAGATGTCGGTGCCGATCAGCAGGTAGCCGATCTCCACGCCGTCATCGTCGCGCAGCGCCGTGATCGACACGATCGCCGGAAACCGGCTGCCGTCCTTGCGCACGTAGGTCAGCTCGTGGATGTCCTCGATGTCGCGCGACGCCTTGAACGCCAGCGACTCGAAGCCGGGGGCGATGGCGGTGCCCATTTCACGGCTGAGGAAGACCGCCCGCGCCTGCACCTGCGCCGGATCGTGGAAGTCGCTGGGACTGAGGCGGTTGACGACCTCGTCAGCCCGATAGCCCAGCATGCGCTCGGCGCCCACGTTGAACAGTTGGATGACGCCCTTCTCGTCGGTCGCGATGATCGAGAAATTCGGGCTGATGAGGATGGCCGTCTGCAGCGCGCCCGCCTTGAGCAGGAACGCATTGGGGTAGTCGGCGACGGCGGCCTTGGGGGCGGCCGCAGCCGGGGTGACGCTGGTGTCGGTCATGGCGGCTTTGCGTGAAGGTCGACAGGCGCGGCGGTGAAGCCGGCCACGGAAAAAAGCGCAGGTGAGTGCGTCCTGCGGAAGAGCTTAGCGATCCTGCCGGCGCCCGGTCTGTGCGGCACCGCACACAGCGTTCAGCATCGCCCCGGCTGCACCAGATCAGGGCCGATGCGGGGAAGGTCGGACAAGATCCGGTCGAACTCGGTCTTGACCACGCCATAGCACTCGCACACGGCGCGCTCCAGGCCGGGCCTGTCCAGCACGTCGATGTGGCCTCTGCGGTATTGGATCAATCCGGCGCGCTGCAGGTTGCCGGCGGCGCCAGTGACGCCCTCGCGGCGCACGCCCAGCATGTTGGCGATCAGCTCCTGCGTCATCGTGAGCGAGTCGCCGGCCTGGCGGTCCAGGCTCAGGAGCAGCGCGCGGCACAACTGCTGCTCGACACCGTGGTGGCGGTTGCACACGGCGGTCTGCGTCATTTGCGTCATCAGCGCCTGGGTGTAGCGCAGCAGCAGCCGCATCACCGGGCCAGCGCGCGCGAACTCCTGCAGCAGCAGGTGGCCCGGTATGCGATAGCCATGCCCGGCGCTGCGCACCACCGCCCGGCTGGGCGTGGTGTCGCCGCCCATGAACAGCGAGATGCCCACCACGCCTTCGTTGCCGACCACGGCGATCTCGGCCGAGGCGCCATCGGCCAGCACATAAAGCAGGGACACGATCGCGGTGGTGGGAAAGTACAGGTGCCGCATCTGGCCGCCCGATTCGCACAAGACCTGGCCGAGCGGCATGGGAACCAGCTCCAGATGCGGAGCAAGCCGCTCGTATTCGGCCGAGGGCAATGCGGCAAGCAGGTGGTTCTGGGTGGTGGCGTGGGGAGGGGGCATTGGAGGCGATTGTGCGCTTTGGTGCGTATCCGATCCATCCACCGCCTTGCCTCGCTGTTGCACATGCCGGCATCTATCGGCATCGGCTTACAACATGACGCGACGGGTGCCCCTAGCATGGACTTTCCCGCTTCAAGGAGTTTTCATGCTGAAAACAAGAACCCCCGCGCGCATCGTCGCCGCGCTGATCTCCGCGGCCCTGTTGGCCCAGGCCCCGCTCGCGCAGGCGGCCATCGTCGACACCGATGCCCTGTCGGCCCAGAGCCAGATCGAGCAGGACCGTGCCAAGGTGCAGGGCTTTGTCGAGCGAGCCGACGTCAAGACCAAGCTGCAGGCCATGGGTGTGGCCGGCTTCCTGGCCAAGGAGCGGGTGGGCGCGATGAGCGAGGAAGAGGTCCATGCCCTGGCCGAGCGCATCGACACCTTGCCGGCCGGCGCAGCGATGGGCACCATGGATTGGATCTTGGTCGCGCTGGTTGCCCTCCTGATCCTGGCCATCCTCTGACCTCGGGGAGATGTTGCGCCCGCTCGACCGCCGACGCTGGTTGACCCTGGGTGCGGTGGCGGCAGCCGGCCTGGCTGGCTGCGCCAGCATGGCGCCCGCTGGTTATGAGCGTGGTCCGGTCTCCGCACTGGCCGATGCAAGGGAGCTCACGCAGGTGCCCTTCCATCCGCAGGAAGACTACCAATGTGGCCCCGCCGCGCTGGCCACGGTGTTGCAGTACGCCGGCGCCGACCGCACCCCTGAACAACTGGTCGACCAGGTCTACATCCCGCAGCGCCAGGGCAGCCTGCAGCCCGAGATGCTGGCCGCCACGCGCCGTGCGGCGCTGCTGCCTTATCGTCTGACCCCGTCAGCCCAGGCCCTGCTGGCCGAAGTGGCGGCCGGGCGGCCGGTGCTGGTGCTGCAGAACCTGCGCTGGGACTGGATGCCGCAGTGGCACTACGCGGTGGTGGTGGGCTACGACCTTTCCGCCGGCACCGTGGTGCTGCGCTCGGGCACCGAGCGCCGGTTGGTGATGCCGGTGGGTGAGTTCGACCGCAGCTGGCGGCGCGCCGAGCGCTGGGCCTTCGTCGCGCTGCCGCCCGAGGTGCTGCCGGCGCAACCCCGCGAGGCCGACTACGTGGCCGCCGCGGCGGCGCTTGAGCGCGTGGTTCCCGCATCGGGCCAGCGCGCCTACGAAACCGCGCTGTCCGCCTGGCCGAAGAACCTGTTCGCACGCATCGCGATGGGCAATGCCGCATACCGCCAGGGCCGATTGCCGGCGGCGCTGGCCGCGTACCGGCAAGCGACGGTGGACCACCCCGACGCCGCCGATGCCTGGAACAACCTGGCGCAGGTGCTGCACGAGTTGCGGCAGCCGCAGCCGGCCCTGGCCGCCGCGCAGCGCGCCGTGGCCCTGGGCGGCCCCCGCCTGGCCGCCTATGAAGCGACGCTGGCGGGTATTCGCGGCGGCGCCAGCACCGCGCCCTGACACGCTGCGAGGGCGAGCGTCGCCCTGGCGGCGCGATGGCGGGCCTCAGGCCAAGGTGTAGGCCGTCTTGACCGTCGTGAAGAACTCCCGCGCATGGCGGCCCTGCTCGCGCGGGCCATAGCTCGATGCCTTGCGCCCGCCAAAGGGCACGTGGTAGTCCACCCCCGCGGTCGGCAGGTTGACCATCACCATGCCGGCCTGCGCATGCCGCTTGAAGTGGGTGGCGTGCTTGAGGCTGGTGGTGGCGATGCCGGCCGACAGGCCGAAGGGCGTGTCGTTGGCCACCGCCAGGGCCTCGTCGTAGTCCTTCACGCGGATCACGCTGGCCACCGGGCCGAAGACTTCTTCCCGGTTGATGCGCATCGCCGGCGTGGTGTTGGTGATCAAGGCCGGCGCCATGTAGTAGCCCTCGGTCTCGCGCCGCAGCCGCTGGCCGCCGCACAGCAGCGTGGCGCCTTCGGCCTGGGCCACCTCGACATAGGCCAGGTCTTGCTCGAGCTGCGCCTGGCTCACCACCGGGCCGATCTCGGTGCCGGCCTTGAGCGCGTTGTCCACCTTGAGGTTGGCCACGCGCTGCTGAAGCGCCTCGATGAAAGCCGGGTAGATGCCCTCGGTGACGATCAGACGGCTGGACGCCGTGCAACGCTGGCCGGTGGAAAAGTATGCGCTCTGCGTGCACAGCTCCACCGCCTGCATGAGGTCGGCGTCGTCCAGCACCACCTGCGGGTTCTTGCCGCCCATCTCCAGCTGCACCTTCTTGTGTTGCGCCACACACGTGGCGGCGATGCGGTGGCCCACGGCCTGAGAGCCGGTGAAGCTGATGGCATCCACCTGCGGGTGGTTTACCAGCGCCTCGCCGACGGTGCGGCCCTGGCCCATGACCAGGTTGAACACGCCGGCCGGGATGCCGCTGCGACTGATGATCTCGGCCAGCGCCCAGGCGCTGCCGGGCACCAGGTCGGCCGGCTTGAGCACCACGCAATTGCCGAAAGCCAGGGCGGGCGCGATCTTCCAGGCGGGGATGGCGATGGGGAAGTTCCAGGGCGTGATGAGGCCGATCACGCCCAGGGGTTCGCGGGTGATCTCCACGCCGATGCCCGGGCGCACCGAGGGCAGCAGCTCGCCCGATAGGCGCAGGCATTCGCCGGCAAAGAACTTGAAGATCTGCCCGGCGCGCGTGGCTTCGCCGATCGCCTCGGGCAGGGTCTTGCCTTCCTCGCAGGCGAGCAATTGGCCCAGCACTTCGCGGCGCGCCAGGATCTCGGTGCCGATCTTGTCCAGGGCGTCGGCGCGGGCCTGCACGCCCGAGGTGGACCAGGCGGGGAAGGCGGCGCGTGCCGCGGACACGGCGGCGTCCACCTGCGCGGCGTCCCCCAGGGCGTACTCGCCCACCATGCTGGCCAGGTTGGACGGGTTGATGTTGGGCAGGGTGGCCGTGCCGGCGGCCCATTCGCCGCCGATGAAGTGCTTGTACTGGTTCATGGTGGTGTTCAGCGGCCCCAGCGCAGCACCAGCGGGTCGAGCCGGCGGGCGGCGTCGAGCAGGCCGGCGCGCACATGCGGGTTCATCGGCGGGAAGGGGTGGCGCCCCGCGTCGCAGGCGATCACGCGGCCGGCCACGTGGGCCAGCACGGTCTCGGTGATCTGCTCGCGCTCGTCA
>JAZKDA010000240.1:716-4668 GCA_040387815.1 Pseudomonadota bacterium | reverse complement strand
CGGCGCGGCCTTCCGCTCGCGCGCCGACGAGGTCTATCAACAACTCAAGCTCGACATCGCCGAGTTCCGCCTGGTGCCGGGCGACCGTTTCACCGAACACGAAATCTGCGAGCGCCTTTCGCTGTCTCGCACGCCCGTGCGCCAGGCGCTGTACCGGCTGCAGCAAGAGGGCCATGTCGAGGTGTCGTTTCGCAGCGGGTGGCGGGTGCTGCCCTTCGACTTCGAGAAATTCGAGCAGCTGTATGACCTGCGCATGGTGCTGGAGACGGCAGCCGTGCAGCGCCTGTGCGAGGACGGCGAGCGCGTCGACCGCGCCCTGCTGGGCCAACTGGCGGCGATCTGGCTGGTGCCGCCGGCCGAGCGCTGCCACGACGCGGCGCAGGTAGGGCAATGGGACGAGCAGTTTCACTGCAGCCTGGTGGCGGCCGCCGGCAATGCCGAGATGGCCCGCGTGCACTGGGATGTGACCGAGCGCATTCGCATCATCCGCCGGCTCGACTTCACCAAGCCGGCGCGCATGGATGCGACGTATGAGGAGCACGCGAAGATCTTGCGGGCGATCCAGCGAAAGCGCGGCGGTGATGCCGTGATGCTGCTGCGCGCGCATATCCAGACCAGTCAGGCGGAGGTGCGCAAGATCACGCTGCATCAGGTGCATCTGGCCAGGGCCGGGGTGAAGTAACTCCAGCCCACGGCGAAGGTCGCATGCCATCGAGCCCAGCATCAGCAGGGCCGCGCGATATAGCCGGCGTGACTCACGCCCAGCCTCTGCCCGCTCACACCAGCCCCATCCGCTTCGCGCGCAACGCCGCCTCGGCCCGGCTGCTGATGTTGAGCTTGCGGTAGATGTTCTTCACATGGTCGCCAGCCGTATGCCGGGAGATGCCGAGCTCGTCGGCGATGTCGGCGATGCGGATGCCCTGCGCCAACAGGCCCAGCACGGTGCGCTCGCGCGGAGTGAGGTCCGCCTCGGGGGCGCGGCTGGGCGGCGATGGCCGCTGGAAGTGGCGCATCAGGCGCCGCGCGATCGCCGGCGACAGCGGCGGCTGCCCGTCCAGGATGCCGCGCAGCTGCTGCGCCAGCCAGCTTGGCGCCTGGTCCTTGAGCAGATAGCCCTGCGCGCCGGCCTGCAGGGCTTCGAACAAGTGCTGGTCGTCGTCGTAGATGGTGGTGACCACCAGCGCGCACTCGGGCTGATGCCGGTGCAGATGCGCGATCACGTCCACGCCGTCGCCATCGGGCAGGCCCAGGTCGATCAATGCCAGTTCGAAGCTGCGCGCGTCGGCCGCGGCGATCGCCTGCGCGACACCACCGGCAGTGATGCAGCTCGCGCCAGGAAACGCCTGCGCCGCGGACGCCTGGATCAAGGCAAGCGCTTCGGGCAGATCGTCGACCAGGAGGATGTCTTTCATGCGTTGGCCTTCGCCTCCAGGGGCAGGTGGATCCGGGCTTGCGTGCCGCCCCCGTCGCGCGGCGCCACTTCGATGTGCCCGCCCGCGCTCTCCAGGCGATGGCGCAGGCCGTGCAGGCCGCGGCCTTCACGCCAGGCGCGCGGCAATGCGGCCGGGCCGTCGTGCTCCAGCGCCAGTTCCAGGGCACCGGCCTTCATCGCCGCGCGCACCCACAGGGTGGCGGGCTTGCCGTGCTTCAAGGCATTGGTGATGCATTCACGCAGGCTGCGCTCGACGATGGCCTTGTGGCGCGGCTGCAGGAAGTGGTCGGCGTCCAGGTCATTGGCGGTCCATTGCAGCGCCACGCCAGCGGCGTCGCAGCGGTCCGACGCCTCGGCGCGCCAGTCGGCCAGGGCATGGGCCATCGGCGCGGGCGTGGCGTCCAGGGCGCTCAGCGCCGTGCGCAGGTCTTGCATGGCCGCGCGCGCCAGCTCGGCCATGGCCGGCGTGTCGGCGTGGTGGATCAGCATCAGCAGGCGCGCGCCGACGTCGTCGTGCATGTCGCGCGAGATGCGCTGACGCTCGGCCAGGGTGGCGCCCTCCTGCGCGGCGCGGCTGGCCTCGGCCTGCCCCATGAGCTGGACCACCGCGTCGACAAAATCGCGGTCGCGCGGCGTGAACAGGCGCGCGCCGCTTGCCGGGTAGCGCAGCGTCCGCGGCGCCATGCCGGCGCAGGCGGGAATCACCAGGGCCAGGCCGTCCTCGCGCAGTTGCGCGCCCGGGCCGGGGTCGGGGTGGCGCACGGTCTGCTCCAGGGGCTGGAACAAGCGCATCAAGAGCTCGTCCCACAGCTTTTCGCGGGCGGCGGGGCCGTGCTGGAAGGCAATGTGCACCACCTCGGGCAGCAGCTCGCCGATGTCCTGCCCGGGCCCCTTCGAAAAGCGCCGCCACAGCCAATGGCGCAGCGGCATGTAGACCAGGGTGCAGGCCCACAGCGATGCGGCCAGGGCCTGCGCGCTGGTCCAGTCCAGCAGCGCGATGAACAAGGCATCCACCCCCAGCACCGCGAGGGCGCCGCCCAGCCAGAGCAGCAGCCGGTACGACCACACGTCCAGGTCGAACAGCCGATAACGGCCCAGCCCCAGCGCGATGCCGATGTAGATGAACAAAAAGAAACCGAAGGCATAGCCCTGCGGGATCGGCGGCAGCCAGCCCAGGCTGACCGTCATGACGATCGACAGGATAAAGAGGCCGCTGCCCGCGAGCAGCGACACGATGAACCAGCGCAGCGCGGCGCGTTCGACCGGCTCGCCCCGGCTGCGCACCCAATGCACAGCGGCCAGGGCCAGCGCCAGCGCCATCTGGCTCATGACCGCGAAGCGGTTGCCCCAGTCGAGGTCGGGTGCCCACCGAAACGTGTCGGCCAGCCACCACAGCGTGTAGACCGCGAACACGGCGCCCACCCAGCGCAAGGGCGCCAGACGCCGCGGCGAGCACAGGAAAACGCCCACCAGCGCCGCGCCGAACATGAAGGCGCCCCAGTGGTTGAAGGCGCTGAGGGCGCGAAACCAGCCGCCGTCGATGGCCAGCTCGCGCGCGCTGTAGACGGCCGCCGGCATGGCAAAGGCGGGAAAGCTGGCGCCGGTGATCGCGAACATGCGCGCGCCCCACTCGCCGGGCCGCAAGGACCACACCCAGGCGGCGATCAGGCACCCGGCGCTCGACACCAGCAGCTGGAACCAGAACGACATGGGCAGACTGGCCATCGGCCGCGGCTCGGGCGTCACCGTGGCCTGGCGCACCAGCGCGTCCGGCTTGTCGCGCCACTCCAGTGTGACGGCCGGCGCGGCCAGCACCGCGGCCAGCTGCGACTGGCGGGCGAAAAAGGCGTCCATCTCCTCGTAGGAGTCGACCACATCGGGCTCTTCCAGCAGGTCGCCGGCCGCAAGATCGAGCGGCGCGCCGCCCGCCCGGATCGTCACGAGCTGCGCGCCGGGCGGCACCTGCGCCGACGGGCCATCGGCACCCATCACGACAACACCCTCGCCCTGAGCCACCAGCCTCAGGCCGAGCCAGGGCCCGTCCAGGGCCAGTCCGATGGCGGCCACCGCAAAGAAACCGCAATAGGCGACCGCCAGAAGAAGCCGTCGGGCGGGAAGAACAAGGGAGCCGGAAAAAAGCATTGCGGGCGACTTTAAAAAGGGAAGACACCATCCGCCACCCCGTGTTCACGGGATTGCGCAGACCACCTGTCCCCCCAAGAATACCAAGGTGTAACCGTTTGTACATTGATTGGAGTGCCACATGAGGTCATCGGGATTTGGAAAGCTGCGGTATTGGGTGTCGGTGGCGGTCGCGGCGGCAACGCTGGCCGCCTGCGGCGGCGGCGGAGGAACCGCTGCCGGCCCGACACTCGGTGGAACAGCCGCTGTGGGGGCGCCCATCGCGGGCGGCACGGTCAAGGTCACCTGTTCGGGCGGCTCGGCCCTGCAGACGCTGACCAGCAGCACTGGCGGCTGGACAGTCGCGCTGTCCGGCCAGACCTTGCCCTGCGCGGTTCA
>JAZKDA010000240.1:0-706 GCA_040387815.1 Pseudomonadota bacterium | reverse complement strand
GGTGGCACCGTCGGGGGTGCCGCCAACACCACGCCCTACCACTCGATCGCGTTGGCCCTGGGCACCGTCAACATCACGCCGCTGACCGATCTGGTCGTGGCGCGCCTGCTCGGCGCGGCGCCGCAGACCTGGTTCGCCAGCCCCAGTTTCACGGGGGTCGGGGCCGATGCCTTGCAAACCGCGCTCAATGCCGTGAAAACCGCGCTTGGCTTGGGCACCACACTGGGCAACAACAATCCGCTCACCACCTCGTTCCAGGCGGCCAACGGCGACCTGATCGACGACATCCTGGAGGCTTACCGCGCGGCACTCACCGCCCTGACCGCCGCCCACGCCGACCTGCTGGCCGCGGCCGTGGCCGGCAATTTCAGCGCCTACAGCGGTTTTCCGACCGCTTTCCAGACGGCTTACGCCGGCCTGGGCGGTGGTGGGGGGACTTCATGCACGACGGGGACGGCGATGGTCTACGCGCTGTCCACCGCCGGCGGCCCGTACACGAACGGGCAGACCGTGTGCTTCACCGCATCGCCCGTCACGCTGGCCTTCGGTTCGACCACGCTGGGCAACCCGGTCCAGAACATGGCGGTGTCCCCGCCCTTTGCCGCCTACACCTACACCGACGGCGATCTGAAGTACGAGGTCGTCTTCAACGGCGACACGCTGCATGAGATCAACCTGCTGTCGGGCAGCACCTTCCTCGGCCAGT
>JAZKDA010000239.1:0-1974 GCA_040387815.1 Pseudomonadota bacterium | reverse complement strand
TGCAGGGCGCCGGCAAGACCACCACCACCGCCAAGCTGGCCAAGCACCTGATCGAGAAGCGCAAGAAGAAGGTGCTCACCGTGTCGGGCGACGTGTACCGCCCCGCCGCCATCGAGCAGCTCAAGACGGTGACCAAGCAGGCCGGCGCCGAATGGTTCCCGAGCACGCCCGACCAGAAGCCGCTGGACATCGCGCGCGCCGCGCTCGACCACGCCAAGCGCCACTACTTCGACGTGCTGCTGGTCGACACGGCCGGCCGCCTCGCGATCGACGAAGTGCTGATGACCGAAATCAAGCAGCTGCATGCGGTGCTCGACCCGGTCGAAACCCTGTTCGTGGTCGATGCCATGCAGGGCCAGGACGCGATCAACACAGCCAAGGCCTTCAAGGAAGCGCTGCCGCTCACCGGCATCATCCTGACCAAGACCGACGGCGACTCGCGCGGCGGTGCGGCGCTGTCGGTGCGCCAGGTCACCGGTGTGCCGATCAAGTTCGCCGGCACGAGCGAGAAGATCGACGGCCTCGAAGTGTTCGACGCCGAGCGCCACGCGGGCCGCATCCTGGGCATGGGCGACATCGTCGCGCTGGTCGAGCAGGTCACGGCCGGCGTCGACGTCGAAGCCGCGCAGAGGCTCGCGGCCAAGGTCAAGAGCGGCGCGGGCTTCGACCTGAACGACTTCCTCGGCCAGCTGCAGCAGATGAAGCAGATGGGCGGCCTCTCCAGCCTGATGGACAAGCTGCCGCAGCAGATGGCCGCCAAGGCCAGCGAGGCCGACATGACCCGCGCCGAGCGCGACATCCGCCGCAAGGAAGGCATCATCCAGAGCATGACGCCGCTGGAGCGCCGCAAGCCCGAGCTGCTCAAAGCCACGCGCAAGCGCCGCATCGCCGCCGGTGCCGGCGTGCAGGTTCAGGAAGTGAACCGCCTGCTCAACGAGTTCGAGCAGATGCAGGGCATGATGAAGAAGATGAAGGGCGGCGGCCTCATGAAGATGATGAAGCGCATGGGCGGCATGAAGGGCATGGGCGGGATGCCCGGCATGGGCGGAGGCGGCGGCAAGCTGCCGTTCTAGGCGAACGCTCCGACCCCCTGCATATAAAGACGGCCCGCCGGTTCGCACTGGCGGGCCTTCTTGTTTTCAGGTCTGTCACGTCAAGCCCATGAAAAAAGCCGACCCTGAGGTCGGCTTCTTATCGGGGCTGTGTCTTCAGCGCATCAGGCGGTTGCCAGTGCGGGGCGCGCCAGGCGCAAGGCATGCATCCACGCACGACGCAGCACGGCGGGCGAACGCGATTCCTCGGGAATCAGCAGGAAGCCGCGGTCGCGCAGCGTGGTGCCCAGCGCGATCTGGCTGGTCAGCACGGTCAGCGGAATGGCCAGCAGCAGCGGCAGGCCGACGGGCATGAGCCAGATCAGCGCGCTCGGGTCGATCATGGCGACGCCGACGGCGAGCATGGCGATCACCAGTGTCATGGGGGCCAGCTGCGAGGCAGCGACCTTCCACGGCACGGCGGCGGCTTCACGCGGGGGCGACTTCCAGTCGAGCTTGATGCCGGTGAGGGCGATGAGCACGAACAGCGAGTGGGCCAGCATGCGCACCGGGGCTTGCACGATGGCCAGGCCGGCTTCGAGCACCGAGCTCTTCACCAGGCCCCACACACCGCCGTACTGGCGTTGCTCACCGCGCATCAGCACGGCGGCGATGCCCAGCACGCGCGGCAGGAACAGCAGGCACAGGGTCCAGATCCAGAGGCCGGCCAGCTCGGCGGGCAGCACGCTCCAGCTCGACACGAGGCTCGAGCCGCTCAGCCACAGGGCCGTGCCCAGCGTCAGGAACGCGAGCCACAGCGGGGCCGAGGCATACGCCATGGTGCCGGTCACGAACATCGCGCGGTGCACCGGGTGGATGCCGGGTTCGGCCATCAGGCGGGCGTTCTGCAGGTTGCCCTGGCACCAGCGGCGGTCGCGTTGCA
>JAZKDA010000238.1:2149-5630 GCA_040387815.1 Pseudomonadota bacterium | reverse complement strand
GCAGCGCCTCGTAGATGCCGGGGTAGCCCTCGTCATCCATCCCCTGGATGCAGTCGCCCACGGGCTGCACGAAGCAGTTGATGAGGGTGGCCTGCAGCTCGGTGCCGGCGGCGCTCATGATGCGGCCCGCGCCGATGGCGCCGGCCTGCATATTGGCGAGAAACTTCGCCCGCCAGGGCTCGCGCAGGGGCTCGGCCTCGACGCTGGCCAGGGCGCGGGCGACGCGGTCGAACAGATCGTGCTCGGTCTGCTCGGCGCCCTTGAAATACTTCTCGCGAAGCACGTCCTGGCTGATCGCTTGGGTGGGGGGCAACGCAAGCTCGCTCGCCCGGGGATCTCTTTTCATGTGGGAATCTCCTGGCCAAACCCGACGGCATCAAGCCGGAGGAGGGCCGTTGTGGCAACTCATGGACAAAGCGTACCTCTTTCCGCAGGGAAAGGGTGGGGGACTCATGCGCAGTGAGGCGTCGCCGGCGGTCATCGTCTGCCCAGCCGCCGCCGGATCGCAGCGCGGCCCTTCGCCCAGCTTTTGGCCAGCCCACGCTTGCCGATCGGCTCGAGTATCGCGTCGGCGCGTTCCGGGTCGAGCAATTCGTTCGACGCGATGAACTCCTCGGCCTCGTTCAACCCCTCCATCGGCAGCAGTTCGAGCGACTTGCCCGCCCCGAGCAACGCCGCGACCGCATCGACCATGGACCCGCGTTTTTCCTCTTCCTCGGCGAACCGGTCTGGTGTGCAACCAAGGTGTTCGGCGAGCAACCGGTGGCGCAGCGCGGTGATCGCGGGCGGTGTGCCGGCATTGGCGGGGAGCGCGGCGTCGATGATCACGTCGCACTCACTGTCGAGGCCCTGGCTGCGGTTGTTGAGATTGGACGAGCCGACCCTCAGAAACCGGTCATCGACGATCGAGATCTTGGCGTGGACGTAGATATCGTTGCGTTTGTTCGTCACCGGAATGTAGACGCGAAAGCGGTTGCCCTTGTCCTTTTCACCGATCGCCGCAACCAGCTTCAGCCGCGCGCTGTCCATCGCCTGCTGCTCGAGCCAGCCGTAGGAGCTGCGTGGCATCACCATCACGATCTCGGGCGGGTTGGGCTCGGCCATCCTCTCGGCGATCGCAGCGCCGATCTTGGCCGAGGTGAAATATTGATTCTCGAAGTAGATGAATCGCTTGGCCGCCGCGATCATGTCGAGATACAGCGTCTCGATCTCGCGGATCTCGCAGAGGCTGTCATACGCCGCGCGGGTGCGGGCGATGGCGATGTCGACATCACGGAACATGACCGCGAGGTCCTGGGGCCAATCGTCCTCGCATGGATCGATCGGCTCGAGCTCGGCTTTGGTCGCCGCCGACCAGCGCTCACGGCCAAGCACGGCCAGCTGCGCGGCGACGGGGCCGCGCATGAGCATCGTCGCGTCGTGCCAGGGCATGTAGGGTTTGCCGTCGGCGCCGGTACGGCGGGGCTGGTCGTCCTTGTGCTCTGAGGTGTCCCAACGCGAGGAGGAGATGTCGATTCCGCCACACGCCGCGAGTTTGTCGTCGATGACGACGATTTTCTGATGGTGGCTGCAGCCCGGCGGATGAGACGAATCAAAGCGAAAGTCGATCGCCTTGGTGGCCCACCAGCGCGCCAGCCAGACCACCGCCGCGGGACGCACGAACTGCTTGAGCGCCCCGATATTCCACTTGAGGATGTCGATCTCGCGGTCGGGCTTGTCGCGGGCGAGGTTGAGGAAGAAACGGCCCAAGGTCTCGCCCTGTCCGCGCTCGTCCGGGTCGAGCGAAATGCGGGTGTCGAAATCCCACCCGACAATGAAGATCCGCGTCTTGGCGGCGGCCATCGCGCCGCGGATCACGCGATAGTAATCGGCCGCATCGACGATCACGCTGGCCTCGGTGGCGCGTGCAATTTGCCAGCAATTGTGCCCCTGGCGGACGATGGGTTGCAGTTGGTTGCCCGCCATTGGGCCCTCCGGTTCCGACTGATATCAATCACCAAGTGCCCCATGCGCCAGGGGACGTGCGTTTGACGCCTCGCTGAAGGACGATGATTGTGCTCGAGCCCATTATCTTGGGAATGTGGTGCTCGGGTGGGCGGCGCGGAGTGAGCTAACAGAAGAGCGGATGCCGTGCGCCCCCGTCGTCCTGCTTGCCGGTGTCGTGGGTCATTGGACCAGCGGGCTTTCGGCGGCTTCGAGCTCGATGCCTTCGACGGCGGCCTGCCCGGCCAGCACGCGGATGTACTGGTGCAGCGCGCGGGCCCGCGATTGCTGGGTGAGCATGGCGGCGATGCGCTCGCGCACCTGCTCGAAGGGGGCCTGGCGGCCGGGATCGCGCTCTTGAACCTCCAGCACATGAAAGCCGTAGCGGCTGTGCACCAGCCGGGGCCGCAGGCCCATGGGCTGGGCGCCACCGCTCTGGTGAAACAGCTCGTTGGCCAGCTCGGGCGCCAGCTCGTGCGCGGCCAGCCAGCCCAGCTCGCCGCCCTCGGCGCCACTGGGGCAGTTGGACAGCTCGCGCGCCAGCGCACCGAAGCGGCCGGCGTCCACGCCTTTCGCGCTGAGTTCCACCAACGCCTTCTCGGCCCGTGCCGCCAGCAGGGACACGTCCACGCCTTCGGTGACGGCGAACAGGATATGCCGCACTCGTGCGCGGGCGCCCGCGACAAAGCGCGTGCCGTGGCCCTCATAGTAACGGCGCGCCTCGTCCTCGGTGGGGTCGGGCGCCGGCAGCTGGCGGTCGATCATCAGGCCGATCTGTTCATGGTCCTCGGCGCTCAGCTCGGGGCTTTCCAACACGTTTCGCCGTGGCAGGAAGCCCGTGCGCATGGCCTCCTGGCGCAGCAGTTCGCCCCAGGCGCGCTCGCGCAGGTCGTCCTCCGTGAGGGACAGCCCGGCCGCATGCAGGGCGATGCCGTTGATGCTGGGGAGGGTGGCCGCGTTCATGATGCGCTCCCACCGGCTTTGCGGCCCAGCGCACGGCGGGTGCGCACCACCTGGTAAGGCCGCAGCACATAGCCCAGGGTGCCAAAGCCGCTCCACACATGCACCAGGCGGGTGAAGGGGAACACCAGGAACACCGTCATGCCCAGGAACATGTGCAGCTTGAACACCCAGCTGGCGTTCAACAGCAACTCGGCCGCGCCGGTGCGAAAGGTCATGATGCGCTGGGCCCATTCGGCCAGCACCACCATCACGCTGCCATCGAGGTGCTGGGCCGACAGCGGAATGGTGACCAGGCCCAGCGCCAGCTGCAGCCACAGCAGCACCAGCAGCGCGACGTCGCTCTTGCGCGATGTGGTGCGGATGCGCGCATCCGTCAGCCGCCGGTGCAGCAGGATTGTCACACCGACGAAGGCCAGCACGCCCGCGATGCCGCCGGTGACCATGGCCATCAGCTGCTTGTTGCCGCTGGAGATGAAGGGCTCGTACAGGACGTGCGGCGCGAGCATGCCCACCGTGTGCCCGAAGAACAGGAACA
>JAZKDA010000238.1:0-2139 GCA_040387815.1 Pseudomonadota bacterium | reverse complement strand
AGGAACAGCACCCCGACGTGGAACAGGTTGCTGCCCCAGCGCAGCTGACCGGCGCGCAGCAGCTGCGAAGAGTCGGACTTCCAGGTGTAGGGGTCGCGGTCGAAGCGGATCAGGCTGCCCAGCAGAAACACGGCCAGCGCGATGTAGGGGTAGATGCCGAAGATGAAGTGATTGACGTAGTTCATGGTCAAACGCCTTGGGAGGCTGTGGGGGACGGCGCGCCGCGCCGCACGATCCGGATGGGTTGTGGCTGGCCGGGCGCGGCCTGGCCGCGGGTGCTGCAGCCGCCGAAGACCTCCGGCTCGGCCCAGCTGTCGTCCAGGGCTTCGTCGGCCGGCACCGCCACCGCCTGCGCCTTGTGGCCCGCCAGCTCCAGCACCGCCGCCAGCAGCACCGCGTAGCTGCTGTCACGCTGGCGCAGCGCGCTGAAGATGGCCTGCAGGATGTGGGCCATCTCGCCCAGGAACTCGCGCGCCACGGCCGGCGGCTGGGTCGAGGCGAACTCGAGCACCACGCACAGGTGGTCAGGCAGTTCCTTGCCGCTGTCCATGGACACGCCGCCGGCCTCGTAGGTACGGTGCAGGTCGATCATGGCCGGGCCGCGGTCGCGACTGTCGCCATGGACATGCTCGAACAGGTGTAGCGCGGTGCTGCGTCCGCGGTCGAACAGGTCGACATAGCGCGCCTCCAGCTCGATCGCGTCGGTGCGCGCCATGGCCAGGGTCAGCGCGCGGATCTCGGCGCGCCGCGCGGTGGGCAGGGCGGCCTCGGCATCGATCGCGTCGGCCAGGTCGGTCAGGCGCCCGCGCACCAGCGCGTCGGGATAGGCCAGCAGCAGCGACAGGGCGCGCAGGGTGTGGGTCATCTTCTTCATGGCGCGCCCTTTCAGACGGTGGGCTGGATCGGGATCGTGCGGCGCTTGCTGCCGCCGAACAGGCTGGTCTCGGACTGGCCGTCGGAACAGCCGTTGCCGAACGAGAAGCCGCAACCGCCCTTCATGTCGAAGGTGTTCTCGGCGTACTCGCGGTGGCTGCTGGGGATCACGAAGCGGTCTTCGTAGTTGGCGATCGCCATGGTCTGGTACATGTCTTCCACCTGGGCGGCCGTCAGGCCCACCTGCTTGAGCACGCTCAGGTCTTCCCGGCCGTCCACATGCTTGCCGCGCTGGTAGGAACGCATGGCCAGCATGCGCTCCAGCGAGCGGATCACCGGGCCGGTGACGCCGGCCGTCAGCAGGTTGGCCAGGTACTGCACCGGAATGCGCATCTGCGAGACGTCGGGCAGCGCGCCGTTCGCACCCACATAGCCGGCGTTGACCGCGCCAGTGACGGGCGACAGCGGCGGCACGTACCAGACCATGGGCAGGGTGCGGTACTCGGGGTGCAGGGGCAGGGCGATCTTCCAGTCCATCGCCATCTTCCACACCGGGCTCTTGCGGGCGCTTTCCAGCCAGGCCTCGGGGATGCCGTCCTTGCGGGCCTGCTCGATCACCTTGGGGTCGTGCGGGTCCAGGAAGACATCGAGCTGCGCCTGGTACAGGTCCTTGTCGTCGGCGACGCTGGCGGCCGCCTCGATGCGGTCGGCGTCATAGAGCACCACGCCCAGGTAGCGGATGCGGCCCACGCAGGTTTCGGAGCACACGGTGGGTTGGCCGGCCTCGATGCGCGGATAGCAGAAGGTGCATTTTTCGGCCTTGCCGCTTTCCCAGTTGTAGTAGATCTTCTTGTAGGGGCAGCCCGAGACGCACATGCGCCAGCCGCGGCACTTGTCCTGGTCGATCAGCACGATGCCGTCTTCCTCGCGCTTGTAGATCGAGCCCGAGGGACAGGAGGCCACGCACGCCGGGTTCAGGCAGTGCTCGCACAGGCGCGGCAGGTACATCATGAAGGTGTTCTCGAACTGGCCCACCATCTGCTTTTGCATCGCCTCGAAGTTGTCGAGGTTGGCGTCCTTGCTGCGCTTGGAGAACTCGCCGCCCAGGATCTCCTCCCAGTTGGGGCCCCACTCGATCTTGTCCATGCGCTGCCCGGTGATAAGGCTGCGCGCGCGGGCGGTGGGCACGTGCTTGCCTTCGGGCGCCTTTTGCAGGTGCTCGTAATCGAAGGTGAAGGGCTCGTAGTAGTCGTCGATCTGCGGCAG
>JAZKDA010000237.1:0-14471 GCA_040387815.1 Pseudomonadota bacterium | reverse complement strand
ACGACGAGGTGATGGAGTGCTACCTGATGACCGGCGACAGCGACTACCTGATCCGTGTCGCCGTCGCCGACATCGCGGCGCTGGAGCGCTTCATCCTGAACCAGCTCACGCCGATCCCGGGGGTGGAGAAGATCCGCTCCAGCTTCGCGCTCAAGCAGGTGCGCTACAAGACGGCGTTGCCGCTGCCGGTCGCACCGGTGCGTTGAGCCATCTGGGCGTGGAGATGGTGAAAGCGCACTGGAGCCGAGGTCGATCGCTCCGGCGGGCCGCCCGCCTCGGGCAGTGACGTGTGCAGGTGAAACACGGGGGCAGGCGGTTCGTTATCGTCTTGCGCCCGCGCCACTGCAACGAGCGTAGGCGACTCGCCGACCGTGACAGGGTCCCGATCCTGCACCTCCAGCAGCTGGGGAGGGGCTTCCTCGTCCTCGCTCTCAACGACCTCGCTTTCGCTTGAATCGTCCAGTGGACGTTGCGCAGCCAGGCCCACATGGTTAGGGGGGCGCTGGAAGTTCGCAGCCTGGATCCGGCTGTCGCGATCGGGCGTGGGTTGCACCTGGAGACCGTGCTTGTGGTCCCTTCCGTCGGCCGGCTCCGGCACAGGCGCGGGCGCGGCGGACGTCACCGCCTTCAGCGCCTTGCGCAGGGCCACGGCGGTGTCGTGGACAGCCCAGCAAATGGGTAATGCCTTTGCCGGCCTTAGCCCATGCGTCAAGCTCGCATCGTCGTCCTGCGCGACCGCGCGGGCCACCTTGGCGAGTGTCTCCAGGGCTTCCTTGTCGGGGCCGTCGGCAAGCCGGGTGGCTTGGGCTGTTGCCGCCCGCGCCAGTCCGAGCACCATCACCAAATTGGGCAAGACGCACTCACGGGTGAAGGCAAACCGCTCAGCCAGCGCACTCTGGTTAACGTCCGACTGCACGCCATGCATCAGGTCCCGGATCGGACCCAGCGCCGCTTTGATCTTGGGCAGGGCGAACCGCAACTGCTTGGCAAAGAACATGGACATGTCTGTCCTGTCCATGCGCTCTTTGCGCGCTCGCCCGGCCAGCCGCTTGGCCAGTTGCTCGAAGAACTGTCCCGCCCCCGCTTCCATGGCGGCTTCGATCTCGGTCCGCGCCTCGGTCCAGGCGGGGCTCAGCAGCACGGACTTGCCGGCGTCGACCAACGGGTGTGGCACGGCGCTCAGCGTGCTGACCGCTGCCTGCACCGCCTCTCTTGCCTTGACGGCAGGGCCCATCAAAGAAGGGCGCTCGGCCTGCGCCGGGTTCACGTTGTCGCCGCTGACCTGCTGCGCCTGCGGTGTGTGCTTGTTGTCCACAGGAAAGGCTGGAGTCTGCAAGGGCACGGTCGGGGCCGTCACCTCCCTGAGCCCATGGCGCAGGGCCTGCGCCGTTTCGCCGACAGCCTGGCGGACAGCGTCGGCCTGGCCCGGCCACAGCCAGCGGGTCAAGCTTGCGGCGTCGCCCTGAGCCACAGCGCAGGCTACCTTGGCCAGCACCTCCAGGGCCTGCCGGTGGGCGCCATCGGCAAAGGCGGCGCGCGCCTTTGCCGCCTGCGCCAGGCCGAGCACCATCACGATGTTGGGCAGGACGCTGTCACGGGTATCGAGCGACAACTTGCCACTTGCCCACCCGTTCACGCTCGCCTGCACCTCGCGCAGCAGGCCCATGCTCGGACGAAGCGCCTGCAGCAGTTTGGGCAGGTCAGCTTGCAACTGCTTGGCAAAGAAAATGGCCAGCTCGGCGCCGCCCTTGCGCTGCGCTTGCGCTTTCAAGGCCAGGCGGCCGACCAGGTCTTCCAGGACATCGCCCGCCCCCACTTTCAGGACGGCCTCGATCTGCGTGCGGGCCGGCGCCCAGGCCGCACTTAGCAGCACAGCCTTGCCGGCATTGGCCGGCTGGTCGGCAGCAAGGCCCTTAACCCCTTTTTGCACAGCTTCCGAGGCGCGCGCCGTATGAGCGAGCAACTGGTCGTGCCGCCACGCCTCCAGCACGGCCGGCGCAGGCCCCTTCTCCTTGACCGCATCCAGAAGTTGCGACAGCCCGTGGCCCGCATCCGCCTTCATGCGCAGGTTTGGCAGTGCATCGAGCATGCCGTCCACCACACCGCGTCCCGCCGCGTCGCCGACCTGCGCGCGCAGCGCCTCCAAGGCCGGTTTCAACCCGCAATAGGCCAGTGCGCAATAGGCTGGGGATTGCCTGGCTTGCCGCGGCCCGATGGCGCCGCCGAGTTTGTGGAGGAACTGTTGAAGCTGCGGTTCGGCCCTCAGCGCCTTGAAAAGGGCATCGGCCAGGGCATGCCCTGCGAGGTCGCCCTGTCGACGATCTCGACTCGGGCCCTGTTTCTGCTTCTCGCGCGCCTCGTGGAGCGCCATGCGGACCACGGCATCGAACATCCCCGGCGCCAGTTCCTTCAGTGCCCGGTCCATCGCCCGGCCGGCCTGGGTGGTCGGGCCGAACCGGTGCGCGAACAGCGGTTCGTTGTGACGCGACGGGCTCCTCGACCGAGCCCATATCCCCGCGTGATAGACGGCCACGTCACCCGGCTTGAAAGAGCGCCGCGGCGCCGACTTGGTCTCGGGCGCGTTGGAGACGTCGGCCGGATCCGACGGGGTGTGCTGGGAGACTGCGGGTGACAGCAGGTTGCGGTGGGATCCGGTGGGAGTAACGGCCATGAAAACTGTCCTGCGGGTAAAACGTGGATTCCCTGATCGCCGGCATCTGCGGCCGGTCCATGCGTCTGTCACCGCTCAGGGGCTTTGGTTTGCGTCAAAAGCCTGACGACGCCGAGCCGCGACAATCACGGATCGCGCCCCTTTCGGTGTGCCTGGCCCGCCGCCGCGGAACTCGGCGGCGAAGGGCGCGCTCAGACCCGTGTTTCGCCTTTACATGCCCCTCTTTCGCCTTTTCCTGATCCTCCTGCTGGCCCTGGGCCTGCATCCCCTGCCTGCCGCCGCGCAGCTGGGTGCGGCGCCCGCCCAGGCGTTGGTGACCACCGAACGGGTGCGCGCCGAGCTGCTGGCGCACGCCCCCGAGGGCGTCGCGCCCGGCAAGCCGGTCTGGCTGGGCCTGCGGATCACCCACCAGCCGCACTGGCACACCTACTGGAAGAACCCCGGCGACTCCGGGCTGCCCACCGTACTGGCCTGGTCGCTGCCCAACGGCATCGCCGCCGGCGAGATCGCCTGGCCGACGCCGCAAAAGCTGCCGGCGGGCAACCTGGCCAATTACGGCTATGAAGGCACGGTGCTGCTGCCGGTGCCGCTGACCATCTCGCCGGATTTCAAGCCCGGGCTGCTGGGGGCTCAGTTGCAGGTCGGGCTCAAGGCCACCTGGCTGGTGTGTCGCACCGAGTGCATTCCGGAAGACGGCGAATTCACCCTGAAGCTGCCGGTCGAAGGCTCCACGGCCCTGAACACGGCGCAGTTCGAGGCCGCCTTCAAGGCGCAACCGCGCGCCGTCGTGCAGGTGACGGGCGGCGCCATCCCCGACAGCCTGGCCCGCATCGACGGCGGGGCCCTGGCCCTGCAGGTGCAGGGCCTGCCCGTCGAGGCCCGGGGCAAGCGCCTGGAGTTTTTCCCCGAGACCGCCGGCGTGATCGAGCCCGCGGCGGCCTGGACGCAAGCATGGCAGGGCGCCGTGTGGACCGCGCGGGTTCCGCTGTCGGCCCAGCGCAGCGCCAGCCCCCCCGTGATGCCGGTGGTGCTGTCCGACGGCAACGCCGGCTGGCGCGCCGAGCTGAAGGTGACCGGCGCCTGGCCCGCCGTCGCGGCGCCCTCGGGCGTCTCCACCGCGCTCGAAGAGGCGCTGCGCCGCAATGCCGCCTCGGCGCCGACGCGGCCCGCAGGCCCCGGCATCGGGCTGCTGGCGGCCCTGGCCGGCGCACTGCTCGGCGGGTTGATCTTGAACCTCATGCCCTGCGTATTCCCCGTGCTGGCGATCAAGCTGCTGTCGTTCACCGACGCCTCCAAGCCCGCGCGCGCACGCCGGGTCACCGGCCTGGCCTACACCGCGGGCGTGGTGCTGTCCTTCCTGGCGCTGGGCGCGGCCATGCTGGGGTTGCGGGCCGCCGGCGAGCAGCTCGGCTGGGGCTTTCAGCTGCAGTCGCCGCTGGTTGTCGCGGCCCTGGCGGCCCTGTTCACGCTGATCGCCCTGAACCTGGCCGGCGTGTTCGAGTTCGGCGGCGTGCTGCCCTCCTCGGTCGCCACGTTGGACGTTCGCCATCCCGTCGGCAATGCCTTCCTGTCGGGCGTGCTCGCGGTGGCGATCGCCTCGCCCTGCACCGCGCCCTTCATGGGCGCCTCGCTCGGGCTGGCGATTGGGTTGCCGCCCTCGCAGGCGTTGCTGGTGTTTGGCGTGCTCGGCCTGGGCATGGCCCTGCCCTACCTGGCCGCCAGCACGCTGCCGGCCGTCGCCCGCCTCTTGCCGCGCCCGGGCGCATGGATGGACGTGTTCCGCCGACTGATGGCTTTCCCCATGTTCGCCACCGTCGCCTGGCTGGTGTGGGTGCTGGGCCAACAGTCCGGCATCGATGGCGCGGGTGCCCTTCTGGCACTGCTGGTGACCCTCAGCCTGCTGGTGTGGGCGCTGACCCTGGCGGGCCGCGCCCGCCGGGTGCTGGCGGCGCTGGCGCTGGCCGCCCTGGCGGCGCTGGTCTGGTCGCTCGGGCCGCAACTGCTGCAGCCGCCGTCGACCGCCAGCGCGCGCGCCGACGGCGTCTGGCAGCCCTGGAGCCAGGCGCGGGTGGAGCAGCTCGTTGCTTCGGGCCAGCCGGTGTTCGTGGACTTCACCGCGGCCTGGTGCATCACCTGCCAGTACAACAAGACCACCACGCTGGCCAATGCGCAGCTGCTGGCCGATCTGAAACAGCGCAACGTGGCGCTGCTGCGGGCCGACTGGACGCGGCGCGATCCGGCCATCACCGCCGCCCTGCGCTCGCTGGGCCGCAGCGGTGTGCCGGTGTATGTGCTGTACCAGGGCCAGCAGCCACCTGTGGTGTTCTCGGAGATTTTGTCTTTGGCGCAGCTGCGGGAAGCCGTGTCGCGCCTGTGAAGCAGCGCCACCCCCCGCCCCGCCGGGGCGGCCGGGCGACCTGGCGCGCCTGCGACAATCGGGACATGAGTTTCGCCCCCCTGCAGAACGACACCTTCCTGCGCGCCTGCCTGCGCCAAGCCACCGAATACACCCCCTTGTGGCTGATGCGCCAGGCCGGGCGCTACCTGCCCGAGTACCGCGCCACCCGCGCCCGCGCCGGCAGTTTCATGGGCCTGGCCACCAACACCGACTACGCCACCGAGGTGACGCTGCAGCCACTGGAGCGCTACCCGCTCGATGCCGCCATCCTGTTCTCGGACATCCTCACGGTGCCCGATGCCATGGGGCTGGGCCTGAGCTTCGCGCTGGGTGAAGGCCCGCGCTTTGCGCACCCGGTGCGCGACGAAGCGGCCGTGCAAGCGCTGGCCGTGCCCGACATGGCCAAGCTGCGCTATGTGTTCGACGCCGTCACCTCCATCCGCAAGGCCCTGGCCGGACGGGTGCCGCTGATCGGCTTTTCCGGCAGCCCCTGGACGCTGGCCTGCTACATGGTCGAGGGCGCAGGCTCCGACGACTACCGCCTGGTCAAGACCATGCTGTACAGCCGCCCGGACCTGATGCATCACATGCTGCGCATCAACGCCGACGCCGTGGGGGCCTACCTCAATGCGCAGATCGAAGCCGGCGCGCAAGCGGTGATGATCTTCGACAGCTGGGGCGGTGTGCTGGCCGACGGCGCATTCCAGGAGTTCAGCCTGGCCTACACCGAACGGGTGCTGGCGCAACTGCATCGCACCCATGCGGGTGCGACGATTCCGCGCGTCGTGTTCACCAAGGGCGGCGGGCTCTGGCTGGAGCAGATGGGCGCGCTCGACTGCGACGTGCTGGGCGTCGACTGGACGGTCAACCTCGGCCGGGCCCGCGCCCTGGTGGGCGAGCGCAAGGCCCTGCAGGGCAACCTCGACCCCAATGTGTTGTTCGCATCGGCGGATCAGGTGCAGGAACAGGCGCGGCGCGTGCTCGACAGCTTCGGCACGCCGCACCGCGGCGAGGGCACCGGGCCCACCCATATCTTCAACCTCGGCCATGGCATCAGCCAGCACACGCCGCCCGAGCAGGTGCATGCCCTGGTGGAGGCGGTTCACGGGCATTCGCGCGCACTGCGCTGCGCCTAGCAAGCCACCGCGCCGCCCGCATCGGGAAAACCCCTAGCACACCCGATGGCCAAAATTGGTGAGGGGCGCTTGACTTATGCACAAAAGCGGATCTGCGGCGCGCGGGAATGCACTTTGTTGCGCCGCACAGCGCTTTCTTACATGGCTAAACGCAAGTGGTTGATTTTGCTGGAAAAAATTTCCTGCTTGTTTTGCGGGCATTCCAGCAAAGTGCTTGATTTTTCGAGGTGTTCCGCCGTTGCGCAGGCCTCTATCAACAAAGTTATCCACAGGAATGTTGAACTTCTCTCAAAGCCCTTTCAAATCAGGCACTTGCAACGCAATGCTGGGAACCGCATGAGGAGCACGCGCTAAGTGAGCTCACCGACGCCTCACCGCGTTCCGATCGTCGTGGCCGCCCCTGCCCACAGTGGTCTGGTGGGGCCGCTGAGCTATCGAAGTGAGCTGGCACTTGCGCCCGGAACCCTGGTGCGCGTTCCCTTCGGCAAGCGTGAAGTGATGGGGGTGGTGTGGGACGCCGAGCCCGGGCTGGAGGAGCGAGCACCGTCGGACCGTTATGAAGAGCGTCCGGTGGCCGGCGTGCTCGACGCGCTCGCCCCGCTGTCCGGCGCCTGGCGGCAGCTGGTCGGATTCGCCGCGCGCTACTACCAGCGCGGGCTCGGCGAGGTGGCATTGGCCGCGCTGCCGCCGCAGTTGCGTGACTTGGACACCACACAACTGGCGCGCCGTCTCAAGCGCCGGGCCGCCGAGTCCGGCCCGGCCGTCGTCCTGAGCGCGCCGCAACCCACCGCCGAGCAGGCGCGGGCGCTGACGCGCATCGCCGGGGCGTCGGGCCCATTTCTATTGTTCGGCGCCACCGGCAGTGGCAAGACCGAGGTCTACCTCAGCGCGGTGCAGCGCATGCTGGCCCAGGATCCGCATGGCCAGGCCCTGGTCATGGTGCCGGAGATCAACCTCACGCCGCAGCTGCTGGCCCGCTTCACAGAGCGCTTTGGCGAGCAGGCCGTCGCCCCCATGCACAGCGGCCTCACGCCGGCGCAGCGGCTTCGCAGCTGGCTGGCGGCGCACGCGGGGCAGGCCCGCATTCTCCTGGGCACGCGCATGGCGGTGTTCGCGTCGCTGCCTCTGCTGCGCCTGATCGTCGTCGACGAGGAACACGACCCGAGCTACAAGCAGCAGGAGGGCGCCCGCTATTCCGCGCGCGACCTGGCGGTCTACCGTGGCCACATCGAGCCGGCACAGGTGCTGCTGGGATCGGCGACGCCGTCGCTGGAAAGCTGGCAGGCCTGTGAAAGCGGCCGCTACCAGCGGCTGGAGATGCCGGCGCGGGTGGGCGCGGGCGAGCTGCCGCGCGTGCGCCTGGTCGACATGAACCTGCAGCCGCGCAAGACGCTGCTGGCGCCGGCGCTGGTCGAAGCGATCGGCGAGCGCATCGCGCGCGGCGAACAGGCGCTGGTCTTTCTGAACCGGCGCGGCTATGCCCCGGTGCTGGCCTGCAATGCCTGCGATTGGAAGAGCGACTGCCCCCACTGCAGCGCGTTTCGCGTGTTCCACAAGATCGACCGCACGCTGCGCTGCCACCACTGCGGCCTGGCCGAACGGGTGCCGCGCGCCTGTCCGGCCTGTGGCAACGTCGACATCTCACCGCTGGGGCGCGGCACCGAGCGGTTGGAGGAGCACCTGGCCGAGCTGCTGGCGGACGTGCGGCGCCCACGCGGCGACGGCGAGGCGGGCCAAGACGACGCGCCCCGGCCCGTGCGGATCGCCCGCATCGACGCCGACACCACGCGCGCAAAGGGCACCCTGGAAGCGCAGCTGGCTCAGGTGCACGCGGGCGATGTCGACGTTCTGGTGGGCACACAGATGGTGGCCAAGGGGCACGACTTTCGGCGCATCACCCTGGTGGCGGCGGTCAACCCCGATTCGGCCCTGTTCTCCAGCGACTTTCGCGCGCCCGAACGCCTGTTCGCGCTCTTGATGCAGGCCGGCGGACGGGCCGGGCGTGACGCCGCGCAGGCCGGGCGCAGTGAGATGTGGGTGCAGACCTTCCATCCCACGCACACACTGTTCGCCGCGCTCAAGCGCCACGATTACCCCGCCTTCGCCGCCACGCAGCTGCGCGAGCGCCAGGCGGCCGGCATGCCGCCCTTCGCCTACCAGGCGCTGCTACGCGCCGAGGCCCGTACGCAGCCCGCGGCGCAGGGGTTCCTCGACGCGGCGCGCGGGCACGCGGCGGCGCTGGACCCGACCGGGTCGGTGGTGCTGTATTCGGCCGTGCCGATGGCTGTGCAGCGCGTTGCCAATGTCGAGCGCGCCCAGTTGCTGGTGGAAAGCCCGAGCCGCCCGGCGCTGCAGCGCTTTCTCGCCGCCTGGCAGCCGGTGCTGCAATCCCTGCGCGAGCCCGGAATGATCCGCTGGGCAGTCGACGTCGATCCTCTGGCGGTGTGAACGGGCGCGCCCGGGGCTACCCGGATGCGCCAGCCTTGAGCTTGAGCGCCGCCTCATACAGCGCGTTGCGCGAGGCGCCGCTGGCCTGTGCCGCGATCCGCACGGCGGCCTTCACCGGCAATTCTTCCAGCAGCAGCGCCAACAGCGCCAGACCGTCCTCGCGCGGGCGGGCCTGCGCCCACGGGTGCAGTACCAGCGCGAATTCACCCCGGCTGCGCTGGCTGTCCTGCGCCAGCCAGCCCGGCAGCGCCTCGCAGGCCAGGGTGTGCACCTGCTCGAACTGCTTGGTGAGCTCGCGACCCACGGTGAGCGGGCGCGCGCCCAGCACTGCCAGCGCGGTGGCCAGCTCGCCGATGCGGTGCGGCGCCTCCAGCAGCACCACGGCGCGCGGCTCCTGCGCCAGCGCCTGTACCGCCGTCGCGCGCTCTCCCGCCTTGGCGGGCAGAAAGCCGGCGAACACAAAACCCGTGTCGGACGCCGAGAACGCGCCGGCCACGCTCAGCGCCGCCGTGACGCTGCTGGCGCCGGGCAGCGGCACCACCCGCATGCCCGCCTCACGCACCGCCGCCACCAGCCGGGCCCCGGGGTCGCTGATCGCGGGCGTACCCGCATCGCTGGCATAGGCGATGCGCTCGCCGGCGGCCAGGCGGCGCACCACCTGCTGGGCCGCCTGTGCCTCGTTGTGCTGGTGCAGTGGGATCAGGCTGCCGGCGGCCTTTTCGATGCCGCAGGCGCGCAGCAGCGCCTGGGTGTGGCGGGTGTCCTCGCAGGCGACCGCGTCGGCGATCTCCAGCAGGTGCAGCGCCCGCAGTGACAGATCCGCCAGGTTGCCGATCGGTGTGGCCACGACATAGAGCGCGCCCTGCGGATAATGCTGCGCACCGGCCACTTCACGGGCGGCCTTGCTGGCCAGGGCAAACGAAGCGCTCAAGAACAAGACTCCAGGGACGGATGGCGACCACGACCAAACAGGCGGGCGATGCGGCCGAAGACCGCGCCCTGGCCCATCTGCGGGCGGCCGGGCTGCGGCTGGTGAAGCGCAATTATCGAACCCCCGGGCGCGGCGGCGGCGAAGTCGACCTGATCCTGCGCGCGCCCGACGGCACCGTGGTCTTCGTCGAGGTACGCCAGCGCGCCAGCCGGGCCTTCGGCGGCGCGGCCGCCAGCGTGGGCGCCACCAAGCGCCGGCGCATCGTGCTCGCCGCCCGCCATTACCTGATGCGCCTGGCCGCGCCACCGCCCTGCCGCTTCGACGTCGTGGCCCTCGACGGCGATGCCCTCGAATGGCTGCGCGGCGCCTTCGACGCCAGCTGAGCAGATGTGCGCGCCGGCCCGGCCCCGAATGGCCGGACCCGGGCGTTATCATGCTTGCGACATGCTCGAACAACGGATCCAACAGCACTTCATCGAAAGCGCCGACCTGAAGTACCAGGCCGCGCAGACCCTCACGCGTCCGATCGCGGACGCGATCCAGGCGGTGCTCGCCTGCGTGACCAGCGGCGGCAAGGTACTGGCCTGCGGCAACGGCGGATCGGCCGCCGACGCCCAGCATTTCTCGGCTGAGTTCGTCGGCCGCTTCGAGCGCGAACGGCCCGAACTGGGTGCGATCGCCCTGACCACCGACAGCTCCATCCTCACTGCCATCGCCAACGACTACGCGTATGAGCAGATCTTCGCCAAGCAGGTGCGCGCGCTCGGACAGTCCGGCGATGTGCTGCTCGCGCTGTCGACCAGCGGCAACTCGGCCAACGTGATCGCCGCCATCGAAGCGGCCCACGCGCGCGACATGGTGGTGGTGGCGCTCACCGGCCGCGGCGGCGGACGCATGGGGACCCTGGTGCGCGAGACCGACGTTCACATCTGCGTGCCGCACGACCGTACGGCACGCATCCAGGAAGTTCACATCCTGGTCCTTCACTGCATTTGCGACGGCGTCGACGCGCAGTTGCTCGGCGACCAGGAGCCCACCCCATGACACCGATGAAACGACTTATCCTCGCCGCCCTCGCGGCCACTTCGCTCGCCGCCGCCCTGTCGGCCTGCGCCCCAGTGATCATTGGCGGGGCCGCCATGACCGCCCTGGTCGTCACCGACCGCCGCACCTCCGGCACCCAGCTGGAGGACGAAGGTATCGAGCTGCGCGCCGGCAGCCGCATTCGCGACACGCTCGGCAGCCGCGTGCACGTGAACGTGAACAGCTACAACCGCCAGGTGCTCCTGACCGGCGAGGCGCCAGACGCGGCCACGCGCCAGACGGTCGAGGACACCGTCTCGCGCGTGGAAAACGTGCGCTCCGTCGTCAACGACATCGCCATCGCGGCTCAGAGCACCCTGAGCCAACGCTCATCGGACACGCTGATCACCGGCAAGGTGCGCGCCTCGCTGGTCGATGCGCGCGACCTCTCGGCCAACGCGTTTCGCGTGGTGACTGAGCGCGGCACGGTCTATCTCATGGGGCGCGTCACCTCGCGCGAGGCCGATCGCGCGACCCAGATCGCCCGCAACGTGAGCGGCGTGACCCGCGTCGTGCGCATCTTCGAGGTCATCTCCGAGGAAGATCTGGCGCGGATGTCCAATTCGAGAGCTGCGCAACCGGCCACTCGCCCGGCCCAACCGGAAAAGTCGCCTCAAACGGGGTACTGAGCGTCGGCGCGACGACAAGCACTCTTCAACGCAGCCGCTGGATCAGGCTGCTGGTGTCCCAGCGCCGGCCACCTTGGGCCTGCACGTCGGCATAGAACTGGTCGACCAGCGCCGTCACCGGCAGGCGTGCGCCGTTGCGCTTGGCCTCGTCCAGCACCAGGCCCAGGTCCTTGCGCATCCAGTCGACGGCAAAGCCAAAGTCGAACCTGCCTTCGACCATGGTCTTGCCGCGGTTGTCCAGCTGCCAGCTCTGGGCCGCGCCCTTGCCGATCACCTCCAGCACCTGGCCCATGTCCAGGCCGGCTTTCTCGCCGAAGGCGATCGCCTCGGCCAGACCCTGCACCAGCCCGGCAATGCAGATCTGGTTGACCATCTTGGTCAGTTGCCCGGCGCCGCTGTCGCCCATGCGCGTGAAGGCGCGCGAGAACGCCATCGCCACCGGCCGCACCGCCTCGAAAGCCGCCGTTTCGCCGCCGCACATGACGGTGAGCAAGCCGTTTTGCGCGCCGGCCTGACCGCCGGAGACCGGTGCGTCGATGAACCGCAAGCCCTGGGCCAGCGCCACCGCGTTCAACTCGCGCGCCACGTCGGCCGAGGCCGTGGTGTGGTCCACGAGCACCGCACCGGGCTTCATGCCGGCAAACGCGCCGTGCTCGCCGAGCACCACCGAGCGCAGATCTTCGTCATTGCCGACACAGCAGAACACGATGTCGCAGCCGGCGGCCGCCTCACGCGGGGTGGCGGCGCCGCGGCCCTTGAACTCGGCCGTCCAGGCCAGGGCCTTGGCGGCGCTTCGGTTGTAGACGGTGATGTCATGCCCCGCCAGCGCCAGATGGCCGGCCATGGGGGCGCCCATGACGCCCAGGCCCAGGAAGGCGACGCGGCGTGGAGGAGTCGGGTCGTAGACCCTGGAATTCGTGGTGCTCACAGCGCCCCCGGCAAAAAATGATGCCTGATTCTAGGAGCGGCGCGAGCCCTAGACGATGGCCAGGCCTTCGGTTCCCGCGGACAGGTTCTGCGTCTTGGCGCGCTGGCTGTGCAGCTTGATCTGCAGCCGCAGGTCGTTGACCGAATCGGCGTTGCGCAGCGCATCCTCGTAGGTGATGGTGTTGCCTTCGAACATGTCGAACAGCGCCTGGTCGAAGGTCTGCATGCCCAGGTTGCGGCTCTTTTTCATGATCTCTTTCACCGTGCCCACCTCACCCTTGAAGATCAGGTCGGACACCAGGGGCGAGTTCAGCATCACCTCGATGGCGGCCGCGCGGCCCTTGCCGTCCTGGCGCGGGATCAGGCGCTGGGAGATCATGGACTTGAGGTTCAGCGAAAGATCCATCAGGAGCTGGGCGCGCCGCTCCTCGGGGAAGAAGTTGATCACCCGGTCGAGCGCCTGGTTGGCGCTGTTGGCGTGCAGGGTGGCCATGCACAGGTGGCCGGTCTCGGCGAAGGCCACCGCGTGCTCCATGGTCTCGCGATCGCGGATCTCGCCCATCAGGATCACGTCGGGCGCCTGGCGCAATGTGTTCTTGAGCGCCGCTTCCCAGCTGTCGGTGTCCAGGCCGACCTCGCGCTGCGTGACCACGCAGTTCTTGTGCGGGTGCACGAACTCGACCGGGTCTTCGACCGTGATGATGTGGCCGAATGAATTTTCATTGCGCCAGTCGACCATCGCGGCCATGGTGGTCGACTTGCCCGAGCCGGTGGCGCCCACCATGATGACCAGACCGCGCTTGGACATCACCACGTCCTTGAGCACCGGCGGCATGCCCAGGCCGTCCAGCGTGGGCAGGGTCTGCGGAATCACGCGCAGCACCATGCCCACCTTGCCCTGCTGCACAAAGGCATTGACACGGAACCGCCCGATGCCCGCCGGCGAGATGGCGAAGTTGCACTCCTTGCTGCGCTCGAAATCGGCAGCCTGGCGGTCGTTCATGATCGAGCGCGCCAGCGCCAGCGTGTGGCTGCCACTCAGCGGCTGTGGCGAGACCTTGGTGATCTTGCCGTCCACCTTGACGGCGGGCGGGAAATCGCTCGTGATGAACAAGTCGCTGCCATTGCGGCTGATCATCAACTTGAGCAGGTCGTTGATGAATTTGCTCGCCTGATCGCGTTCCATGCGTGCGCCTTGTCGTTCTTTTGTCTCTTGTCGGGCGGGCGAATCAGCGGTTGCTGTCCGAGACGCGAGCGCTCACGGCCCGCATCCGCAGCGACAGCTTGCGCGCGAGCAGCCCGACCAGGCTGGCGGCCAGGGCGGGGTCGTTGACCATCATGTCGTCCAGGGCAGTGGCGTCCATGACCGCCAGTTCGCATTCGGTCAAGGTGATGCAGTGGGAAAACCGCGCACCGCTGTCCAGCAAGGACATCTCGCCCAGGATGTCGCCCGGGCGCGCCTCGGCCAGGCGCACATGCTCGCCCCAGGGCTGGACGCGGTCGACCGCCATGCTGCCCGACAGCAGCACCACCATGAAGTTGCTGTACTCGTCCTGGCGGATCACATCGCGATCGGCCGGAACGACGGCGTAGTCGTAGAAGCGTTCCATGCGCGTCATGGCGTCGTTGGACAGCCGGCCCATGAACTTGTCCTTGGCCCACAGTGTCCGCAGCAGCTTGCCGCCCTGTGCCGCGGGAATGCGCCGGGCGCCGACCTCGACCGCGCGCGCGTCCCAGGGCACCAGCACACCCGCGTCGACCCCGTGCTCGACGAAGGCGGTGGAAAACATCAGGGAGTCGCCCGACTCCGCCTTAGGGGTCTCCTTTTTTTCCGGGGATCGCTTGAACAGATCCAGAAAACTTGTCATGGCGAAGCAATTCCGTATGAGGGGGTGCCGGCGATCAACCGGGGAAATTCTCGGGGATCTTGGCTTTGCTGCGCGCCTCGGCCGAGTTGATCTGGTTGCGCTTGACCAGGTCGGTCAGGCACTGGTCGAGGGTCTGCATGCCGTAGGAGTTGCCGGTCTGGATGGCCGAATACATCTGCGCCACCTTGGCCTCACGGATCAGGTTTCGGATCGCGGGGGTGCCGATCATGATCTCGTGCGCGGCGACACGGCCCGAGCCGTCCTTGACCTTGCACAAGGTCTGCGAGATCACGGCCTGCAGCGACTCCGACAGCATGGCGCGCACCATCTCCTTTTCCTCGGCCGGGAACACGTCGATGATGCGGTCGATGGTCTTGGCG
>JAZKDA010000236.1:383-2459 GCA_040387815.1 Pseudomonadota bacterium | reverse complement strand
ATCATTCCGTAGAAATCGCGCCCGCAGGTGGAGATCTCGGGCGGATACCACTGCAGCCAGCTCTGGCGCGCGGCGGTAAAGGCGCCGAAGCCCGCGGCCGCCAGGCCGAGGACCGCGCCAGTGACTTGGCCGAGCCGCCCGCGCGCCAGGGCCGCCAGGCCGGCCACGATGGCCACCAGCGCCAGCGCATATCGCTGCACGATGCACATGGGGCAAGGCTCCAGGCCCACCACGTGCTGCAGGTACAGCCCGAAAGCCAGCAGGGCCACGGAGATAAGGCAAATCGCCGCAAACACCCGGCGCGGGGCACTGCGGATCCAGTCGAACACGAACAATTGAAGCTCCTCCCGAGGGCTCACCCCTCAGGACGAACCCTCCACGAACACACGGGCCCGCCGCGGCGTCACCACCAGCGTCTCGCCCTCCCGGAAACCGGCATCCCTGAATTGTTGCGCAGGAATCTGCGCTTCGATGATGGGATCGCTGCCGTCCTGTGGCTGAGTGTCGCCGACGGCGTGAAGTTCCAGCCGCGCGATGGGGCCGACCACGATGGCACGCTCGAGCGTGGCGACGATGCCATCGACCGCCGCACCGGGGCTGTAGCGCTGCACATCCAGGTCGTGCGGCCGCACATAGGCAAAGGCCTTGGCATGCTGGGCCTGCGCGTGCTCGGGGGCGTGCAACTGCATGCCTTCCAGGTGCACCTGGCCCTCATGGGCACGGCCGTGGAACAGGTTCACGTCGCCCAGGAAGCCGTAGACGAAGGGGCTGGCCGGGTGGTCCCACACGTCTTGCGGGGTGCCCACCTGTTCGACCACGCCGCGGTTCATCAGCACCACGCGGTCGGCCACTTCCAGGGCCTCTTCCTGGTCGTGGGTGACGAAGATGCTGGTGACGTGCAGCTCGTCGTGCAGGCGGCGCAGCCAGCGGCGAAGCTCCTTGCGCACCTTGGCGTCGAGCGCGCCGAAAGGTTCGTCGAGCAGCAGCACCTTGGGCTCGACCGCCAGGGCGCGGGCCAGGGCGATGCGCTGGCGCTGGCCACCCGACAGCTGCGAGGGGAAGCGGTCGGCCAGCCAATCGAGCTGCACCAGGCCCAGCAGCTCGTGCACCTTGGCCTTGATCTGCGCTTCGCTCGGCCGGGTGGCGCGCGGGCGTACACGCAGGCCGAAGGCGACGTTCTCAAACACCGTCATGTGCCGGAACAGCGCGTAATGCTGGAACACGAAGCCAACCTGGCGCTCGCGCACGTGCACGTCGGTGGTGTCTTCGCCGCTGAAGAAGATGCTGCCGGCGTCGGCCGTCTCCAGGCCGGCGATGATGCGCAGCAAGGTGGTCTTGCCGCAGCCCGAGGGACCCAGCAGCGCGATCAGCTCGCCCGATTCGATGTTGACGGAGACGTCCTGCAGCGCCTTGAAGTCGCCGAAGTTCTTGCTGACGTTGCGGATTTCGATGCTCATGACTTGTCCTTGAGACCTATCGGGGCGAAGGGTTCTCAGGCGGCATCTCGGCCGCCGCCTTCATCAGGCGTTCGTGCTGCCACTCGGCCACGGTCTTGATCGCCAGGGTGACCAGGGCCAGCAGCGCCAGCAGCGACGCCACGGCGAAGGCCGCGACCGACTGGTATTCGTTGTAGAGGATCTCCACGTGCAGCGGCATGGTGTTGGTCTGGCCGCGGATGTGGCCCGACACCACCGACACCGCGCCGAACTCGCCCATGGCCCGCGCATTGCACAGGATCACGCCGTAGATCAGGCCCCACTTGATGTTGGGCAGGGTCACGCGCCAGAACGTCTGCCAGCCGGTGGCGCCCAGCACGATGGCGGCCTGCTCCTCCTCGTTGCCCTGGGCCTGCATCAGCGGGATCAGCTCGCGCGCGATGAACGGAAAGGTGACGAAGATGGTGGCCAGCACGATGCCCGGCACCGCGAACACCACCTTGATGTCGTGCGCCTCCAGCCAGGGGCCCAGCCAGCCCTGGGCGCCGAACACCAGGATGTACATCAGGCCCGCCACCACCGGCGACACCGAAAACGGCAGATCGACCAGCGTGGTGAGGAAGGCCTTGCCACGGAACTC
>JAZKDA010000236.1:0-373 GCA_040387815.1 Pseudomonadota bacterium | reverse complement strand
ACACCAGGTTCAGCGGCACGGCGATCGCGGCGGTGATCAGCGTCAGCCGGATCGCCGACCAGGCATCGGGCTCGCGCAGCGCGTCGAAGTAGGCGGTAAAACCCTTGCGCAGCGCCTCGGCGAACACGGCGGCCAGGGGCAGCGCCAGGAACAGCATCAGAAAAACCAGCGCGATGCCGATCAAGGTGCGGCGCACCCAGGTCACCTCGGCGGTGCTGACCCGGCGTTGCACGAGGGAGGTACTGGTCATGCCCCCCCCGATCGCTTGCGCTGCCAGGACTGCAGCGAGTTGATCACCAGCAGCATGACGAAGGACGCGAGCAGCATGACCACCGCCACGGCGGTGGCGCCGGCATAGTCGTACTGCTCGAGC
>JAZKDA010000235.1:0-24221 GCA_040387815.1 Pseudomonadota bacterium | reverse complement strand
ACGCGGCCGGCCGGCTGGCCGACATGACGCTGGGCATCGAATGTCTGCTCACCGACGATGCGGCCCGTGCCGACGAACTGGCCCGAACGCTCGACGGCATCAACCGCGAGCGGCGCGACATCGAAGGCGGCATGCGCGAGCAGGCGATGGAAGTGGCCATGAGCCTGTTCGACGAGGGCGAAGAGCCGCCGCCGGCCATCTGCGTGTTCGACCCGGACTTTCATGAGGGCGTGGTCGGCATCGTCGCCTCGCGCATCAAGGACCAGCTGCACCGCCCGGCCTTCGTCTTTGCCGCCAGCCAGGCGCCAGGCAAGGAGCATGAGCTCAAGGGCTCGGGCCGCTCGATCGCCGGCTTTCATCTGCGCGACGCGCTCGACCTGGTGGCCAAGCGCCACCCCGGCGTGCTGCTGCGCTTTGGCGGCCACGCCATGGCCGCCGGCTGCACCATCGCCGAGGAACACCTGGACACCTTCGAAGTGGCGCTCAGCCAGGTCGCTGCCGAATGGCTGGACGCCGCCACGCTGCAGCGCCGGCTGGAGACCGATGGGCCGCTCGCGCCCGAGTACCGGCGGGTGGACCTGGTGGACACGCTGCACCAGGAGGTCTGGGGCCAGGGTTTCGCCGCGCCCGTGTTCAGCGAGGAACTGGAGGTGCTGTCGCAGCGCCTGGTCGGCGAAAAGCACCTGGCCCTGAAGCTGCGGCACCAGGGACAGCCAGTGGACGGCATCTGGTTCGGCCGCACCGAGCCGTTGCCGGCGCGGGCCAAACTGGCGTTCAGGCTCGACGCCGACGAGTGGCAGGGCCAGCGGCGCGTGCGCTTCCTGATCGAGGGCGTGCAACTCTGATCGCAACGCCCCGGTTTGGTGCATTCTGCGCAAAAGACCATGCATTTGTCTAGGACATTTAGCGCCCCGACCGTACCTCGGTCAAGAGGGCGTGTAGTGTCACGCGTCGTAACAGGTGTGTATGCGCCTGGCGCACCCGCTGTGACGACTGGCGCGCCGTAAGCACAGCCTCACCGGCCCTTGACAGGCGCTGGCACCGGTTCAGTACTTGCTTGGTCGTCCCCGGATCAAGTGAATCGCCGCATCGGCGAGGTACATCACTTCGGTGACTTTGAGAGGCCTCATGAACATCGAGACGCTTATTCAGTCTCTCGAGCATATGTCCCGGACCGCCGTGCTTATCTCGGTGGGGTTCGTCACACTCACACTGCTGTTCGCAATTGCGGTCATTTCGCTGGTCCAGAATGCCCGTGTCAAAAACTCACGGCAACGCATCGAGTTCTTGCTTGCCACCACGCAACAGGGGTTTGCGTTGTGGACATCCAGCGGCCGGATCATCGACACGAATCCGGCATTTCGCGAGCTGACCGGCCTGACCGTCGACCAACTGCGCAAACGCACGATCCGGGATGTTTTCGACCGCGACCTCACCGGCCAGGTTGGCAAGATCCAGCTCGAGACACGTATCCGTCGCGCCGACGGCAGCTCTGTTCCATGTCTCCTCGACTGCAATTGCCTGACGAGGCCAGGTCGCCGGAGACCCTTGTGCTTTGCGCTGATCACGGACATCTCGGAATTGCGCGTGGCAATTGCCGAACAAACCGCGATCTTCGAGTCCGCGACTGTCGGGATCGTCCAGCTGAAAAACCGCATCATCGAGCGCGCAAATGCGCGCTGCCATGAGATGCTGGGATATCCCGCCGGTGAGTTGATCGGTCAATCCACCCAGATCTGGTACGAGTCACAAGAAGAGTACGACCGCATCGGCGCCGAGGCTTACCCGCTCATCTGGCGCGGCGAAACCGCCTACGCACAGAGTCCGTTCCGTCGCAAGGACGGCCAGCGCATCTGGGTACGCACTTCCAATCGCGCCATCGACCCGTCCGATCCGGCGCAGGGCACCGTGGTCATGCTCCAGGACGTGACCGCCGAGCGCGAAGCCATCGCGGCAATGACGCTGGCCAACCAGGAGCAGACGGCCATCCTGGACACGGCCACCTGCGGCGTCGCGCTCATTCAAGACCGCACCTTCGTTCGCTGCAATCGGCGCCTGCATGACATGTTCGGCTGGGAGCACGGGGACATGGTCGGGCGGAAAACCGAAATCTGGTATCCCGATGCCGCGTCCAGCGAGCGCGGCAAGGCCCTGTACGAGATCATCTGGCAGGGCAAGTCCGCAAGCATCGAACTTGAACTCAAGCGGCGCGACGGAAGCCGGCTCTGGGCGCGACTGACGGGCAATGCCGTCGATACCCAGACACCCGCCAAGGGCACCGTCTGGATCATCGACGACATCACCCAGGAGCGCGCGGTGACCGTGGCCCTGCAGCAGGCCAAGGACGCGGCCGAGGCCGCGACCCGGGCGAAGTCCGAGTTCCTGTCGAACATGAGTCACGAGATCCGCACGCCGATGAACGCGATCATCGGAATGTCCAACCTGGCGCTTAAGACTTCGCTCACGGCCCAGCAACGAAACTACATCGAGAAGGTCCACCGGGCCGGCACCAATCTGCTGGGAATCATCAACGACGTACTGGACTTCTCCAAGATCGAGGCCGGCAAGATGGACGTGGAGGTCGCCGGGTTTCGGGTCGCGGATGTCATCGACAACGTCGCCCTGATCGTCGGCATGAAAACCGAGGAAAAGGATCTCGAATTGGTGGTGCGGGTGGCCGACGACGTACCGCCCCGCCTCGTGGGCGATGCCCTGCGCCTCGGCCAGGTGCTGATCAATCTGGGCAGCAATGCGGCGAAGTTCACCCAGCAGGGTGAGATCGTGCTTGGCATCGACGTGGCGAAGCGGCGTGGCCAGGATGTCGTGCTGCACTTCTGGGTTCGCGACACCGGCATCGGGATGACGCCCGAGCAATGCGAGCGGCTGTTCCAGTCATTCACCCAGGCGGACGCGTCTACCTCGCGCAAGTATGGCGGCACCGGTCTGGGCCTGGCCATTTCCAAGAACCTCGTCGAACTCATGCGGGGGCATATCTGGGTCGACAGCGTCGCGGGCCAGGGATCCACCTTTCATTTCCAGCTGCCGTTCACGATCGACGAGCAGGATGAACCCGCCCGCACGCTCAGCGCCGACGACCTGCGCGCAGTCAGAGCGCTGGTGGTCGACGACAACGATGCGGCGCGCGACATCCTCGTCGAGATGACGCGCTCACTGGGCATGGACTCACACGGCGTGTCGGATGCGCACCATGCCTTGCACGCGATTTCCGCCGCCCAGAAAGAAGGCCGCCCCTATCGGGTCCTGTTGACCGACTGGCGCATGCCGGTCGTCGATGGTGTGGACCTGATCGAGGAGTTGGGCCGCATGCAGGGCATCGATCTTCCCGTGGCGATCATGGCGACCGCCTTCCGGCGCGAAGATGCCCTGGCCAAGGCCAGAGATCGCGGCATCGACGTCTCGACCGTGCTGATCAAGCCGGTGACGCCCGCGTCCCTGCTCGCGGCTGTCGGCGCCGCGCTCGGCGGGCCGATGTCCGCGCACGACGCCTCCCATGCGGCGGACGCCGCGACCCAGCGCGCGATGGATCGCTTGCGCGGTGCACGGGTGCTGCTGGTGGACGACAACGACATGAACCTCGAGCTCGCGCAGGAGTTGCTGGCAAGCGCCGGCATCGAGGTCGTCTGCGCCACCCATGGTCAAGCGGCGATCGACGTCCTGACCGCGGACCCCGACTTCGACGGCGTGCTGATGGACTGCCAGATGCCGGTGATGGACGGCTATGCCGCCACCCGCGCGATCCGGGCGATCGAGCGCTTCAAGGATCTTCCGATCCTGGCGATGACCGCCAATGCCATGACCGGCGACAAGGAAAAGGCCTTGGCATCGGGCATGTGGGATCACATCGCCAAGCCGTATGACGTCCCCACCATGTTCGCCACCATGGGACGGTGGATCCAGCCCTTACGGCCTGCCCCGCCGGCCGCGTCCGCGGGCCAAGCCGCTCCCGCCCCTGTCCAGGATGCATCGCTTCCGCCCGCCTCGCGGCTTCCGGCGCAGCTGGCCGGCATCGACCTGCAAGCGGGCCTGCGCACGTCGATGGGCAATGAGGCGCTCTACTGCCGCATGCTGGAGCGATTCGCCCGCGCCAACAGCGGCTTTGGGCAGACTTTCGATCAAGCGATGAGCGACACCGACCCCGTGGCCGCGCAGCGCTGCGCACACACGCTCAAAGGCACAGCGGCGAACATCGGCGCCAAGGCCGTCGCGTTGCGCGCAGCCGAGCTGGAAGAAGCCTGCAAGCTCAACGCTGCGCCAGACGAACTACGCCGCCGCCTGGAGCAAACCTCGGACGCGCTGGAACAAGTGTTGGGCGGGCTGCAAGCATGGCTGCGTGCTCACCCAGCGGCTGACGCGTCAGCCGCCGGCACGCCCGCCATCGTTCACGGCGCCGACCAACTGGCCGAACTCATCGGCCAATTGCGCACGCACCTTGAGGAGGGCGACGCCCGTGCCTGCGAGATCTGGGAACAGGAGTCGCCGCAGTTCCAGGCAGCGCTTCTCGAAGCCTGGGAAGCGATCCATCGACATGTGCAGGGGTTCGAGTTCGAGGAAGCGCTGGCAATCCTCGATCGCGTCGTGCCGCAAGCTTGACGCTTTCCGGTGGGCTAACGGCTCTCGCGCGCGTGCTCGCGCTCGTCGAGCCAGGTGAACAACTGGCCGGCCAGGCCGCGCAGCTGCGCGTCGTCGGATGCCCGGGCCCGGGCCAGCTGCCACATGGCGTATTCGCGGTCGGCCAGCATCACGGCCGGGGTGACGACGCGGCCCTGCGCAAGCATCAGCTGGCAAAACCGCGCAATCCGTGCCGAAGGGTCACTGTCGTGCGGGGGCGGTCCCTCCGCATCGTCGCAGGCTTCCAAGGACAGGCCTGCGGCGTCGGTGCTTTCGAGTTCGATGGTGTCGTGACGCATGAGGCACTCCGGGATTGCGTGCCTCCACCGTAGACACCGCGCCAGCTTGTAAGAGTCGGCAAGGGGTCCGTTCAGCTGTCGGACGGCGGCGCCGCGGCGCGTGGTCGTTGCAGCACGATCGCGAAAGATCCAGGCGCGGAGCGAGCTGAACAGTGCGGCCCTTGCGTTCCTACGCCTTGGGCAGTGTCACGCCCGTCTGCCCCTGGTATTTTCCGCCGCGGTCCTTGTAGCTCACCTCGCACACCTCGTCGCTCTCGAAGAACAGCACCTGGGCGCAGCCCTCGCCAGCGTAGATGCGCGCGGGCAGCGGGGTGGTGTTGGAAAACTCCAGCGTCACGAAGCCCTCCCACTCGGGCTCGAAGGGCGTGACGTTGACGATGATGCCGCAGCGCGCATAGGTGCTCTTGCCCAGGCAGATGGTCAGCACATTGCGCGGGATGCGAAAGTATTCGAGCGTGCGTGCCAGCGCGAAGCTGTTGGGCGGGATGATGCAGGAATCGCCGTGGAAATCGACAAAGCTTTTCTCGTCGAAGTTCTTCGGGTCCACCACCGTGCTGTGGATGTTGGTGAACACCTTGAATTCGGGCGCACAGCGGATGTCGTAGCCGTAGCTGGAGGTGCCGTAGCTGATGACGCGGCGGCCATCGACCTCGCGGACCTGCCCGGGCTCGAAAGGCTCGATCAGGCCGTGCTGCTCGGCCATGCGGCGGATCCACTTGTCACTCTTGATGCTCATGGGGTCTCTCCTGGGGCGGCATTGTAGGTGGCGCCGGCGGCCGGCCGGCCGTTGACGACCACGCGCTCCACCACCCGGTCGTCGCCCAGCACGATCAGCGCGAACAGCAGTTCGTCGAGATCGCGCGCCTGCCGCGCCTTGCGTGCCAGCAGCGGCGTGGCCTGCGGGTCGAGCACCACGAAGTCGGCCTCGCAACCGGGTTGCAGGTTGCCCACCACGCCCTCCAGGCCCAAAGCCCGCGCGGCCCCGGCCGTGTGCAGCCACCACAGGTGGCCAGGCCGCAGCGACAGGCCGGGCTTGGTCTGGCCTTCGCGGCCCACGTAGTAGGCGGCCAGCATGGTGTGAAAAGGGCTGAAGCTGGTGCCGCCGCCCACGTCGCTGGCCAAGCCGTGGCGAAAGCCGATACGGTCTGCGCCCTCGAAGTCGAAGAAGCCGCTGCCCAGGAACAGGTTGCTGGTGGGGCTGACCGCAGCGGCCGCGCCGCTGGCCTTCATCAGGCGGCGGTCGTCGTCGTCGAAATGGATGCAGTGGGCATAGACCGCACGCTCGCGCAGCAGGCCGAAGCCCTCGTACACCGCCAGGTAGCTGCGCGCATTCGGGAACAGCTGGCGGGCCCAGGCGATCTCGTCCTTATTCTCGGCCACGTGCGACTGGATCCACACATCCGGATAACGTGCCGCCAGCTCGCCCGCGCCGCGCAGCTGCGCCTCGGAGCAGCTGGGGGCAAAGCGCGGGGTGATGGCATAGCCCAGGCGGCCCTGGCCGTGCCAGCGTGCGATCAGCGCCTCGGTGTCGATCAGCGATTGTTCGGTCTGGTCACGCACGCCGTCGGGCGAGTGCCGGTCTTGCAACACCTTGCCGCCGATCAGGCGCAGGCCCCGGCCCTGGGCGGCCCCCATCAAGGCATCGACCGAGGCCGGGTGCGAGGTGGCAAAGGTGAGCGCGGTGGTGACGCCGTGGCGCAGCAACTCGTCGAGGAACACCTGCGCCACCTCCTGCGCGTACGCCGGGTCGGCAAAGCGCGACTCATGGGGAAAGGTGTAGTTCTCCAACCAGGGCAGCAGGCCCTCGGCCGGTGAGCCGATCACGTCGGTCTGCGGAAAGTGGACATGCAGGTCGATGAAGCCGGGGGCCAGCAGGCGCCCCGGCAGGTGCTCGACGGCCAGGCCGGGGTAGTTGGGTGCCAGCCGGGCGTAGGCGCCCGCGGCACGCACCACCTGGGTGCCGGTGGCATCGGGGCCGACGACCAGCAGGCCGTCTTCGTCATGCACGGGCGCACCCAGCTCGTCGAACCGCAGCAGCGCCGCGCGATAGGCTTTCATGCCGCTATTTTGCGGCCTTGCCCTGCACGCCGGCGACCAGGTAGTTCATCTGCAGGATCTGATCGTCCGTCAGGCGCACACCCGCCGCCGCCACGCCGCGGCCCTCGTTGTCCACGATGGGGCCGGTGAAGGGATGCAGGCGGCCGGCGGCGATGTCCTTCTGGCGCGCCAGTACCTCGTCGCGCACGGCGGCCGGCACCTTGGGGCCGAAGTCGCCCACCCGCACCATGCCCTCGCGCACGCCACCCCACACCTGGGTGGGCTTCCAGCTGCCGGCCAGCACCTCGCGGGCGCGGCGGGTGTAGTAGTCGCCCCAGAGGTGCGTCACGGCAACGATCTGCGCGTCAGGCGCAAACCGGCGCATGTCGGAGTGGTAGGCCACGGCCATGCGGCCGCGCTCTTGCGCGGCGGTCATTACCGCGGTGGAGCCGGTGTGGAAGGCGATCACGTCCACCTCCTGGTTGAACAGGGCCATGGCCGCATCGCGCTCGCGCGGGGGGTTGAACCACTCGCCCAGAAAGACCACCTTCACCTGCGCCTGCGGATCGACCGAGCGCATGCCCAGGGTGAAGGCGTTGATGCCCTGCAGCACCTCGGGAATGGGAAAGCCCGCCACATAGCCGGCCAGGTGCGTGCGCGTCATGCGCCCGGCGGCGATGCCGGCCAGGTAGCGGCCTTCGTAGTAGCGGGCATTGGCCGTGGCCACGTTGAGCGCGGTCTTGTAGCCGGTGATGGATTCGAACTTCACGTCGGGGAAGTCGCGCGCCACCCGCAGGGTGGGTTCCATGTAGCCGAAGCTGGGCGTGAAGATGAGTTTGTGCCCCTGCTGGGCCAAGTCGCGGATGACGCGTTCGGCGTCCGGGCCCTCGGGGACGTTCTCGACGGCGGTGGTGTGCACTTGCGCGCCCAAGGCGGCGTCCAGCGCCTTGCGGCCGTCTTCATGCTGGCGCACCCAGCCGGCCTCGGTGACCGGCGCCACGTGGACGAAGCCGATCTTGAGTGGCGGCGCGGCCTGGGCGTGCGAGACGAGGGGGGAAAAGCACAAGAGGCCTGCAATGGCGCAGGCCGCGAGGTTTTTGAACATGGTGTTCCTCTACATGGCCCCGGGTGGATGAAAAAGAAAAAGGCCGCCGGGGCGCGACCTTGTCGGGGGGGATTCTAGTTCGCCATCGCCGCACCGAAGCCGCACCCAATGCGCCGAACCCAACCCTGGCTGAGGGTGTGGGTCACCCAGTAGATGGGAGTGCCCAGGCTTCCCGCGCGTCGCACTGTTGGCTCTTGTCCTGCCGGACGGTGCTGGCACCTGGGCGGCGGCGACTAGACAGCGGTTCAGCGCCCACGTCCGAGAACCAACCAACCCACTTCAAGTCTTCAATACCATCAAAGTACTATTTGCTTCGTGTAGCGAATTCAAGGAGGTATCGTTATGGCAGTTCATTCGTATGCATCTCTGGCAGCGCGCATGGCCGCTCGCACGGTCCAGGCCGTGCTGACCGAAGCAAGTGCCCGATGAATGCGACGCAGTTGTTGCCGCTGGAGGTCATCACCCAGCGGATCCGGGTGCTGCGTGAACAAAAGATCTTGCTCGACTCGGACCTGGCCTCGCTCTACGGGGTAGAGACCCGGCGGCTGAACGAGCAGGTACGCCGCAATCGCGATCGATTTCCAACGGATTTCATCTTCGAGCTCACGCGCGACGAGTTCGACAACTTGAAGTCGCAATTTGCGACTTCAAGTTGGGGCGGCAGCCGGAAGCTGCCGCTGGCGTTTACTGAGCATGGCGCGATCATGGCCGCCACGGTGCTCAGCAGCCCGCGTGCAGTGGAGGTGTCGGTGTATATGGTGCGCGCCTTTGTGCAACTGCGTGAGCTGGTGGCTTCGCATCACGACTTGGCCAAACGGCTGGACGCGCTAGAAGCTAGATTGGAGGAGAAAACCGAGCTGCTGGGAATGCAACAGGACACCTTCAGCCGCAATACGCGCAACCAGTTGCGTCAGCTGTTCGAGGCTCTGCGCGAGTTGACCGCGACGCCTGAACCGCCAAAGCGGCCGATCGGCTTTGTTTCCACTGAGGAGAAACCCACGAAGCCAAAGGCCAAGGCGGATAAAAGTAGGCGCATCGCCTGAGCAAGCTGCTTTCCAAAAAATTCTCCCCCTTTAGAGACAAGCCGTCGCACAGGTGCGACCCGCTCAGCTTGCCGGCACCAGCGTCACCTCGTGCGTCCACGCCGACGGCGCCAGCCGCAGCGGCCGGTACTCGACCCGGGCCCAGGCCTGCGCCATGTCGCGGTAGCGCGGGCTGAACACCAAACCACTCTGGCCGGTCTGGTAGATGAACTGAGACTTTTCCAAATCCGACAGGTCGTAGATCGCCCGCAGGCTGGGTGCCAGTCGGTTGGCAAATGGCGGGCCGGCGTTGCTGGCGCTGTACTGGCCCACGTTCACCGTCCAGGAATCGCCGCCGGTGGGCACGGTGACATCGAAGAAACGCGCCAGGACGGCCACGTTGCCAAAGGGCCGGTGCGATGAGATGGCAGGATGGGCGTGGCCCCAGCGCCAGGCCGCGGCATCGCGGCCCTGCGCCGCCGAAAGCCGATCGAGCGCTCGGGCCAGTGCGGCGGCCGATTGCTGCTCGCAGGTTTGCGGCGCGCACCAGGCGCGCGCGGCCTGGGGGTCCTCGAGGATGGCGTGCAGGCCGGCACGCAGCGAACGCTTGCCGTACAGGGCCTTGAACCTGGCCGCGCCCAGCTTGGGCGTCATGATGCCGCGCGTGAGCTCGTCGGCCCAGGCGGCGACGATCAAGGGGCCCGCGCGGTCCGCCCGCATGTCGCCGTCAAACGCCTTCAACTCGGCCTGCGCGGCGGCGGCCAGGGCATGGTCGCTTTGAGTGGCACGCAGCAAGGGCAGCAGGCGCTGCGTGGTCAGCGACACGGTGTCCGCCTGCACGCGCGCAAAGCTGGCCGCGTCGTGGCGCGGCGTGGCGGCCAGCAGCGCCTCGATGCGCTCGAAGCGCTCGGGCGTGATCCAGTCCTGCCCCATGAAGTGCGCGAAGTCGGCCGGGTGAATGCGATGGTTGGCCGTAGCCAGCCAGCCGCGGGCCTCGATTTGCGCCGTGTCGGCGCGCGGGTTGTCGGCGCCGGGCAGCAGGCCCTGCCAGTCATATTTGGCCTCCCAGCCGGGGGCGGGCGCCATGCCGCGCAGGTCGTCCCCGGCGCCACGCACCGGCACACGGCCGATGGTCTGGAAAGCGGTGCCGCCCTGGGTGTCGGCGGCCACCACGCTTTGCATCGGCGCGCGAAAGTCGGCAAAGGCGGCCATCAGCTCGTCGACCGTATGCGCGTGGTTGGCCCGCAGCGTCGCGCGCACCGAGAGGTTGTCGGCATCGAGCGCCAGCCAGCGCAGGGCCAGCGCGTAGCGGCGGGTGTCGATCAGGTCGGCATAGGCCGCGTTGGCGTCGCTCACCACCGGGCCGTGGCGCGTGGTGCGCACCACCAGCTTCTCGTCGGGCCGGCCCTTGACCTTGATGACCTCCTCGCGCTGCTCGAAGCGGGCCCAGCCCTCGGGTGTGCGGTAGTGGTCCGGGCGGGCGGGGTCGATCTGCTCCAGGTACAGATCCTGCGCGTCGGAGGTGGTGTTGGTAAAGCCCGGCGCCGCCGGTGCCTTCAGGCGCGCGAAATACCAGACGGCGGGGGCATTGAGGCCCAGGTGCGGATCGTTGGCGAGCAGCGGCTTGCCGCTGACGGTGCGAGAGCCCGCCACCACCCAGTTGTTGGAGCCGATGCCTTCGCGCCATCCGAGGCCGGCGCGCCATTCGTCGGGCTCGGCGGGCGCGTCATGAGCAGCCAGCGCCAGCGGCCTTGTCTGCGTCGCCGAGGAAGTCTTGACCGGCTCGCGGTACACGCCCAGGCCGCGGTACAGCGCCGACAGGTCCACCTGCGTGGCCGGCGCCTCGCCCGGGTAGGGCGGCATCAGCTGCCACAGCTCGGGCGTGGACAGCCGCTGCAGCGCCGACAGGCGGGCGAACTCCTGGCCCCAGTTGGCGCCCAGGTCCAGCGCCATCATCAGGGCCCAGGCCACGCTGTCCTGCGGCGTCCATTCGCCGGGCCGGGTGCGCAGGATGTGGAACTCGGGCGGCAGGGCCTGCGCGCTGCTGGCGTGGAAGCCGTTGATGCCGCGTGCATAGGCGGCCAGCAGCTGCTGTTCGGCCGCGGGCAGACGCTCCCACTGCGCCCGCGCGGCACGCACAATGCCCAGCCGGCGCAGGGTGCGGTCGGTCTCCAGCGTCGATTCGCCGAACAGCTCGCTGAGCCGGCCGTGCATCACGCGGCGGTTGAATTCCAGTTGCCAGCCGCGCTCCTGGGCATGCACATAGCCCAGGGCGAAGTAGGCGTCGGCCAGGCTTTGCGCCTCGATGTGCGTGACGTCCGATGCGTCGCGCCGCACCTGCACCGGCGCGGCCAGGCCGGCGGCGCGCAGCTCGCCGTCGAGCGTGGGGAAACTGCGCCAGACATACACCCCGGCGGCCAGCGCCAGCAGCGCCAAGAGCGCCAGCAGCCAAGCCAGCGAGAGCTTGAGAACGCGACGGGCCCGCATGGCGCGCATGCCTCTCACGCGAAGCTGGCGAAGCTTTCGTCCAGCTGCGCGATGTAGCGCTGTCGCGCCGCCGCATCGATGAAGCTGCCCTCGAAGCTGTTGCGCGCCAGCTGGTAGGCGTGCCCGGCGTTCATGCCGGTGGCGGCGAAGGTCTGCACGAAATTGGTGTTCATGTAGCCGCCGAAGTAGGCCGGATCGTCCGAGTTGATGGTGACGGCCAGGCCGGCGTCGAGCAGCTGGCGGATGTTGTGCTGCGCCAGGTCGGCAAACACGCACAGCTTGAGGTTGGACAGCGGGCACACCGTCAGCGTCACGCGTTCGCGGGCCAGGCGCTGCATCAGCACCGGGTCCTTGGCCGACTGCACGCCGTGGTCGATGCGCTCGACCTTGAGCACGTCCAGCGCCGACCACACATAGGCCGGGGGCCCCTCCTCGCCCGCATGGGCCACCACATGCAGCCCCAGCTCGCGGCAGCGGGCGAAGACGCGCGCGAACTTCTCGGGCGGGTGGCCCAGCTCGCTGGAATCGAGGCCGACACCGATGAAGCTGTCGCGCCAGGGCAGCGCCTGCTCCAGCGTTTCAAAGGCGTCTTCTTCGCTCAGGTGGCGCAGGAAGCACAGGATGAGGGACGCATCGACACCCAGCTCGGAGCGTGCCTGGGTGCAGGCGCGGTACAGGCCGCCGATCACGGTTTCCATCGGCACGCCGCGGGCAGTGTGGGTCTGCGGGTCGAAGAACAGTTCCGCATGCACGACGTTGTCGGCCTGGGCGCGCAGCAGGTAGGCCCAGGCCATGTCGAAGAAGTCCTGCTCTTTCAGCAGCACGCTGGCGCCGGCGTAGTAGATGTCCAGGAAGCTTTGCAGATTGGTGAAGGCATAGGCCGCGCGCAGCGCTTGGACGCTGGCATAGGGCAGCGCCACGCCATTGCGCTGCGCCAGCTGGAAGATCAGCTCGGGTTCGAGCGAGCCTTCGATGTGGATGTGCAGCTCGGCCTTGGGCATGCGGCGCAGCAGCTCGGGCAAGCGGTCGGCGGGGATGGATGCGGTTGGCGGGGTCTGGATGGGCGTCATGACCTGCATTTTGGCGCGACGCGCCAGCCTTAAAACGCCTGCCGGCTGCGCCAGGCGATGTAAGCCCTGAGATCGCCACGGAAAGCGGGCTCTTCACGCGAACATTTCATCCAGTCGATCGCCGCCGCACCCGCGCGCAGACGGTCGTAGTCGCGTTCAATGGCCTCGGGAAGGTCGGGCACGCCGCCCTTGTCGTCCTGCCGGCTGGCGTCGATGTAAAGGTCGATGTCCACCTGCAGCTGGCCGAGCGCCGCCACCTGCGCCATTTGCTCGGCGCGCCGCGCCATGACCTGCCCCAGGTGTCCGAACACTTCATCGACCATCGCGGGGAGAGTGTCCGCGCGCGCCGGCAGGCCCAGCCGGTGGCCGATGGCTGCCAGCGATTCGCGTGCTTCGTCGCGCAAGATTGCGGCCGCCCGTGACCCATCGCGGCTCAGGGCTTGGACCAGTTCATCGAATGGCGCACGCGCCTGCGCCAATGCCGCTTCGAGGCGCGCGCCGCTGGCACGCTCGCTCAAGCCCTTGAGCGCGGTCGCCATGGCCTGGGACGGGACCACCCCGATGTAGTTGCGCCACACCGTGTTGGGGCTGCCGCCGAGTTTGCCGCCGCCCACCTTCTCGCGGTTGAAGAAGTCCAGGATGGGGTTGACCTTCGGGTCGCGGCCGCCGCCGAAACGCTCGGGCGCAAACACCAGATCGGCGAAGGCGTGGCCGAAGTCGATCCGGCCCAGCCGGTCATGTCCATCCACGCCCACCACCATCATGTTGCCGGGGTTGACGTCGGCATCGTCGACCCACGCCGACAGAGCAATGTTCTCGCACAGGTCGCCGACCTGCTGAGCGTCGGTCAATCGAAGCACGTTTTTGTCGGGCACGTCCTGCGTCGGGCGCAGGTCGATGCGCACATGGTGGGTCTTGGCGTCCTTGCCGCCACCGCTGCGCTGGTGGTATTTGTCCAGGTCCCAGCATGCGTCGGGCTCGGCCAGATATTTCGATGCCGCCTGCAGTTGCCGGTGCTGGTCGTCGTACACCAGACTCACTTGCGCGATCAGCTTGTCCCGCCCTTGGCTGGCGAGAGCCCGCGCCAGGCGTGAGCCGATCACTTCGGCAAAGTTGTCGGTGTGAGAGCCGGCAGTCTTGCGCTTCTTGGCACGCGTGAACCAACTGACCGGCGATTTGAGCTGGAAGGTGCCCAGCGCGGTGCGCACCCGCTTGCTGCCCGACTTGCCGCCCGCATCGGTGGCGTCCAGGGTGGCCAGTTCGCTCTTGAGAACCCAGCCCTGCGAGACAGCCTGCGCCAGGCGCGTGCGCCCCGTCGCCTGCACGGACCGTGCAGCCGCCGGCCCCGACGCCAGGGTCGCCGTCTGGCGGGCCACGAAAGCCGCGTCCGCGCCCTCGGCCAGCCAGGCGCGCCGCTCTGGCGACAAGCCCTGGACGGACGTCCAATCCGGCGGCGGCGTCTTGGCCTCGCGCAAGTGGTTGCGCAGGCCTTCGCCCAGGTGACGCACCACCAACTCGTCGGCACGTGGCGATGCCGCCAACTCGGTCACGGCGGCCTGCAACTGCGCAATACGGCCGTCGGGCGGGGCGGCCAATTGCAGCTGCATCTCGATGAACGCGCGCTCCTGGGGATCGTTGATGCCCTCCAGAGCGGCCCGCCGCAATTGTTGCAGCGGGGTGCCCTCGGGCGGCGCCGACCCGACCGCACAGCCCCGCTCCCGAAGCCGGGAGCCGGTAGCAGGCGCCTCCTGCCGTCCTTTTTCCTGGGCCCGGCTGTGGGCGCCCCGCAAATCCGTTCGGTCCGGGCGCTGCGCGGACCCTTCGCCGCCCGCACGGCGAAACCATGAGGACGGAGACCAACGCGCAACGCCCGCGCCGTTCAGGCCACCCGCCATTGCCCATCCTTCCCCGGGACGCAGCCCGATCGATCAAGTCATGAAGCTTGCTTGATTTTCAAGGTTGAACCGTCGATGGGCAAGCGTCTTCAGGTCAGGCAGGCCCGTCACCCTGCCTCCGCCGCGATCCGCCGGCGCAGCTCGCTGAAACGCTGGGTCGGGTTGGCGCCGAACACCGGATCGTGCGCGGACGGCGCCATGGCCTTGGCGGCGGCCCAGTCGGCCTCGGACAGCAGCTTGGCCGCCAGCGGAAGGATGTCCTCCTCCTCGGTCTGGATGTGATTGCCGTAATACACAAGGAAGGTGGCAGCCGCAATCTCGATCTCGGCGCGCGACATCATGGCGTCGGCCACCGCCTCCTCGAGCAGCTTGCGCAGAGTCTCGCCGGCGGCGGCGATCACGCGGTGCTCTTGCCGCAGCCGCGCGACCCGCAGCTCGCGATCCGGCCGCAGCAGGGCCAGCCGGCGAAACACCTCGTCCTCACGCGGGTGGTGCACCACATCCGAGTACTCGCGCAGGTAGCTGATGATGTCCAGCATCAAGCCGTAGTTGGGCGACCCACCGGTGGCCAGCACATCCACCTCCTTGGCCAGCATGGCCAGCATGCGGTTGAAGTACATGTGCTCGTCGTGCCAAGCGCGGGCGGGGTCAGCCATGTCGGTCTCCTTGTCTCATGCCCGCAGCATGGCCAAGACGCGCGCAACCCGCCTTGACCTGGGTCAAGGCGGGTTGCGGCGGGCGCTGGGCCGCTCAGTCGACGCGGATGTTCTTGGCCTTGACGATGCGGCCGTAGATGCCCGCATCCCGGCTGATCATCGAAGCCATCTCGGCGCGGGATACGCCCAGCGGTTCGCTGTTGAGTTCACGGATCTTCCTTTGCACGTCCGCATCCTTGCTGCCCTCGACGAACACCGCGTTCATCTTGTCGACGATGGCCGCAGGGGTGGCCGAAGATGTCCAGATGCCATGCCAGGACATCATCGTCAGGCCCGGCACCGTCTCGGTCAGCGTGGGCACATTGGGCAATGCGGGGAAGCGGGTCGGGCCCGAATAAGCCAGCGCCTGCACCTTGCCGCCGCTGATCAGCGGGAACGCGGTGGCAATCGGCTCCATCACCGTGTCCACCTGGCCGCCCATCACATCGGGCACCGGGCTGGTGCGGTAGGGCACATGAACCATCTCGGTGCCGGTTTCTTCCTTGAGCCATTCGACGATCAGGTGCGAGGGACTGCCGGCGCCGTAGGAGGCATGCGAGATGGTGCCCGGCTTGGCCTTGGCGGCGGCCATCAGCTCCTGGGTCGACTTGGCGGCCAGGCCCGGCTTGGCGATCAGCACCAGGCCCTGGCGCATGGTCGTGGCCACCGGCACCAGATCCTTTTGCGGGTCGAAGGGCAGCTTGCCGTAGATGAAGGGGTTGATGGTGAAAGCGGTCGACAGGTTGTACAGGAAGGTGTAGCCGTCCGCCGGCGCCTTCGCCACCGCGTCGGTGGCCAGGTTGCCCGCCGCCCCCGGCTTGTTGTCGATCAACACCGGCACGCCCAGCTTGCGCGAGGCGTAGTCGCCATACAGGCGGGCGAAGATGTCCGGCGGCGTACCGGGGGCGAAGCCGACCACGATCTTGATCGGCCGGGTGGGCCAGTCGGCGGTCTGGGCGCCGGACACGCCGGCCAGCAAGGCCATGGACAGGCCCAACAGCATTTTCAGTTTCAAGCGCATGTGAAGTCTCCGGGTCGCGAACTGGGGTCCGCTGGTTGATGAAAACGGGTTGACGAAAAAAAGAGCACTCAGACGATCAGGCAGGCCTGCGAAAAATCCAGTCGCGGCGCGCGCGGTCGGGTGGCTGGCCCGGCCGGCCAACCGAGGTTGACCAGGAAGTCGGCCTCCCAGCGCCCGTCGGGGAAAAACGCCTGGTTCACCCCGTCGGCCTTGAAGCCGCTCATGGGGCCGCAGGCCAGCCCCAATGCGCGCGCGGCCAGCAGCAGGTAGCCGCCGGTCAGGGTGGCGTTGCGCACCGCCGTGCTGCGCGCATGCTCCGGCTGGCGCTCGAAGTTCTCGCGCGCATCGGGCGCATGCCAGAGCGTGGGCATCCACTCATGAAAGCGGGTGTCGCGCGCCACGATCACCGTCACCGGCGCCGAGCGCACCTTGGCCTGGTTGCCGGCCGACACATGTGGCAGCAGGCGCTCGCGGGCGGCATCGCTGGCGACGAAGACGAAGCGCGCCGGCTGGCAGTTCATCGACGTGGGCCCCAGGCTGGCGAGCGTGTACAGCCGGCGCAGCATCTCGGGGGGCACGGGCGTCGGGTCGAACTGCGCATGGGTGCGGGCCTGGGTGAACAGGCGCGCGAGAGCGGCTTCGTCCAGCGATTCGGGCGGGTGGGTGACGAGGGCTTGCATGGCCGCTTTGCTCCGTGCGCCGGAATGCGTCAGGCCCCAGCCCCGAAGTGGGCGGGCAGCTCGCCGTCGTACTGCAACTCACGCGTGGCCTGGTAGGACAGCGCAAAGCCGGCGGGGGTCTCGGCCTCTTCGGCCAGGTGGGCGATCAGGCCCGCCGTGCGCGCGAGGATGGGAACGCCGCGCAAGGAACGCACCGGAAAGCCCACGCCCATCAGCACAGCGGGAATGGCGGCCGAGACGTTCATGCGCAAGTCCTTGCCGGTGATGCCCGGAATCACGCGCTCCAGGGCCTGGGCGATGTTCACGTAGCGCAGGTCGGCACCGGCTTCGGTGGCGACTTCGATGAGGCGGTCCACGCGCGGGTCGCGCGCCTTGTGCAGCGGATGGCCGTAGCCGGGAATGGCGCCGCGGTTGGCCTTGATCTCACCGATCACGGCGGCGGCGGCGTCGTCGAGCGACGCACCGGCGTCGACACGGGCCGCGACTTCGGCGAACAAGCGGCCGGCGGTTTCGGAGGCGCCCAGGATCACCGAGCCGCAACCCAGGATGCCCGCGGCCACCGCGCCCTGCAAGGCATCGGGGGCGGCGGCGTAGGTCATGCGGCTGGCCTGCACGCTGGGCACGAAGCCGTGCTCGGCGATCGCCACCAGCGTGGCATTGAGCACCGCGCTGCAAGCGGCGTCCGGCATGCCGCCGGTGAGCAGCAAGAAGAAGTGGTCGGTGAAGGAGATGTGACCGATCAGGTCCTGGCACAGGTCCTGGCCCCGGATGACGATGGTGTTCTCGTCCGAAGTGCAGATGGCGGTGTGCGGAACGGTGGATTTGCCGATTTTCATGATGGTGTGCGCGTGGGTTCAGGCGGCCTGGGGTTCGAGGCGGAAGTCGTAGTGGGCGGACCAGTAGGGCGACGCCAGCGCGCGGCCGTCGGGGGCCTGGCCGGCGGGGTGCGCCTCGAAGTCCACGATCAGGCTGGGCCGAACGCCGAACACGGCGTCGGAGTCGATGAAGGGGCTGCCCGCCACGAACAGGTGCGTGGTCACGGGCGCATGGCCTGGCGCCGACACCATCATGTGAATGTGGCCGGGGCGATTGGGGTGGCGCCCCATGCCATCGAGCATGCGGCCCACCGGCCCATCGACCGGCACCGGGTAGTAGGTCGGCTTGATGGACCAGAACCAGTAGCGGCCCTCGCTGTCGGTGCGAATGCGGGCGCGCGCGGCCATGCCGGCGCCTTCGACCTGCATGTCGTATACACCGTCGCCATCGCCGGACCAGATGTCCAGCAGCGCGCCCTTGAGCGGCTGGCCCTGGGTGTCGGTGACGCGGCCGCTGTAGAAGGTGGGCTCGCCCTTGGCGCCCTGGGCCACGTCGGCCCCCAGCGGCAGCTCGGGCGCGCCTTCCCAGTAATAGGGCCCTTGCACCGTGGCCTCGGTGGCCGGCGTGATCGCGTGGGCGCCCTTGGCGCCTGCGCCGCGGGCGGCGGCGCGCGCCTGATCGAGCATCACCACCATCATCGAGGCGCCCAGCGTGTCCGACAGCAGGATGAACTCCTGGCGCTTGTCGGTGCAGGCCTGGCCGACGGCGGTCAGGAACTGGATGCCGGCCATCCACTCGTCGGGCTTGAGATCCACCTCGCGGACGAAGGCGTGCAGGTGGGTGACCAGCGACCGCATGATCTGCGCGAAGCGCGGGTCGCTGGCGGTGGCCAGGCGCTCCAGCACCGCCTGGGTCAGTTCGTTCTCGTTCGACGGGTTCATTGCTCGGGTCTCCTTGATTCGTGTGGGTTGCACGCGCAGCATCAGGCCGCGGCGGCTGGCTTCGCGCGCAGGCGCTGGCGGATCGGCTCGACGATGGCGGCGTTGTCGGCGCCCAGCAGCGGCGGCGCCGTCACCTCCAGCGCGCGCTCGCCGTCGAAGCTGACCGGCGAGCGCACGGTGTGCCACTCGCCGCCTTCGGGATGGGGCGCGCTGACCTGCAGTTGCAGGTGCCTGGCCTGCGGGTCCTGCATCGCCTCATGGGTGTCGTACATGGGGGCGTGCGGCACGTCCTGCGCCTCCAGGCGCGCGCACCAGGTGGCGCGGTCGTGCTGGCGGAAGAGGCCGCCGAGCAGCGCGATCAGGTCTTCCTGGTGGGCGATGCGCGCCTCACGGTCGGCAAAGCGCGGATCGTCGAACAGCCGCGGGCGCTCGATGGCCTGGGCCAGGCCCTGCCAGAATTTTTCGGGCGAGGACATGTGCAGCGCGATCCACAGGCCGTCGGCGCATTCGAGCACATAGGACTGCGAGACGCTGGGCCGGCTGAACGGGCCCATGATCTCGCCCTCGGAAAAGTAGTGGGTGAAAGCGTCCAGGTTGAAGTGGCACATGGCCTCCAGCATGGACACCTCGACCTTGCGGCCCACCCCCGTGCGGCCACGTTCCACGAGCGCGCCGAGCACGCCATAGGCCGCGTAGAAGCCGGTCATGGCGTCGGCCAGCGCCGGCCCCACCACCCGCGGGTTGGCCGGGTTCACCAACAGGTTGAGAAAGCCGCTCGCGGCCTGGGCCACTGTGTCGTAGGCCGGGCGGGCGGACGCCGGGCCGGTCTGGCCGAAGCCGCTGATGGCGCAATACACCAGCCGCGGATTGATGGCTCGCAGGCGCTCTTCGCCGGCACCCAGGCGCTCGGCGGCACCCGGGCGGAAGTTCTGGATGTAGACGTCGGCGTCCTTGACCAGCTCATCGAACACGGCGCCGTCTTCGGCCAGCTTGGGGTTGAGCGTGATGCTGCGCTTGTTGCGGTTGTATGTCTGGAAGTGCGGGCTGTACAGGCCGCCGCGAAAGGCGCGGAACGGATCGCCCGCGCCCGGCTGCTCGATCTTGATGACCTCGGCACCGAGATCGGCCAGGAACATGCCGGCCGCCGGGCCGGTGATGAAGGTGCCTTGTTCAAGCACCTTGATACCGCTGAGGACTTTGAACACCTGGGCCTCTCTTGTGTGGGGGTGTGCGCCCGGTTCGGGCTGCTGTGGATGCGGACTGTATTGGCGGGCAATGATTTTTGACAATGATGGTTTTTCATCGATACGATTGATGGCATCGATGATTGACAAGGCTTGAACATGGAACTGCGGCACCTGCGCTACTTCATCGCGCTGGCGGGCTCGCTGAACTTCACCCGGGCCGCCGAGCGCCTGCACGTGACGCAGTCGACGCTGTCGCACCAGATCAAGCAGCTGGAAGACGAGGTGGGCACGCCGCTGTTCGAGCGCGTCGGCAAGCGTGTGGCGCTGAGCGAAGCGGGCGATGAGTTCCTGCACTACGCCACCAAGGCGCTGCGCGAGATCGACCTGGGCCTGGGCGCACTGCGCCGCAGCGGCTCGGACGTGGCCGGCGAGTTGCGCATCGGCTCCACCCACACCTTCAACCTCGGCTTCATCCCCGAGTGCATCGCCAGCTTCCAGAAGGCGCACCCGCAGGTGAAGGTGGTGGTCGAAGAGCTGTCGGCCGACCAGATCGCCACCGGCCTGCAACAGGGCACGCTGGACCTGGGCATTGCCTACCGCCCCAGCGCGCCCGGCACGCTGCAGTTCGAGCCGCTCTACAACGAGGAGATGGTGCTGGTCGTCGCCAAGGGCCATCCCCTGGCCAAACGCAAGCGTGTGCGCATGGTGGAGTTGCACCACCTGACCATGACCCTGCTGCCCGCCAGCTTTGCCACGCGAAAGATGTTGGACGAGTGCTTTGCCACCTGCGGCGCCGAGCCGCGGGTGGTGGTCGAGTTCAACACGCTGGCCCCCATGATGGAGCTGGTGGCCAAGACCCAGCTCGCCTCCATCGTCGCCGCCAATGCCGTGCCGGCCCATGCGGGGCTGGTGATCGTGCGCCTGGAAAGCCCCACCCCGGTTCGCACGCCGGGCATGCTGTGGTCACCTGTGGCGCGCGAGGCGGCGCCTACCCGGGCGTTCTCGGCGATTGTGAGAAAGCATGCGTTTCGCACCAGCTTGCTGGATGTGGCGCGGAACGAGCGTGGGAAACCTTGATGGCTTGATCGCGGGATCGTGGCCTCCAGAAAAGTTCTGAGGCGGTGGCCGTTCTGTCTTTCTCACTTGCTACGGGCGGGCGCGGGCCGGTGGTCGGGGTGGGGCGGGCGCCGGACCATTCGCGGTTGCCACAGAGCATGAGCGCCGTCGAGGTATTGATGAAGTGATGCTGGTGTGCCCGTATGGTCACCCGCGAGATGGACAGAGAACGACACACCCCGGCCGGCGGCCGATGCCCACCCAGCCAGGCGTGATCAGCGACGCGCGAACGCGCTGCGCATGCGCATCGCTGTCACACTCGCCAAATCAGGCCTGTTCAGCCACCCTACTTCGCCCCCGGCACCTTGCCCTCGACGCCCTTCACATAGAAGTTGACCCCACCCAGGAAGGCGTCATCCGCAACAGCGTCCTTGGCCACCTGCACCTTGCCAGTGTTGTCGGTGATGGGGCCCTTCCAGATGGCGAAGCTGCCGTCCTTCAGGCCGGCCTTGATCTCTTCGACCTTCTTCTTCACATCGTCGGGCACGTCGGCTGCGACCGAGACGAAGTCGATCGCGCCTTCCTTGACGCCCCACCATGATTTGCTGTTGCCAGCCCAGGTGCCTTCAAGCTGCTCACGCACCGCCTTGATGTAGTACGGGCCCCAATTGATGACGGCCGAGCCCAGGTGGGCCTTGGGGCCGTAGGCGGTCATGTCGCTGTCCCAGCCGAAGGCCCGCTTGCCCATCTTCTCGGCGGTCTGCAGCACGGCGGACGAATCGGTGTTTTGCATCAGCACGTCGGCGCCGCCGTTGATGAGGGCGGTGGCGGCCTCGGTTTCCTTGGGCGGGGCGAACCACTCGCCCACCCAGACCACCTTGGTCTTGACCTTCGGGTTGACCGACTGCGCACCCAGCGTGAAGCTGTTGATGTTGCGAATCACCTCGGGGATGGGGATGGAGCCGACCACGCCCAGGGTGTTGGTCTTGGTCATCTTGCCGGCGATCACGCCGGCCATGTAGGCGCCTTCGTAGGTGCGACTGTCGTAGGTGCGCAGGTTCTCGGCGGTCTTGTAGCCGGTGGCATGCTCGAAGCGCACGTCCTTGCTGTCGGCGGCCACCTTGAGCATGGGCTCCATGTAGCCGAAGGTGGTGCCGAAGATCAGCTTGTTGCCCTGGCCGACCATGTCGCGCAGCACGCGCTCGGCGTCGGCCGACTCGGGCACCTTCTCGACGAAGCTGGTGGCCACCTTGTCGCCAAACTCCTTTTCCACCGCCTTGCGGCCGTTGTCGTGCGCGAAAGTCCAGCCGCCATCGCCCACCGGGCCGACATAGGCGAACGCGATTTTCAGCGGCGCGGGCTTGGCCGGGGCCGATGCGGCGGTGGCGGGGGCCGGCGCGGGCGCGGGCTCTTCCTTCTTGCCGCAGGCCACCAGCACGGCGGCAGCAGCGGCGGACAGGGCCGCAACACGGAACAGGGAGCGCTTCTTCATATCGATCATGGGAGTTCCTCTGAAAAGGGGATGGGATCGCAAGACGGACAAATTATGAGCCGGGATGGAAGGGCTTGCCGAGCGAGGCCGGCATGTTCACGCGAATCCAGACAGGGTTGCGCGACATCAGCGCCAGCACCACGATGGTGGCCAGGTAAGGCAGCATGGTGAGGAACTGGTTGGCCACTTCCACCCCCGCGCCCTGCAGGTGAAACTGCAGCATGGTCACGCCGCCGAACAGGTAGGCGCCCAGCAGCACCCGGGCTGGCCGCCAGGTGGCGAAGGTGGTCAGGGCCAGCGCGATCCAGCCCTTGCCGGCCACCATGCCTTCCACCCACAGGGGGGTGTAGACGACAGACAGGTAGGCGCCGGCCAGGCCGCACAGCGCGCCGCCGGTCACCGCCGCGGCCAGGCGGATGCGCCGCACCGGGTAGCCCAGGGCATGGGCCGAATCGGGCGATTCACCCACCGAGCGCAGCACCAGCCCGGCGCGCGAGCGGTACAAAAACCAGATCAATCCGCCGGTGAAGGCGATGGTGAGGTAAACGATAGGGTGCTGGCGAAACAGCGCCGGGCCGATCAGCGGCAGGTCGGCCAGCACGGGAATGGCAAACTGCACACGCTCGGGCAGTTTCTCCTGCACGTAGGCGATGCCGGCGAAGGCCGAAAAACCCCCGCCGAACAGGCTGAGCGCCAGGCCGGTGGCGTACTGGTTGGTGTTCAGCCAGATCACCAGCCAGCCGAACAGCGCCGACAGCAAGGCGCCGGCCGCGGCGCCGGCGGCAAAGCCGGCCAAGTCGCTGCCGGTGTGCACCACCGCCGCGAAACCGGCGATGGCCGCGCACAGCATGATGCCTTCGGCCCCCAGGTTGACGATGCCGGCCTTTTCGTTGATCAACAGGCCCAGCGAGGCGATGGCCAGCACGGTGCCCGCGTTGAGCGTGGCGGCGATCAGCAGGGCGTAGGCGTCCATTCAGTTCGCCGTCCTTTCACATGCTGTCATCCCCGCGCAGGCGGGGATCCAGGCACAGGCCGAGCGCCGCGATGGCCCGTCGCGCCGGTCAGACCGCGCTACTGGCTTCCCGCCTTCGCGGGAATGACGGACATCTGTCATCCCGGCACCCCCTTCCCGACCCAGCGCACCCGCCACACCAGCAGCGTGTCGCAGGCCAGCAAGGCAAACAGCAGCAGCCCCTGGAACACGCCCGTCAGCGACTTGGGCAGCCCCAGGCGCGACTGCGCCAGTTCGCCGCCGATGTAGAACATGCTCATGAGGATGGCCGAGAACACCATGCCCACTGGATGCAGCCGCCCGACAAAGGCCACGATGATGGCCGCGAAGCCGTAGCCGGCCGGCACGTAGGGCGTGAGCTGGCCGATCGGCCCGGCCACCTCCAGCGCACCGGCCAGACCGGCGGCGCCGCCGGACACCAGCAGCGCCACCCACAAGGCCCGGCGCGAGGAAAAGCCCGCATAGCGCGCCGCCGCCGGCGCCAGGCCGCCCACCTGCTGCGCAAAGCCGGCCCGGGTGCGAAACAGGAACACCCACAAGGCCGCCACGCCTGCCAGCGCGATCAGCAAGCCCACGTTGACGCGCGAGCCGGCCACCAGGCGCGGGACCTGGGTCACCGCCTCGAAGGTCTTGGTCTGCGGGAAGTTGTAGCCGGCCGGGTCCTTCCACGGCCCGAAGACAAAATACATCAGCAACTGCAGCGCCACATACACCAGCATCAGGCTGACCAGGATCTCGTTGGCGTTGAAGCGGTCACGCAAAAATGCGGTGATGCCG
>JAZKDA010000234.1:0-10041 GCA_040387815.1 Pseudomonadota bacterium | reverse complement strand
AATGAACCTCGAACACGAACACGCCATCGTCGCCCAGCAGGTGCTCGATGCCGCTGCCTGGCAACACCGGCAGCAGCGCATCGAGAAACCGGCGGGCCAGCACCACATGCCGCGCGGCCGACACGGTCAGGGCGTTGCGCAGCCATTCACCCTTGAAGTCGGTGTTGACGGAAACGTCCACCGCGCCCAGAAGGCTGCACCCCATCCAGGCCAAGGGGGACTCCAGCGACTGCGGCACGAGTGTCACCACCCGGTCGCCGCGCGCCACGCCCGCGGCGGACAACCAGCCGGCCCAGCGGCGCGATTGCTCCCACAGCGTGTGCCAGGTCAGCGAGCCTTGCCCGATCGAAGTGAAGGCGAGTTGATCCGGCGTGGCCTGCGCATGGGCCTGCACCAGGTGGGGCAGCGTGCCCGCGCTGTCCAGTGGATGGGCCCAAGGCCGCAGAACCTGATCGCGCATGCTCATGTTCCGCTCCATTTCGCCTCGCGCCGCTCTCGGAAGGCCGCAAGCCCCTCTTTCAGATCCTGCGAGTTGCGCAGCGTCAGCGCCGCGTCGTCGAGCAAGGCCCAGCCTTCGTCGTCTTGGATGCTCTCGGCCCGCGCCGCGATGGCGCGCGTGAGCTGCACAGCGCGCGGCCCGTTGCGGCAGATCTCGTGCGCCACTTGCATGGCCACTGCCGAGGCCTCCCCGGGCGCCGTGAGGCGGCTCACCAGCCCGAGCTGGTAGGCGCGTTCGGCCGGAATCTCCGAGGCGGTGAGCAAGGCGTCCATCGCCACGAAGCGGCCGACAGCGCGCGGCAGGCGCACCGCGCCGCCGGCCGAGGGCAGCAGGTTCCACTTGACCTCCGCCAGGGCAAACGCGGCGCGGGTCGAGGCCACGATGATGTCGCAGGCCAGCGCCATCTCGAAGCCACCCGAGGTGGCGAGGCCATCCACCGCGGCGATCAATGGCTTGGAGCGCTGGCGGCGCGTGAGTCCGCCGAAGCCGTCCGCGGTGGTCACCGCATCTTCTTCCTCCGTGTCGAAGGTCTCCAGGAAGTGCGTGAGGTCGTGCCCGGCGCAAAACACCGCGCGGCCGTCGCCATACTCGGCGGCAACCACGCCGACCCGCAATGCGGCATCGGCTTCGAACCGATCAAAGGCGGCCTGGAGGCTGCGCGCCATGTCGGCGTCGACGGCATTCTTCTTTCGCGGCCTGTCCAGCACGATGCGTGCGATGGGGCCATGAACTTCAAAGCGAACGGTCATGCGGGAAGCTCCATGGGGAATGGATGACGATGAGTTGCAGTGGTTTATTGTGGACTACCGTACGATCTCGCGCATGTGCGGATCGCCGCGCCCGCGGCATCGGCTACTTGACTTTCGTCGTCTTCGGACCGCGCGTTGCCTTCTTGACCGGCGCCGCCGTGCCGTAGAAGTCTTCCTCGAGCGCGCGCCATTTCCCGTTGGACTGGTTGAGCAGTTGGAAGAAATGCGTGCGCAGCCACTTGTGCCCTGGATCGTGGTGGACACGCCGGTGCCAATGCTGGTCGAACGGGTAGCTGGGCGGCACGAAGGGCGCGGCCAGCATTTGCAGGTTGCCATGCCGCATGAAGAGCGAGCAACCGGCCATGGGCAGAGTGGCGATCAGGTCGGTCGCCTCCACGATCGACGGGATGCTCAGGTAGTGAGGCGTGCGCAGGACGCAGCGGCGCACGATGCCTTGCTTTTCGAGGTTCTGCTCCAAAAAGCGGTGGGTCCGCGCTGGCGAACTCAGCAGCACATGCCCCAACGACGTGTATTGCTCCAACGTGAGCCGGCCCCGGATCAGCGGATGGTCGGCGCGTGCCAGACAGGCATAGGTATGCATGTAGTACCGCTGGCGGAACAAGCCGTGCCCTTCGAGTTCTGGAAAGAATCCTACGGCCATGTCGAAGGTGCCGTCTTCCAGCGCGTCGCGCAGCGTGCTGGCCGGCCAGTTGTTCACGCTCAGCCTCACGCCAGGTGCCTCAACCTGCAGCAGGCGCAGCAGATCAGGCAGGACGAGAAGCTCGCCCAGGTCCGACATGGCGATGCGGAACTCGGTGGTGGAGGTGGCTGGGTCGAAGCTGGGCGCCTGCAGAATGCCCTTGCTCACCTGCGCCAGCACCTCGTCGGCCACTTGGGTCATGCGCAGCGCGCGCGCGGTCGGCTCCATGCCCGCCTGGGTCCGCACGAAGACCGGGTCGTTGAACTTTCGCCGCAGCCGCGCCAGCGCGGTGCTGAACCCCGATTGGCTCATGCCGAGCTCGCGAGCGGCCTGCGAGACGTTGCGCGTCTTGTTCAGCGCCGACAGCACCCGCAGCAGGTTCAGGTCGAAGTCGTTGGGTATCGTTTCCACAGATACTGGGTTGTCACCCAATCACATTGTTGAATGTGCACCAGTGTACATATCATGGCCGCAGACGAGGCGCCAGGCGCCCGCCACACAACGAATTCAACTGAGACAAGACGCGTCCACCGACGCGTCCAGGCGAGTCCATGCAAGCTTTGCTTAGCCACCGTCCGGGTGGCCCCGAGACCCTCACCCTGGGAACCCTGCCCAGCCGCCCTCCTGGGCCGGGCGAGGTCACCATTTCAGTTCACGCGTGTGGCGTCAACTACTTCGACTACCTGATCATCCAGGACAAGCACCACACCATTCCGCAGCGACCCTTCGCGCCGGGTGGTGAAGTCGCCGGCGTCATCAGCGCTGTAGGCGATGGGGTCGACTCCGCCTGGCTGGGGCGGCGCGTGGTGGTGGGCTCGCTGCCGTTCGGCGGCATGGCCGAAGAGCTGGTCATTGGCGCCGAGTTCTGCAACCCCATTCCCGAAGGCATGAGTTTCGAAGTGGCGGCCGGCTATGCGCTGACCTACGGCACGGCCTACTACGGCCTGAAGAACCTGGCGCGCATGAAGGCTGGCGAGACGCTGCTGGTGCTGGGCGCCGCTGGCGGCGTGGGCCTGGCTGCGGTGGAACTGGGACGCGCCATGGGCGCGCGCGTCATCGCCGCGGTCTCGTCGCCCGAGAAGCTGGCCACCGCCATCGAGCATGGCGCCCACGACGGCGTGGTCTACCCGCGCGGCCCCTTCGACGCTGCCGGCCAGAAGGCGCTGGCCCACATGTTCAAGCAGGCGTGCGGCCCACGGGGCGCGGACGTCATCTGCGACCCGGTGGGCGGCGACTACTCCGAGGCGGCCGTGCGGGCCCTTCGCCCCGACGGCCGCAGCCTGATCATCGGTTTCCCGGCCGGCATTCCCAAGCTGCCCCTGAATCTGGTCTTGCTCAAGGCCTGCCAGATCCTGGGCTGCTTCTGGGGCCCCTGGGTCTGGCGCGAGCCGCAGGATTCGCGGACCAACATGGACGAGCTCGCCGCACTGTACGAACGCGGCGACATCCGCCCGTGGGTGTCTCAGGCCTTCGGTTTCGGCCAGGGCGGTCAAGCCATCGCCTGCCTGGCGGCACGGCAGGCCCTGGGCAAGCTGGTGGTGAACGTGCGGCCTCCGGCAGCCGCCTGAAACACGCGTTCCCCCTCAAGACGATTTCAAGGACATCAACGACATGTGGGTCTATCAGGAGATTCGAACGCTGGGCGACATTCCGCGGTATCACGCGCGGGAGCGCCCCGATGCCACGGCGCTGATCTCCGAGGGCCGGCGCATCGACTTTCGCGAACTCGATCTGCTGTCCAACCAGGTCGCCAATGCCTTGCTGGCCATGACCGAAGCCACCGGCTCGCGCGTGGGTTACCTCGGCAAGAACACATGGCGCGTGCCCGTGGCGCTGTTCGGCGCGGCCAAGGCGGGCCTGACCTTCATGCCGTTGAACTGGCGCCTGGCGCCGGCCGAGATCACGACCATCGTGCACGACAGCGACTGCCGCATCATCTTCGCCGACGAAGAACTGCTCGGCATGCTCGAACCCATCCGGGCGCAGGCCGACCTGAAGGTCAAGATCGTGGCCTTGCCGGCAATCGACACCGGGCCGTCCGACTGGTCGCGCTTTCTTGCCGGCCATGCCGACACCGACGCCTGCCTGGATGTCGCCACCAGCGTCACGGCGTTGCAGGTCTACACCTCGGGCACCAGCGGCCTGCCCAAGGGCGTGGAGCTGGCGCACGAGAGCTTCAACTACATCCGCCTGTGCGAGCACCTGGACCCCGGCGTCCCGTGGTCGGCGCAAGACATCTTCCTGATGTTCATGCCCAACTTCCATACCGCCGGCACCGGGCTGATGCTGCAAAGCCTCTACAACGGCAGCGCCGTGTCGATGCTGCAGGCCTTCGATGCCGCGCTGGTGCTCCAGACCATCCGCGAGACACGCCCCTCGATCACCCTGATCGTGCCCTCCGCGCTGCAGCTGCTGCTGGAGCACCCCGAGGCCAAAAACGTCGACTTCACCTGCTTCAGACTGTGCATGTATGCCGGCTCACCCATCGCCCTGCCCCTGATCAAGCTGGCCATGCAGCAGATGCGCTGCAAGTTCGTGCAGTGGTACGGCGCCACCGAAACCCTGGGCGCGACCACCTTCCTGCGCGCCGAGCAGCACCGGCTGGACGACGAGAAAAAGCTCAAGTCCTGCGGCACGCCGCTGCCCCTGATCGACATCCGCATCGTCGATGGCACAGGCGCCCAACTGCCCGCCGGCCAGGTGGGCGAGATCCTGGTGCGCTCGCCCGCAATGTTCAAGGGCTACTGGCGCAAGCCAGCCGAGACGGCGGCCGCCAAGGTCAATGGCTGGTACCACACGGGCGACGCCGGCTATTGCGACGACGAAGGATTTCTCTACATTCACGACCGGATCAAGGACATGATCGTCTCGGGCGGCGAGAACGTGTATTCGGCCGAGGTCGAGCGCGTCCTGCACCAGCACCCGGCAGTCGCGGACGTGGCGGTCATCGGCGTGCCCGACCCCAAGTGGGGCGAGGGCGTCAAGGCGCTCGTCATCCTGCGCGCGGGATCCAACGCTACAGGTGACGAGCTGATCGCGTTTTGCCGCACCCTGATCGGCGGCTACAAGGTACCCAAGTCCGTCGAGTTTCGTGACGACTTTCCGCGCACGGCCAGCGGGAAGATCCAGAAGGGGCCGCTTCGGGCCCCATACTGGCAGGGCAGCACCCGGGCCGTCGGCTGAGCCCCCATCGACCGTTCCATTCAAACACCACAGGAGACAACGATGACATTCAAAAGACTCTGGGTTGCTGGCGCAATCCTCATGCTGGCCGCGGGTTCCGCTTCGGCCCAGACCATCACGGCCACAGACGGCGTCATTCGCATCGGCGTGATCAACGACCGCTCGGGACCCATCGCCGACGTCAGTGGCGAGGGCTCGGCTCTGGCTGCGCGCATGGCGGCCGAGGAGTTCGGCAACAAGATCCGCGGCGTGCCCATCGAGATCGTCGTGGCCGATCACCAGAACAAGACCGACCTGGGCGTGGCCATTGCCCGCAAGTGGCTGGACGCCGACGGCGTCGATGTGATCGCGGACGTGGCGCACTCGGGGGTGGTCCTGGCCGTCGCGGCACTGGTCAAGGACCGCAAGAAGCTTTTGATGAGCAGCGGTGGGTCGACCGAGATCACTGGCAAGCAGTGCACGCCGCGCTCGTTGCAGTGGCTCTACAACGCCTATTCGACCACCGCCAACGTGGTCACGCGCGAGAACATCCAGCAGGGCATGGACTCGTTCTACATCATCTCGGTCGACTACGCCCTGGGCGCCTCGATGTCCAAGGCCTTCCGCGCCGCGGTCACAGCCAACGGCGGAAAGATCCTGGGTGAAGTCACCCACCCGATCAACACCACCGACTTCAGCTCCTACCTGTTGCAGGCCCAGGCCTCTGGCGCCAAGGGCGTCCTGTTCGCCAACGGCGGCGCCGACCTGAGCAACATCGTCAAGCAGGCCCGCGAGTTCGGCCTGCCGGCCAAGCAGCAGATGCTGGCAGCCGGCCTGACCACCTCCGAGGTCGAGTCGGCCGGCCTGGCGGCCATGCAGAGTCTGCAGTCGGTGTCCTTCTACGAGACCAACTACAACGACCGTTCACGCGCCTGGGCCCGCGCGTTCGCCGCTCGCCACGGTGGCAAGCTGCCCTCGGGCGTGCAGGCCGCTGCCTATTCGTCGGTGCGCCATTACCTGCGCGCCGTCGAAGCAGCCGGCACCGACGACGCCGATGCCGTGCTGGCCAGGATGCGCGCCATGCCGGTGGACGACGCCTTCTCCAACAACGGCAAGCTGCGCGAAGACGGCCAGATGGTGCATGACATGTACCTGGTGCGCATCAAGGGCCCGACCGAGTCCTCCGGCAAGGGCGACTACACCAAGGTGGTGCAGACCATTCCGGGTGACCGCGCCTTCCAGACACTGGCGCAAAGCGAATGCCCGCACGTGCGCAAGTGATGCGTCGCCGCACAGTGAGCCCAAGGGGGAACGCGCCACGTGCAAGCCGATAGCCCCACGCAAGCCCGCTCTATCCTCCGCGCGAAAGGCCTGTCCAAGGAGTTTCGCGGATTCATGGCGCTCAGCGGCGTGGATCTGGAGGTGCGCGAGGGCGCCATCCACGCCCTGATCGGGCCGAACGGCGCCGGCAAGACCACGCTGTTCAACCTGCTCACGCGTTTCCTGCCGGTAACGCACGGCACCATTGTGTTCGACGACGTCGACATCACCCACACGCCGCCGGCCGCGGTGGCCAAGCGCGGCATGGTCCGCTCGTTCCAGATCTCGGCGATCTTCGGCGACCTCACCGTGCACGAGAACGTGCGTGTGGCGCTGCAGCGGCGCGCCGGCCTGGCCACCCAGTTCTGGCGCTCGGACGCCCAGCTGCGCCGGCTCGACCAGCAGGCCGACGCGCTGCTGGAGTCGGTCAAGCTCGGGCCGCAGCGCGACGCGCTGGCCTCGGGCCTGAGCTACGGACGCAAGCGCGTGCTGGAACTGGCGACCACGCTGGCGCTGGAGCCGCGCATGCTCTTGCTGGACGAGCCGATGGCCGGCCTGGCCCACGAGGATTTTCCCGGCGTGGTCGACCTGATCCGCCAGGCCGCGCGGGGACGCACGGTGCTGATGGTCGAGCACAACCTCTCGGTGGTGCGCGACCTGTGCGACGTGGTCACCGTGCTGCAGCGCGGCGAGGTGATCGCGCAGGGCAGCTATGCGCAGGTTTCCGCGGATGCGCGGGTGCGCGAAGCCTACATGGGCAATGAAGATGAGTGAGACCCCCCGCCCCCCGCTGTTGACCATCGAAGGGCTGCAAGCCTGGTACGGCGACAGCCATGTGCTCCACGGCGTCAACCTGGAGGTGCATCAGGGCGAGACGGTCACGCTGATCGGGCGCAACGGCGCCGGCAAGACCACGACCATGCGTTCGCTGGTGGGTCTGGTGCGCAAACGCACCGGCCGCATGACGCTCGAAGGGCAAGACCTGATGACGGTGCCCATGCACCGGGTGGCCGACGCCGGGCTGGCCTACGTGCCCGAGGAACGCGGCATCTTCGCCAGCCTGACGGTCCAGGAGAACCTGATGCTGCCGCGCCAGATCGGCCCTGGCGGTATGAGCCTGGCCGAGATCTTCGCCATGTTCCCCAACCTGCAAGAGCGCAGGCAAAGCCCGGGCACCAAGCTGTCGGGCGGCGAGCAGCAGATGCTGGCTATCGCCCGCGTGCTGCGCACGGGCGCCAGGCTGCTGCTGCTGGACGAACCCACCGAGGGCCTGGCGCCTGTCATCGTCCAGCAGATCGGCAAGTTGCTGCTGGAACTCAAACGCAGGGGATTTTCCATCCTGATGGTCGAACAAAACTTCCGCTTCGCCTCCAAGGTGGCGGACCGCTTCTACGTGATGGAGGATGGCAGAACCGTGGATACCTTCGCCAATGCCGATCTGGCCGACCGCATGGCTTCGCTGCAAGAGCAGCTGGGGGTCTGAAGGCATGGACACCATCTTCGGCGTTCCCCTGGCCGCCTTCTACGGCCAGCTGATGATCGGGCTGATCAACGGCTCTTTCTACGCCATGCTGTCGCTGGGCCTGGCAGTCATCTTCGGCATGCTGCACGTGGTCAACTTCGCCCACGGCGCCTTGTACATGCTCGGCGGTTTCCTGGCCTGGATCGGGCTGCAGCGGCTCGGCCTTGGCTATTGGACGGCGCTGGTGCTGGCGCCGTTGATCGTGGGTGCGTTGGGCGCGGGCATCGAGCGCACCATGTTGCGGCGGTTGCGCGGGCTCGACCCCATCTACGGCCTGCTGCTGACCTTCGGCATCTCACTGGTGGTCGAGGGGCTGTTTCGCCACTGGTATGGCTCCTCGGGCCGGCCTTATGCCGTGCCCGAGCTGCTGCAAGGCGGCATGCGCGTGGGCGGCACCTACCTGCCCTACTACCGCCTGTGGGTGGTCACCGCTTCCGTGACTGCCTGCCTGCTCACCTGGGCCCTGATCGAGCGTACGCGGCTGGGGGCCCACCTGCGCGCCGCCACCGAGAACGCGCCGCTGGTGCAGGTGCTGGGCATCAACGTGCCCAAGCTGGTCACCCTCACCTATGCCGGCGGCGTGGCACTGGCCGCACTGGCCGGCGTGCTGGCCGCGCCGCTTTACCAGGTGAGCGCGCAGATGGGAACGCACCTGCTGATCGTCGTGTTCGCGGTGGTGGTGATCGGCGGCATGGGCTCCATCATGGGGGCCATCGTCACTGGCTACATGCTGGGCATCGTCGAAGGCCTGACCAAGGTGTTCTATCCGCCGGGTGCCGGTGTGGTGGTGTTTGTGCTGATGATCATCGTGCTGCTGCTGCGTCCGGCGGGCCTTTTCGGACGGGGCGATTGAACATGAACTGGATTCAATCTTTCGCGCACACGCCGCGCCAACGCAAGGAAGTGGCGGCGATGGCGGTGGTGCTGGTGCTGCTGGCCTTGGCGCCGATGTTCGTCTACCCCGTGTTCATGATGAAGTTCATGTGCATGGCGCTGTTCGCGGCGGCCTTCAATCTGCTCATGGGCTATGTGGGCATGCTCTCGTTCGGCCATGCCGCGTTCTATGGCTGCGGTGCCTACCTGATGGCCCATGCGCTCAAGGCCTGGGGCCTGGAGCCGCTTTTGTGCCTGGTCCTGGCCACCTGCAGCGCGGCGCTGCTGGGCCTGCTGTTCGGGTTCATCGCCATCCGCCGCAAGGGCATCGCGTTTTCGATGATCACGCTGGCTCTGGCGCAGCTGGTGGCTTTCGCGGCGCTGCGCGCACCCTTCACCGGCGGCGAGGACGGCATCCAGGATGTCTCGCGCGGGCGCCTGCTCGGGCTGATTGATCTGTCGAGCCCGGTGGCGATCTACGCGTTCGTGATGGTCGTCTTCGCGATGGGCATGTACCTGGTGTGGCGCATCGTCAACTCGCCCTTCGGCCACGTGCTGGAGGCGATCCGGGCCAACGAGGCCCGGGCCCTGTCGGTCGGCTACGACATCGACCGCTACAAGCTCATCGCCTTCACCCTGTCCGCGGCCGTCGCCGGCCTGGCCGGTGGCACCAAGACCCTGGTGTTTCAGCTGGCCACCCTGTCCGACGTTGGCTTCGAGCTGTCGGGCGAGGTGCTGCTGATGGTGCTGCTGGGCGGCGTCGGCACCTTGTTCGGGCCGCTGGTCGGCGCCGGCATCGTGATTCTGCTGGAGAGCTACTTCGCCTCGTCGGACCTGCCTGTGCCGGTGATGATCGGCTTCGTGTTCATCCTGTGCGTGATGCTGTTCCGGCGCGGCGTGGTCGGCGAGCTGATGGCCCGAGACTTCAATCTCTTCGGGCTGCTGGGCCGCAAGAGCAAGCCTGTTCGTACCCCGCCGGCGGTGCCGGAAAAACACTAGGAGACACTTGATGAAGACAACACTGCGCGCCTTCGGCCTTGTGCTGGCGGCGTTTCTCGCTTCAGCCTCCCTGCAGGCGCAGACGGTTCGCGCCACCGACGGGGTGATCCGCATCGGTGTCCTGAACGACCGCTCCGGCCCCATCGCCGACCTCAGCGGCGAAGGCTCCGCCCTGGCCGCGCGCATGGCCGTCGAGGAGTTCGGCGGCAAGGTGCGC
>JAZKDA010000233.1:0-20110 GCA_040387815.1 Pseudomonadota bacterium | reverse complement strand
GCTCACGATGAACACGCACCCGTTGCATTTCGACAATGAATATGCGGCGAAGTCCGAGTTCGGCAAAACGCTGGTCAACAGCTGCCTCACGCTGTCGATCGTGGCTGGCATGAGCGTGAGCGACATCAGCCAGAAAGCCATCGGCAATCTCGGCTGGAACGACATCAAGCTCACCGCCCCAGTGTTCTGCGGCGACACGCTGTATGCGGAGTCGACGGTGCTTGCCAAGCGTGAATCCGCCAGCCGGCCTACGCAGGGCATCGTCACCGTTCGAACCTTGGGGATCAAGGCGGACGGGACGCAATTCATGAGCTTCGAGCGCAGCGTGCTGGTCCCCAAGCGCGGCCACGCCATCGACGATTGAGTGTGCGGTGATGCTCGCGGCTGCGTCGGCGACTGATGCAAAATGCAGCCCATGCCCAAACTAGGAATGGCGCTCCGGCCCGCTTCGATAAAGCCCAAACCGGCGCAGACCGAATGGAGCCGTGTGGCACACGACTGGAAAGATGGAATGAACCAGTTCGCGATCTCCTACGAAGACCAATTCACAAAAGCCCGCCGTTTGAAATGCCCCGACTTGCCCACCGCGTCGGTCGTTCATCGCAAGCGACGACCACCGCTGTGGACAAGCCTCCATGCGCCTCGAACACAATAAATCAGACAGCCCCCCGGCCAGACAAGCCCTGTCCAGCAACGGCTGCACCTCGCGCGAATTGGCATTTGCCGCAGGCCACCACGCCTTGCATCAGGTCGGGCCGCACGTCCATACGTTCGGTATGATCATCCGCACCAGTGTGACTGTCCGAGCAAGGCACTCTGGTGCAATATTGGACGATGGGCGCATGCGCTGCGCGCCGTCCGAGTTCTGGAAACCATCATGCAACCACAAGCCCTGTCCATTTCTGTCCCGGCACCCGGTGAGATGGTCGCCATTCAAGAGGGCGTTCGGTGGATCCGCCTGCCGCTGCCCTATAAGCTCAATCACATCAACGTCTGGGCCATCGACGATGGCGACGGATGGGCCCTGGTTGACTCCGGCACCCGCCATGAAGACACCGCGGCCGTGTGGGAAAAGCTCACATCCGTGCCGCCGCTGAGCCGGCCGCTCACACGCATTTTCGTCACCCACATGCATCCCGACCATGTCGGGTTGGCCGGCTGGCTTGGCCGCAAGAATGACGCGCGGCTGTGGATCACGCGCTCGGAGTACATGGGGTGCCGGGTGCTGCTGTCCGATACCAACCGCGACGTACCGCAGGAGGCGCTGAGCTTCCTGCAACAGGCGGGCTGGGGGCGCACGGCCATCGAAGGCTATCGCGCGCGTTTCGGCAGTTTCGGCAAGCACATCTATGCCTTGCCCGACAGCTTCGTGCGGCTGCAGGACGGCCAGCTGGTGCGCATTGGCCAGCACGATTGGCAGGTGGTCACCGGCGGCGGGCACTCCCCCGAGCATGCCTGCCTGTACTGCCCCGAGCTCAAGCTGTTCATCTCGGGCGATCAGGTGCTGCCGCGCATTTCGTCCAATGTGTCGGTGCATCCGCTCGAGCCGGAGGCCGACCCGATGGCCGAATGGTACGAATCGCTGGACAGCATCCAGTCACGGGTGCCCGAGGACGTGCTGGTGCTGCCGGCGCACAACGACTGCTTCTACGGGCTCCATGATCGGCTCAACGCCCTGCGCAAGGGGCAGGACGAAGCGCTGGCGCGGCTGCGCGAGACCCTCAAGCAACCGCTGCGGGTGGTCGACACCTTCGTGGCCCTGTTCAAGCGGCCGATCCTGGAGACCGACGTGCAGCACTTCGGCCTGGCCACGGGCGAGGCCACGGCCTGCCTGAACTACCTCATGCATCGGGGCGAGGTGACGCGCGAGCTGAGCGACGGCATCGCCTGGTACCGGCTGCGCTGATTCGGGTGCGCATCAACCGCGCGGCGGGTCACACCGGCCGCGTGCCCGCCAGCGTGATGCGCTGCATGACCCGGCGATAGCCGTGGTAGTCGTTGACCGGGTTGTGCATGACGCAGCGGTTGTCCCAGAAGGCGATGCAATCGGGCGACCAGGTCCAGCGGCAGGTGAATTCGGGCTTGACCTGATGGTCGAACAGAAACTGCAGCAGCGGCGCGCTTTCGGCGTCCGTCAGTCCCTCGATGCCGACGGTGTGCGCGATGTTCACGTACAGCGCCTTGGCGCCCGTCTCGGGGTGGGTGCGCACCACCGGATGGTGGGCGACGTAATCCTTGGGAGCTTCGTCCTTGCCATCGGTGCGAAGGCGGTCCTCGCGCGTCTTGGACACGTCGGCCTTGGCCGAGTTGGAGATGCCCTTCAAGCCTTCGAGCAGCCGCTTCATGGTCGGTGACAGGGCCTCGTAGGCGGCCACCTGGCTGGCGAACATCGTGTCGCCGCCATAGGGGGGGATCTGCTTGGACAGCAGCATGGTGCCCATGGGCGGCACTTCGAGGTAGGTGGTGTCGGAATGCCAGACACCACCGAAGTTCACGCGCTCGTGCTCGAGCTTCTTGATCTCGATGATCTCGGGAAAGCCCTCGATGCCCTTGACGAAGGGGTACTCGACGGGGGTGCCGAAAGCGTGTGCGAAGGCCAGGAACTGCTGGGGCGACAGCGGCTGGTTCGGCAGGAAGATGACGCCGTGTTCGAGCCAGGCGGCGCGCAGCTGCGCGGCCAGGTCGGTGGAAATGGCTTGGGTGAGGTCCAGGCCCGTGAGCCGCGCGCCGAGCGCGCCGGCGATTTTCTGGGTGTTCATGGTGTCTCCTTCGCGTTCATGGGGATTTTCGCACCCATGCACCGGCTTGTGGCACGCCGGTTTTGAACAGTGCTTCCAATTATTTGACTTGTGGCGCGGGGTGCCGCTCAATAGCATCGGCTCGCCTTGGCAGAGAGAAAACCATGATCAGGTACGACACACGAGACGGCATTGCCCAGATCCTGCTGGACAGCCCGCCGGTCAACGGCATCACGCTGGAGCTGCTCGATGCGCTCATGGATTCGCTGCGCCGCGCCGGGGCTGATCCGGCGGTGCGGGCCATCATCGTGGGCAGCGCCGTGCCCGGCCGGTTCTGCGGCGGCCTCGATTTGCGCAAGTTCCGCGAGGCCTCGCCAGCACAGGTGCACGCCATCGTCAACCGCTTGTACTTCCAGCTTCACGAGTTGCAGGCCAATCTGCCCAAGCCCGTGATCGCCGCCATCACTGGCGCCGTCCGTGGCGGCGGCTTGTCGATCGCAATCACCTGCGACATGCTGGTGGCTGCGCAAGATTCCACCTTCGGCTATCCCGAAATGGAGATCGGCCTGCTGCCCTCCATTCACTACCACCACCTGCACCGCATCGTGGGACGTTACCGCGCCTTCGACCTGCTGTTCACCGGCCGCGTGTTCAGCGCGCAAGAAGCGCTGGAGCTGGGCCTGGTCAGCCGCATCGCACCCGAGGCCGACGTGCTGGCCAAGGCGCGCGAGCTGGCCGCCGTGTTCGCCGGCAAGTCGCCCGAGCTGATGCGCCTGGGCAAGGGCGCCTTCACGCGCACCATCGACAACGGCTACCGCCAGGGCGCCGCCACCGCGGTCGACCTGGTGTCCACTGTCTATGGCACGCCCGACTGCGCCGAAGGCCTGCTCGCCTTCGTCGAAAAGCGAAAGCCGCAGTGGGGCAAGGCATGATCGCTCAAGGACGGGGCGCGCTGCATGGACTGAAGGTGCTCGATCTGTCGCGCGTGCTCGCCGGCCCCTTGTCCGCGCAGATCCTGGCCGACCTCGGCGCCGACGTGATCAAGATCGAGCGGCCGGGCCGCGGAGACGACACGCGCGAGTGGGCGCCGCCGGCCATGGTGCCCAACCCTGAGTCCGGCCTCGACGAGTCCGTGTATTTCTGGACATGCAACCGTGGCAAACGCTCGGTCACCGCCGACATCGCCGACCCGCAAGGCCAGGCCCTGGTGCGGCGCCTGGCGCGCGAAGCCGACGTGCTGGTCGAGAACTACAAGGTCGACACGCTGGGGCGTTACGGCCTGGATTATGACGCGTTAAGGGCGATCAACCCACGCCTGATCTACTGCAGCATCACCGGCTTCGGCCAGACCGGCCCCTACCGTGAGCGTCCCGGCTACGACACCATCGTGCAGTCGCTGGGCGGTCTCATGAGCATTACCGGAAACGCCGATGGCGAACCCGGCGGCGGGCCGCGCAAGTCGGGCATTGCGGCAGCCGACCAGTTGACGGCGCTGTACTCGACGGTGGCCATCCTGGCGGCGCTCAATGAGCGGCATGCCTCGGGCCTGGGTCAGCACATCGACATGTCCCTGCTCGATGTGCAGGTGGCGGCGCTCACCAACATCGGCATGGGCTACCTGGCCACGGGCAAGGTGCCCCAGCGCCTGGGCAACCGGCTCGCCACGGTCTACCCCAGCGACAACTTCCGCTGCCGCGATGGCGAGGTCATGCTGATCGTCGGCAACGACGAGCAGTTCCGGCGCTTTTGCGAAGCCATGCAGGTGCCGGCGCTGGCCGCCGACGAGCGCTTTGCCAGCAACGCATCGCGGTTGGGCCACGTCGAGCAGCTGGCGCCTCTGATTGCCGAGGCGATGGCGCGCAAGACCGTGGCCGAGTGCCAGGCCCAACTGGATGCGGTGGGTGTGCCGGTGGCGCCGATCAACAACATCGCCCAGGTGTTTGCTGACCCGCATGTGGTGGCGCGCGGCATGGTGCGAGAGGTCGAACGGGCCGACGGCGGCACCTCGCGCCTCATTGCCAACCCGATCCGCATGTCGCGCTCCGCGGTGCGCGACGACCGCCGCCCGCCGCTGCTGGGTGAGCACACCCGGCAGGCACAGGACGGCTGGCCAGACTGAGGCCAGCCCTTTCGATCAGGCAGGGTCCCAGTCGAAGACATCCTGCGAGCGGTCCAGCTTGTAGAAAGACGGGCGCATGGCAGGAATGGCGCGCTCGGCCACGGTCTGGGGTGTCCAGCCTTCGCCGCCGGCGTGCATCGAGCGCAGCGGACGGCTCTGGCTCATGAGGAAGATCTCGTTGGCGCGCACCGCGAAGATCTGGCCCGAGACATCGGCCGCCGCGTCGCTGGCCAGATACACCGCCAGCGGCGCGATCTTGGCGGTTTCCATGCTCTTGAGGCGCTCGACGCGGGCCTGCTGCTCGGGTGTCTCGGTGGGGATGGCGCCGATCATGCGGCTCCAGGCGAAGGGCGAGATGCAGTTGGAGCGCACCTTGAAGCGGGCCATGTCCATCGCGATCGACTTCGACAGCGCCGCGATGCCCAGCTTGGCGGCCGAGTAGTTGGCCTGTCCGAAGTTTCCGATCAGGCCGGAGGTCGACACCATGTGGATGTACGAGCCCGATTGCTGCGCCTTGAAGTGCGGCGCGGCCGCGCGCGAGACGTAGAACGCGCCGTTCAGGTGCACGTCGATCACCGCGCGCCACTCGTCGACGCTCATGTTGAAGAAGAACCTGTCACGCAGGATGCCGGCATTGTTGATCACCGCGTCGATGCGCCCGAAGCTGTCTACGGCCTGGGCCACCATGCGGTTGGCGCCGTCCCAGTCGGCGACGCTGTCACCATTGGCAATCGCCGTTCCGCCAGCGGCAACGATCTCCTGCACCACCTGCTCGGCCCGGGTGAGGTCCTTGCCCTCACCGCCCACCGACGCGCCCAGGTCATTGACCACCACCTTGGCGCCCTCGCGGGCCAGCGCCAGCGCGAAATCGCGGCCGATGCCGCCGCCCGCGCCGGTGACCAGCACCACCTTGTCCTGTACGAACTTCGTCATCAGTTCTTCTCCGTCTTGGGGGCGGCGGGGCGCATGTGTTTCGTGGCCATCTCGTCCACCTGGTGCCAGATCTCCTCGGCCATCGGCCGGCGCGATTCCTCCAGGATGTGGCCGACCAGCCCGACGGCGCGGGCCATCACACCGAGGCCGCGGCAGATCTTCCAGTCGAAGCGCATCTCGCAGCACAGCGCGCCGATCGCGCCGGTGGCATTGACCGGAAGCACCTTGCCGCTGGCGCGCTCGGCCTCGTGCGCCACGGCCAGCATCAGCTTCACGTAGGGGCCGTCGAATCCGTTCTCCTTGGCCAGCGCCAGCAGACGCGGCGTGCGCGGGTCGATCGGCTTGTGAATCGGGTGGCCGATGCCGGGCACGATGCGGCCCTGGCTGCGATAGGCCTGGACCGCGGAACGGGCCAGGCCAGCGAAGTCGGCCGAGGCATCGGGCTTGGGCATCGCCTCGCTGAGCAGGCGGGCGGCGCCCTCGATACTGCCCACGAACACGGTGCCCAGGCCGTTCAGGCCGGCGGCCACCGCCCCTTGCAGCGACTCGGGTGCACCCAGGTAGGTCATGCGGGCCACGATGGCGCTGGGCGTCATGCCGTGCTCGACCAGGGTGACCACCATGGCGTTGAACATGCGCGATTCGGCCGGTGTCGGAAAGCGCCCGGTCAGTTCCATGAAGCCCATGTCGCCCAGGTTCAGGTGCCCAAGGATCTCTGCGGGGAAATCCCGCCCGAACACGGTGATGCTGGAGGCGTCGCTCCAGCCAATGTCGGTGCGTACTTCTTTCGTCTTTCGTGCCACGGTCTCTCCTTGCGGTGGGGCGGACATGCTAGCGGGCACCCTGTCGGGCTGGCAAGTTAAATAATTTGAATGATTGTTAAAGTACGGCCTGCGATGAAGATCAATTTCAAGCTCCTCACCACCTTCCTGGCGGTGGCCGACAACGCCAGCTTCCGCAAGGCCGCCGACCAGAACCATCTGTCGCTGCCCGCCGTCAGCATGCAGATCAAGCAGCTGGAGGAGCAGCTGGGCGTTGCGCTGTTCCAGCGCACCACCCGCCGCGTCGAGCTCACCCGCGAGGGCGAGCAGCTGATGATCAGCACCCGCAAGGCGATGGCCGAGCTCGATGGCGCGCTCGCCAGTATCCAGCAGGCGGCCGACATGCAGCATGGGCACCTGTCCTTCGGCTGCGTCCCCACCATCGCCGGAACGCGCCTGCCGCACTTGCTGGTGGAGTTCGCCCGCCGCTTCCCGGCTATCTCGGTGCGGGTGCGCGAGATGGCCCAGCCCGAGCTGCTGGAGGCGGTGCGCCGGCGCGAGCTCGATTTCGGCATCGGCCCCCAGCCCGACAAGCACGGCGAGCTGGACTTCCGGCCGCTGTTCGTCGACGAATACATTGCCCTGGTGCCGGCCTCGCACCCGGCCGCCGCCAAGGCGGGTATCTCCTTGCGCGAGCTATGCCGGATGACGCTGCTGACGCTGGGCACCTCGCAGTTCCAGAGCCAGCTGGTCGCCGCCCTGGCCGACGAGCATCTGGAGCCGGAGCTGAACTACGAGTTCACCCACGTCAGCACCCTGGTGGCCATGGTCGAGGCGGGCCTGGGTGTGGGCGTCATGCCCGCCGTGGCGGTGCCGCCGCGCCGGACCGCGCTCAAGGCCTTGCGCATCATTCGGCCGGTGCTCACGCGCACCATCGCGGTGGTCACCATCCGAGGCCACACACTCTCGCCATCGGCGGCGAGCTTCGTGGATTTGTGCGATCTGCTGGTGCCCAGGAAGTCGAAGGCGGCCTAGAGGCCGGCAGCGGCTTACTGCGGCTCGATGCCGGCCTTCTTCATGAGCGACTCCCAACGCGGGTTGTCGTCCTTGATGCGCTTGTCCAGGGCGGCCGCCGACAGCGGCATCACCGAGGTGTTGAGCGTCTGGAAACGCGCCTTCACTTCGGTCGTGTCCAAGGCGGCACGCACCGCGGCGTCGAGCTTGGCGACCACGGCGGGCGGGGTGCCGGCCGGCGCCATCACGGCGATGATGGTCTCCAGGCTGCCGCTGGCGCGCGGGTAGGCTTCTTGCAGGGTGGGCACCTCGGGTGCGCCGCCATAGCGCTTGGCGGCCGAGATGGCCAGGGCCCGCGCCTTGTTGCCATTGACCTGCGCCAGCCCGCTGCCCAGGTCCACCACCGCCACCTGCACCTGCCCGCCGATCAGGTCGGTGACGGCCTGCGGGATGCCGCGGTAGCTCACGGCGGTCGGCTTGGAATCGGTCACGGTCGAGAACAAGGCAACGGCGATCTGGCCGCTGGGCGAGCCGTAGGCCATGGTCAGCGGCGGTTGGGCCTGGGTGGCGGCCTTGGCGAGATCCGCCACGGAGCGAAGCGGCGAGGACAGCGGCACCAGGAACATCATGGACGTGGAGCCCACGCCGGCCACTGGCGCGAAGCCTTGCACGGGCTCGTACGGCAGGGTCTTGAACAGGCTCTTGGCGACGAACATCGCCGATGACCCGAGCAGCAGGGTGTAGCCATCAGGCTTGGCGTTGGCGACATAGGCGGCGCCGATGGTGCCTTGCGCGCCGGCCTTGTTCTCCACCACCATGGGTTGCCCCAGCAAGGGGCTGACCGCGTTCGCCAGGATGCGGGCAACGCTGTCGGTGACCGAGCCGGCGGGGAAGGGCGCCACCAAAGTCACAGGGCGCGTGGGAAAGTCCTGGGCGCTCGAAAGGGCTGCCGTGGCACCCAGCAGCGAGCCCATGGCCAGCTGAATCCAATGTCTGCGTTGCACGCGTGTCTCCTGGTTATCTCGCCGAGCGTAGACCGGGAACACGGCAGGCACAAATCAAAAAATCTGAATCGCTGTTCAGGCCGTGCAAGCCATGGGTGGAGGGCTCAGCGCGGGCCCAGGTCTGTCGCCACGTACTGGCCGGCCTCCCGCGTCGCCCGAAACCGCACGGCGTCGCCGGGCTTGAGCCGCGCGAGCACGCCGCGATCCTTGACCTGGAACTCCATCGCCATGGGCGACATGCCCAGGTTGGGGATGTCCTCATGGTCGATCACGAGGGTGCCGTCCCCGGGTTCGATGCTCACCACCTTGCCGAACACGAAGCCGGCAATGGCCGTCGCGGCCGGCTTGGCGGGCACGGATGCGGTGCCAGGCATGGCCGACGTTGAAGGCGCCGACACCTGCCCATTGGCACCGGTGGGCATCGCCATCGTGGCGGCGGCCCACACCAGCAGCAGGCCGCCCGAGACCTTGTGGACCCGCCACCGCGGCGGCAGCAGCTTTTCGGCCAGCACCAGCAGCGTGAGTGCCGCAATCCACAGCAGGTTCATCACGCCGAAGACCAGCAGCAGGGCCATCAGCAGCCAGCAGCAGCCCACGCAGAAGGCGCCGTGGCGCAAGCCGAGCAAAAAGCCGCCCAAGGTGCCGGCCCGCCAGTGCCGCGACAGGAAGCGGGCCGGGGCCTGGCACTGGCTCAGGCAGGCCTGCTTCCAAGGTGAAAACTGATACAGGCCGGCCATCGCGAGGATGGTGGCCGAGAAAGCCGCGCTGCGCGACCACAGCATCATTCCCGACAGCAGGCCGGCGGGTTCGAGCGCCTTCTGCACCGCCGCCGCGGCCACGGAAAAACCCAGCCAGACGGCCAGGTAGCCCATCAGGAGAAAGAGGGATGGCAGGTGCGGTCGGTGGGGCATCTTGTGGCCATGATGCCTGAGGACACGGTCGTGCAGCAGCACCAACGGGACGGCCGAGGGCGTCATCATCGCCACCATCATCACGAACCACATCGAGCTCACGGCCAGCCAGCCGGTGTCCATGCCAGCCGCCGTGTCCCGCTGCAGGTGCGGAAACAGGCTCCAGCGCGTCATGTCGAGCGCGGACATGCCCATGCCTGCGCCCTGCCAGACGTAGGCCCAGGCCAGCGCCGCGGTCAAGGCCATCGCGCCAAGCAGCACAAGCCGCTCGGCGCGCGCCCCGCTGCCAAAGAGGCTCATGCCGTGGCGCGGTGGCGGATCAGGCCCTTGTTGTTCATGTGCAGGTGGGCGAACTGCGCGTAGCTGTCCTTGAGTTCCACCTCCAACGGGCCCCGTGATCTGCTGGTACCCGAGCCCACCTCGGCGATCTCGTACTCGAACCCGTGCGGCAGGTCGATGCGGACCCGGTGCTCCTGGCCGCTGACCGGGTTGCGGATGGGCTCGGCGGTCAGGTCGAACACGCCGGCGACATGCACCTGGCCGCGCCGGGCGTCGACGTCGACCTGGTAGTCGATGTTCGCGAACACCGGATCGAACACCTTGTCGAGCGTGGTGGCGAACACGGCGAACATGGTGGCAAACGGATCGGTGTCCTGGCCCGACATGATCTTGAGCACGGCCTCGCGTTGCGCCGGGCTGGCCTTGGCGTCGACAATTGGCAGGCAACGGCCCTTGCCTTCGTGGATGGGCCCGGGCCAGCTGAACACCACGGCGATCTTCACGCCGCTGAGGTCCACGGCGCCATGATGGCCGCGCTCGATGGAAATGCCGCCCATGGCCTCGCAAAAGCCCTTGGTAGGCAGCGCATTGAACTGGCAGGGGCAACCGTAGGAGCAGTTGCAGTTGATCAGCTCGGTCCCTTGAATTTCCCAGGGGGTCATGCCGACACCTCCGTTGCTAAAAATTCAGGTTAGCGCGCTTTGGGCGAATATTCAAATGAGGCGTGCTTGCCGGAACATGCCGAGGGGCCATCAGTCGTCCAGCGACGCGCTCCATCGGTCACCCCAGCCTTTGCGGGCATCGTCCAGCTCACGCCGGCTGCGCTTGGTCGGGCGCCCCTGCTCGATCGACAGGGCGGGCTCTCGGGCATAGCGCCGCTGCTCGGCCGCCTGGTCGCGGGCGGCCAGGCTCTCGGCGGTTTCCTCGTACAGCTGCTGGGCGACCGGGGCCGGGCCGCGCACGCCCGAGATGGCAAGCACGGTCACGGTGCGGGTGACCGCCTCTCGCCGGATCGCGACCGTGTCGCCCACCTTGACCTCGCGGGCGGGCTTGGCGTCCTGGCCGTTGACGGCCACCCGGCCTTTGCCGATCTCTTCGCTGGCGAGCGAGCGCGTCTTGTAAAAGCGTGCGGCCCACAGCCATTTGTCGATGCGTAACCTGTCCATGTCAGATTCAATTGTGTGCCAAGGGTAGCCGCACACTGGCCGCAAGGCCAACGATGCCGCCTTCGGCGACGCGGTTTTCGAGTTGGATCGCGCCGCCCAGCGCCCGAACGATCTCGCCGCAGATCGCCAGGCCCAGGCCCGAACCCGAGCGCATGTCGCCGCCTGAGAAGGGCTGGAACAGCCGCGCCTGGAGCTCGGCGCCAATGCCGGGGCCGCTGTCGGCGATGGTCAGCACGGCATTGCGCCCCTCGGTTGAGACACTGACCGACAGGGTGCGGCCGGCGGGGCTGTGCCGCAGCGCGTTGTGCAACAGATTGCGCGTGAGCTCGCGCAGCATCCACTCGTGCGCCCGCACCTGCGCGGCTTGCGTCTGGATCTCGAAGTCGATGTCCTTGTCGGCCACCAGCGGCGACAACTCCAGCGACACCGCGCGCACCACCTCGGCCAGGTCATGCACCGACGCATCCGGTTGGTGGCGCAGCTGTTCGACCTTGGCCAGCGAGAGCATCTGGTTGGCCAATGCCGTGGCCCGGTCGACCGTGGTGTTGATCTCGGCCAGCGCGGTCCGCGGGTCGACATCGCCACGCAGCGCCGACTGCACCTGCACCTTCAGCACGGCCAGCGGCGTGCGCAGCTGGTGGGCGCTGTCGCGCACGAAGCGCTTCTGATGCTCGGCCAGTTGCGCCAGGCGGGCCATCACGGCGTTGGTGGCCTCCAGCAGCGGCTGCAGTTCGCGCGGCGCGTCGCGGGCCACCAGCGGTGTCAGATCGCCTTCGGGACGTTCGCGCAGCTGGTCCGACAGGCGCCGCACCGGCCGCGTCGCCCGCTGCACCACCAGCACCACCACCAGCGCGATCACTGCCACCAGCAACAACTGGCGCCAGAGCGTGTCGATCAGCACCTGCCGGGCCAGGCCCTGGCGCAGCTGCAAGGTTTCGGCCACCTGGATCACGGCCATGCCGCGGCCCTGCGGCCCGGCCACCGGTTGCAGCAGCACGGCCACGCGCACCGGCTCGCCGGCATAACGGTCGTCGTAGAAATCGACCAACGCCGCGTAGGGCGGCCGCGCCGGCAGGGTGCCGCGCCAGAACGGCAGGTCGCCGTAGCCGGAGACGAGGTCACCCTGGGGGTCCGACACGCGGTAGATCATGCGGCTGCGGTTGTCGGCCTCGAAGGCTTCGAGCGCGGAGTAGGGCACGGTGGCGAGCAGCCGGGCCTCACGGTCGTAGCCGCGCACGTCAAGCTGTTCGCTGATCACCTTGGCCGAGGCGAGCAGGGTGCGGTCATAGGCGGTGTTGGCCGCCGCCAGCGCGCGCTGGTACAGCATGGCGCCATTGATGCCCAGCAACAGCAGCACCGGCACCAGGATGCCCACGAGCAGATAGCGGCGCAGCGACAAGGGGCGCGTGGGCGCTTGATGACACAGGCTGCTTGCGCTAAAGGCGCTTCGGGGGTGGGTCATTTCAACAGATAGCCCAGGCCGCGCAGCGTCACGAGGGTGACGCCGGTGGCGGCGAGCTTCTTGCGCAGGCGATACACCACCACCTCCACCGCCTCGTACTGCACGTCGGTCTCGCCGGGGAACACCAGTTCGAACAGCCGCTCCTTGCTCACCGCATGCCCCGGGCGGGCCATCAGCGCCTGCAGCAGGGCCGCCTCTCGCGGCGTGAGCTCCATCACCTGGCCCTGGTGGTAGAACGCGCCGCTGTCGCGGTCGTGGGTCAGCGCGCCGAGTTCGATGCGCGCGGGCGCCGCGGGCGGCGGCGCGTCGGCGTGGCGGCGCAACAGGGCGCGCAGCCGGGCCTCGAGTTCGTCGAGGTCGAAGGGCTTGGGCAGGTAGTCGTCGGCGCCCGTGTTCAGGCCGAGCACGCGGTCGCCCACGGTACCGCGCGCGGTGAGGATCAGGACCGGCGTGGACAGGCCGCCCTGGCGGGCATGCGCCAGCACCTCCAGGCCGTCCAGGCCCGGCAGGCTCAGATCGAGCACCACCACGTCGGGCGGCGCGGCACGCCACTGCACCAGGGCACGCGCGCCGTCCTCGCAGGCGGTGACCTGCAGCCCGCGGCGGCCCAGGGCGCGCTCCAGCGTGCTGCGCATGGCGGGATCGTCTTCGACGAGCAGGACTTTCATCATGGCGCTGCCCACGAGCTTAGCGGGTTCACCGCCGCCAATCGGGCCCGGCATCGACGCCGGTGGGGCGTTTCATCAGGGCTTTCCCTGAGTGTTCGGACAGCCGAATGACAGCGGGCCGGCGCATGATCGGCCCCGACACGCCACCACCGAGGAGACACCATGCGTCGCGACACCTTCCTGAAGTCACTGGCCGCGCTCGCGGCCGCCGGCTCCCTGCCGCTGACGGCGCGGGCCGCCGCCAACATCAAGCTGATGATCCCGGCCAACCCGGGCGGCGGTTGGGACAGCACGGGCCGGGCCCTGGGCAAGGCCATGATCGACGGCAAGCTGGCCGACGCCGTGAGCTACGACAACAAGGGCGGCGCCGCCGGTGTCCTGGGCCTGGCGCAGTTCGTCAACGCCAGCAAGGGCGATCCGAACGCGCTGATGGTGATGGGCGCCGTGATGCTCGGCGGCATCATCGGCGGCAAGCCGCCGGTGAGCCTGTCGCAGGCCACCCCGATCGCGCGCCTGACCAGCGAATACAACGTGTTCGTGCTGCCCGCCAACTCGCCCTTCAAGACCTTCGCCGACGTCATTGCCCAGCTCAAGAAGGACCCGGGCAGCGTCAAATGGGGCGGCGGCTCGCGCGGCTCGACCGAGCACATCGCCGCGGCCATGATCGCGCGGGAGGTCGGCGTGGACCCGGCCAAGATCAACTACGTGGCCTTCCGCGGCGGCGGCGAGGCGACGGCCGCCATCCTGGGCGGCAATGTCACCATCGGCGGCAGCGGCTACAGCGAGTTCGCCGAGTACATCGCCGCGGGCCGCATGCGCGCGATCGGCGTTACCTCGTCTGCGCGTCTGAAGGGCATCGACGTGCCGACACTGAAGGAGCAGGGCGTGAATGTCGACATCGGCAACTGGCGCGGCGTCTACGGCGCACCCGGCATCACCGACGCGCAGCGCAAGCAACTGACCGACCTGGTGCTCGCCACGGTCAAGACCAAATCCTGGCAGGAAGCGCAGACCAAGAACGCCTGGACGCCGGCCGTGCTGGCCGGCCCCGCCTTCGCCACCTTCGTCGACGACGAGTTCGCCCGGCTGCGCGCGGTCATGGCCAAGTCCGGAATGATCTGAGCGGCCGCAGCCTGCGACAGGTGCCCGGCTGCCCGCCGGGCTTTTTTTCGATCGGATGGAGACACATGCAATGACGACAACTGACCGAGACCGCCGGGCGCAGCTCGCGGTGGGCGCTGGCGTGCTGCTGCTGGGCGTAGCCCTGGGTGCCGGCGCGGTGGGCATTCCGTCCGAGGCCGGCTACGGCGGCGTCGGCCCCAACTTCGTACCCTGGCTGGTGGCGGCGGCGCTGAGCGTGTGCGGCGTGCTGATGGTGCGCGAGGCCCTCACCGGGGGCTTTCGCGACATGCCCGATGCACCCGACCGCCAGCCACCGTGGTGGCCGGGGCTGGTGTGGGTGTCGGCTGGCCTGCTGTCGAACGCTGCCCTTATTGCCAACCTGGGGTTCATCCTCAGTTGCGGCGTGTGCTACCTGCTGGCGGTGCAGGGCCTGCGCCGCGCGAGCGGCCAGCGTCCGCGCGCGCGAACCTTGGCCGTCGACGTCTTCACCGGCGTGGCGATCGCCGCGCCGGTGTACTGGTCGTTCACCCAATTGCTTGGCATCAACCTGCCGGGCCTGACGTCCACGGGATGGCTGTGATGGACATCCTTCAAGCCTTGATGATGGGGTTTTCCACGGCGGTGACGCCGGCGAACCTGCTGTGGGCGCTGGTGGGCTGCGTGCTGGGAACGGCGGTGGGCGTGCTGCCGGGCATCGGCCCCGCCGTGGCGGTGGCGATGCTGCTGCCCATCACCGCCAAGGTGGAGATCACCGCGTCGATGATCTTTTTTGCCGGCATCTACTACGGCGCGATGTACGGCGGCTCAACCACCTCCATCTTGCTGAACACGCCTGGCGAAACCGCCACCATGGTGACGGCGATGGAAGGCAACCGGATGGCCAAAAGCGGGCGGGCGGGCGCCGCGTTGGCGACCGCCGCCATCGGCTCCTTCGTGGCCGGGACCATCGCCACCGTCATCGTGACGCTGTTCGCGCCGGTCGTTGCCGAGTTCGCCGTCAAGCTCGGGCCGCCCGAATATTTCATGCTGATGGTGCTGGCCTTCACGACGGTGAGCTCGGTGCTGGGCCAGAGCACGCTGCGCGGCATGACGGCACTGTTCGTCGGGCTGGCCATCGGCTGCGTCGGCCTGGACCAGATCTCGGGCCAGGCGCGCTACACACTCAACACGCCCGAGCTGATGGACGGCATCGAGATCGTCCTCGTGGCGGTGGGCCTGTTCGCGGTGGCCGAGGTGTTGCACGCGGCCATGTTCGAAGGCCGCGCGCCCGAGACGCGCAACGCCATGAGCCGGGTCTACATGACGCGGCGCGACTGGCGCCGTTCGGTACCTGCCTGGCTGCGCGGCACGGCCATCGGTGCGCCGTTCGGCTGCATTCCGGCGGGGGGGACGGAGATTCCCACCTTCTTGAGCTATGCGACCGAGCGCAAGCTGGCCAAGGGTGACGACCTTGCGGAGTTCGGCCAGGCCGGCGCGATCGAGGGCGTGGCCGGGCCGGAGGCGGCGAACAACGCATCGGTCACCACGGCGCTGATCCCGCTGCTGACCCTGGGCATCCCCACTTCGAGCACCACCGCTGTGATGCTCGGCGCTTTCCAGAACTACGGGCTCCAGCCGGGGCCCCAGCTGTTCACCACCTCGGCCGCGCTGGTGTGGGCGCTGATCGCGTCGCTGTACATCGGCAACGTGATGCTGCTCGTGCTGAACCTGCCGATGGTCAAGCTGTGGGTTCAGCTGCTGCGCATCCCCAAGCCGCAGCTGTACGCGGGCATCCTGATCTTCGCCACCGTGGGTGCCTACGGCATGCGCCAGAGCGTGTTCGATCTGTACCTGCTGTGGGGCATCGGCCTGGTCGGCGTGCTGATGCGGCGCTTCGATCTGCCCACGGCGCCGGTGGTGGTGGGCATGATCCTCGGGCCGCTGGCCGAGGCGCAGATGCGCAATGCCATCTCGATCGGCGAGGGGAGCGCGATGGTATTTGTGCAGCGGCCGATGTCGCTGTCACTGGTGGTGCTGGTGGTCGCGCTACTTGCCGGCCCGCTTGTCTGGCGTCAGGTCACGCGCCGCGCCCGGCGCTGAGAACTTTTCCCGCGCTGGGGCGCGGCCCAGTCGGTGCCGGAGGACGCGTGTCCGCCAATACCCACACCGCCTTGCCGCTGCCGCCGACTGCTCATCGTGGGCACGAGGCCGAGCATGAGTCAGCCGCTGCGCCGGCCAAGCTCGACTGACGGACCATCGTTCCGCGGGGCGCGGCCGGATCGCCGTGTGCGGGAGTCGTCATGAAACGCCTTGCCGAAATCATTGGTTGCAGTGTGCTGTCAGCCGCCCTGGTGGGTGCGGTCGGATTGACGGGCTCGCCCGACGTTCAGGCGAAGCCTGGCGGCGGCGGCGGTGGTGGCGGCGGTGGTGGCGGCGGTGGTGGCGGTGGTGGTGGCGGTGGCGGAGGTGGGCCAGGCGGAGGCGGAGGCGGGGGCGGAGGCGGGCCAGGCGGGGGAGGCGGTGGCGGCGGGCCAAGCGGGGGAGGCGGTGGCGGCGGCGCAAGTGCGGGCAGTGGCAGCGCGGGCTCGGGCACCGGTGCAGGGGGCGGTGCCGGCTCAGGTGCGGGTGCGGCTGGCGGCGGTAGCGCGACCGGTGGCGCTGGCGGTGCAGGTGCGAGCGTGGGTGCGAACCCATCGTCCGCGGCCCTGGGCGCCGGTGACGCACAAGCCAGCGGCTCGGCGGGTACGCCGGCGGCGTCCGCGTCGAATGCCGGCAGGGCCGTATCGAATTTCTTTGCCAGATGGTTCCGCGGCGTGCCGGCCGCAGCCATCGTTCAGACACCGGCCGCATCCCAGGGCGTGCCGGTGGCGCGCATCGTGCGACGCGACACTGGCGCCCCCGTGGAGACCCGCATCCCCGAGCCGGTGGTGCCTGGCCGGGTGGACCTGCGCACCCTGGGTGCCGCGCCATCGACCTCCAGGCCGGGGACGGCCCGCGCATCGGTTGCCGCCGCGCCGGTCCTCGCGGCGGTCCCTGCGCGCCAGCCGGATGCCACCAGCATGCGCGTCGAGCCGTCACAGCCCCAGCCGGACACGTTCCCAGTGCGGTCCCCGGAAGGCGAGGTGAAGGTCGAAGCCTTGCCGTCGCAGGCCCCGCTGCCGATGGACCGGCGCGTGCCCTGGAACTCGGCGCAGTAGGCGGGCACGACGCGCGGCGTAACATCGCCGCATGACCGTGCAAGACACGCTTCCCCGCGACGGCCAGAGCATTCTGGCCCTGGCCGCGCGCTCGATGTTCCAGCTGTTCTCCAACATCAGCCAGGGCATGTTTCTGGTCGATCGCACCGGCACCATCGTCTGGGTGAATGAGGGCTACAAGCGCTTCCTTCCGGCGCTGGGCTTTTCCTCGGTCGACCAGTTTGTCGGCCACAAGGTCGAGGACGTGGTGCCCAACACCCAGATGCGCCGGGTGCTGGAGACCGGCGAGGCGATCCTGATCGACCTGCTCACCAACCGCGCGGGGACCTTCGTGGTCAGCCGCATACCACTGCGTGACGACGACAGCGGCGAGCTGATCGGCGCGATCGGCATCGTGCTCTTCGACCATCCCGAGACGACGCTGCAACCCCTCATTCACAAGTTCGCGAACCTGCAGCGCGACCTCGACGATGCGCGCCGCGAACTGGCGCGCCAGCGCCGCAGCAAGTACACCCTGGCCAGTTTCGTGGGCACCAGCGCGGCGGCGGTGGAGGTCAAGCGCCAGGCGCGGCGTGCGGCGCAGTCGTCCAGCCCGGTGCTGCTGCTGGGCGAGACCGGCACCGGCAAGGAGGTGCTGGCCCATGCCATCCACGCGGCCTCGGCTCGCGCAAGCGGCCCCTTCGTCAGCGTGAACATCGCGGCCGTTCCCGACACGCTGCTGGAGGCCGAGTTCTTCGGCGTCGCCCCTGGCGCCTACACCGGCGCCGACCGCAAGGGCCGCGACGGCAAGTTCAAGCTGGCCGATGGCGGCACGCTGTTCCTCGACGAAATCGGCGACATGCCGCCCAGCCTGCAACCCAAGTTGCTGCGGGCGCTGCAAGAAGGCGAGATCGAGCCGCTGGGCTCGAACAAGCTGGTGCGATTCGACGCACGCGTGATTGCCGCCACCTCGCGCGACCTGGCCGCGCTGGTGCGCGAGGGGCGCTTTCGGGAAGACTTGTACTACCGCCTGAACGTGCTGCCGATCGCGGTGCCGCCGCTGCGCGAGCGCCAGGCGGACATCGCGGCGCTGGTCGAGGCGCTGGGCGAGGATCTGTCCCACCGCAACGGCACTGCGCCTCCTGAGCTGGACCCGCAGGCCCTGGCCTTGCTGTCGGCACAGCCCTGGCGCGGCAACATCCGCGAGCTGCGCAACGTGCTCGAGCAGGCGGCCCTGCGCACCGAGTCCGGCCAGATCACCAGCCATGAGCTGATGGCGGTGCTGCGTCAGGCGGGGGTGCGCGACATCGCGACGCAGCCGGGCATCGTGGCCGGCGATGCCGCAGCCGCCGCCGCCGACCTGCAGCCGCGGCTGGCCCAGCCGCCCCGGCCATTGGCGGAACAGGTGGCGCAAGTGGAGCGGCAGGCAATTCGCGCGGCGCTGGAACACACGGGCGGCAACAAGCTGGCGGCGGCCAAGCTGCTGGGAATCTCACGCGCGACGCTGTACGAGCGGCTCGAACAACTGCCTGAAATCCGGACATTGCCTGAAAATCAGACAGAATCAATTGTCTGATTTTCAGGCAATTAGATGGGGTTCACCCTGCAGACCCATTGTGAATCAATCACTTAGAGTGTGGCACGACCTGTGCAGTAGCCAGGGCGGACCCTTCCGAACATCTAGGAGACAAGACATGCACCGTCGCACCCTGGTCACCCTGGCCGCACTCGCCGTCAGCGCCGCCGCCAGCCCCCTTGCGCTCGCGCAGGCCGGCAAGGACATCAAGATCGCCCACATCTACAGCCGCACCGGCCCTTTTGAGGCCTACGGCAAGCAGACCCAGACCGGGCTGATGATGGGGCTGGAGTACGCGACCGGCGGCACCATGACGGTCGGCGGCCGCAAGATCGTCATCCTCGAGAAGGACGACCAGGGCAAGCCCGACGTGGGCAAGTCGCTGCTGGCTGCCGCCTATGCCGACGACAAGGTCGATCTGGCGGTCGGCCCGAGTTCTTCGGGGGTGGCCCTGGCCATGCTGCCGGTGGCCGAGGAATACAAGAAGATTTTGCTGGTCGAGCCGGCAGTGGCCGATTCGATCACCGGCGACAAGTGGAATAAATACATCTTTCGCACCGGCCGCAACAGCTCGCAGGACGCGCTGGCCAACGTGTTCGCAGTCGATCAGGACAACGTGTCCATCGCCACCATCGCGCAGGATTACGCCTTCGGCCGCGACGGCATCAAGGCCTTCCGCGACAACCTCAAGAAGTCAAAAATCGTGCACGAGGAATACCTGCCTCAGAACACGACCGACTTCACCGCCGGCATCCAGCGCATGGTGAACGCCCTGCGCGACAAGCCGGGCCGCAAGTTCATTGCGGTGGTCTGGGCTGGCGGTGTACCGCCGTTCAACGCATTGGCGGACGCCGACCTCAAGAACCGCTTCGGTATCGAAGTGGCCTCGGGCGGCAACATCCTGCCCGCCTTGGTCGCGTACAAGCGCTTCCCGGGCCTGGAAGGCGCCACCTACTACTACTTCGGCCTGCCCAAGAACCCGGCGAACGACGCGATGGTGTCCATGCACTACAAGCAGTTCAAGTCGCCGCCCGACTTCTTTACCGCCGGCGGCTTCAGCGCCGCGATGGCGCTGGTGACGGCGCTGAAAAAGACCAACGGCGACACCAACACCAACAAGCTCATCTCCACCATGGAAGGCATGAGCTTCGACACGCCCAAGGGCAAGATGACCTTCCGCAAGGAAGACCATCAGGCGCTGC
>JAZKDA010000232.1:0-6455 GCA_040387815.1 Pseudomonadota bacterium | reverse complement strand
CGGCGCCACCGACGGCAAGAGCTTCCAGCAGATGGCCGGCAGCATGACCGGCATGTCGGAAGAAGAGTACCGCGACATGATGATCGGCGGCGGCCGCTCGATCGAAGGCAACCGCTACGTCGGAGAAAAGAAGTAAATGGCCCGCATCACCTCCACCGTCTACACCTCGCATGTGCCGGCCATCGGCGCGGCGCTCGATCTGGGAAAGAGCAACGAGCCTTACTGGCAACCGGTGTTCCAGGGTTATGAGTACGCCAAGCAGTGGGAAAAGGACAACCCGCCCGACGTGATCTTTCTCGTCTACAACGACCACGCCACTGCCTTCAGCCTGGACTTCATTCCCACCTTCGCCATCGGCACCGCCGCGCAGTTCCAGCCCGCCGACGAAGGCTGGGGCCCGCGCCCGGTGCCCACGGTTGTCGGCCATCCGGAGCTGGCCGCGCACATCGCGCAGTCGGTCATTCAGCAGGACTTCGACCTCACCATCGTCAACAAGATGGACGTGGACCACGGCCTGACCGTGCCGCTGTCGCTGATGTTCGGCCAGCCCCAGGCCTGGCCCTGCCCGGTGATCCCGTTCGCGGTGAACGTGGTGCAGTACCCGGTGCCCTCGGGTCAGCGCTGCCTGAACTTGGGCAAGGCGCTGCGCAAGGCGATCGAGAGCTTCGATGGCGACCTGAAGGTGCAGATCTGGGGCACCGGCGGCATGAGCCACCAGCTGCAGGGCCCGCGCGCCGGCCTGATCAACAAGACCTTCGACAACGCCTTCCTCGACCGTCTGATCGCCGACCCGGCCGGCCAGGCCGCCGTGCCGCACATCGACTACGTGCGCGAGGCCGGCTCCGAAGGCATCGAGCTGGTGATGTGGCTGATCGCGCGGGGCGCCATGGCCGACCTGGCCGGCGGCCCGGCGCCCACGGTCAAGCACCGCTTCTACCATGTGCCCGCGTCGAACACGGCGGTGGGGCATCTGATTCTCGAAGAAGGCAAGTGAAGGAATCCGCAACATGAGCAAGACCATCAAAGTCGCCCTCGCTGGCGCCGGCGCCTTCGGCATCAAGCACCTGGACGGCATCAAGAACATAGCCGGCGTCGAGGTCGTCTCCCTCGTGAGCCGCGAGCTCGACAAGACCCGCGAAGTGGCCGCCAAGTACGGCATCGGCCATGTCACCACCGACCTGGCCGACAGCCTGGCCCTCAACGAAGTCGACGCCGTCATCCTGTGCACGCCCACGCAGATGCACGCCTCGCAGGCGATTGCCTGCATGAAGGCCGGCAAGCACGTGCAGGTGGAGATCCCGCTGGCCGACAGCTGGAAGGATGCGCAGGAAGTGGTGGCCCTGCAAAAGCGCACCGGCCTGGTCGCCATGTGCGGCCACACCCGCCGCTTCAACCCCAGCCACCAGTGGGTGCACAAGAAGATCGCGGCTGGCGAGTTCAACATCCAGCAGATGGACGTGCAGACCTACTTCTTCCGCCGCACCAACATGAACGCGCTGGGCCAGGCGCGCAGCTGGACCGACCACCTGCTGTGGCACCACGCGGCGCACACGGTGGACCTGTTCGCCTACCAGTGCGGCAGCCCGATCGTGAAAGCCAATGCCATCCAGGGGCCGATCCATCCCACGCTGGGCATCGCGATGGACATGAGCATCCAGCTCAAGGCGGCCAACGGTGCGATCTGCACCCTGTCGCTGTCGTTCAACAACGACGGCCCGCTGGGCACCTTCTTTCGCTACATCGGCGACACCGGCACTTACCTGGCGCGTTACGACGACCTGTTCAACGGCAAGGAAGAAAAGATCGATGTGTCCAAAGTGGATGTTTCGATGAACGGCATCGAGCTGCAAGACCGCGAGTTTTTCGCCGCGATCAAGGAAGGCCGCGAGCCCAATTCGAGCGTGGGGCAGGTGCTGGCCTGTTACGACGTGCTGCACCAGCTGGAGCAGCAGCTGAAGTAAGCTTTCGCGAATCATTTTTGCGGAGCAGCCCGATGCATCAGCGCCAACTCGGCCCCTTTACCGTCTCGGCCCTCGGCCTGGGTTGCATGAACCTCAGCCATGCCTACGGCACCCCGCCACCGCCCGACGAGGGTGAGCGGCTGCTGCACGCGGCGATCGACCAAGGCGTGACGCTGTTCGACACGGCGGCCATGTATGGCTTCGGTGCGAACGAAACGCTGGTGGGCCGCGCGCTCAAGCCGCATCGCCAGAACATCACGCTGTGCAGCAAGGGTGTGTTGGGCGGCGTCAAAGGGGAGGACGGCGTCACGCGGCGGGTGATCGACGGCCGGCCCGAAAGCATCATGCGGTCCTGCGAAGAGAGCCTGCGGCGCCTGCAGACCGAGGTGATCGACCTGTACTACCTGCACCGCTGGGACAAGAAGGTGCCCATCGAGGAAAGCATGGGTGCGGTCAGCCGCCTGGTCGAGCAGGGCAAGGTGCGCACCGTGGGCCTGTCGGAGGTGTCGGCCGCCACGCTGCGCCGCGCCCATGCCGTGCATCCGGTCACGGCGCTGCAGACCGAATACTCGCTGTGGACCCGCAACCCCGAGATCGCGGTGCTGGCGGCCTGCCGCGAGCTGGGCGTGAGCTTCGTGGCCTTCAGCCCGGTCGCCCGCGGTTTCCTGTGCGACGCGCTGCACGATGTGTCCACGCTGCCGGAAAAAGACATCCGCCGCGGCATGCCGCGCTTCGAGTCGGCGAACTACCCCGCCAACCTCAAGCTGCTGCCAGGCTACAAGGCGCTGGCGCAAGAGGCCGGCTGCACGCCCGCCCAGCTGGCCCTGGCCTGGCTGCTGCACAAAGGCCCGGACATCATCCCCATCCCTGGCACCTCGCAGCTGGCCCACCTGCGCGAGAACCTGGGCGCGGCCGACCTGCGGCTGAGCCCGGCGCTGGTGGAGCGCCTTGAGGCGCACATCAACGAGCACACGGTCACCGGCAACCGCTACAACGCACAGGCGCGGGCCGAGGTGGATACCGAGGAACTGGCGGCCTGAGGGGCGATCGGCCCGGCCCGGGCGAGCCAGGACTCGGACGATTCCTAGGCGCCCTCGGACTTTCCTGGGCCTGCATCCGGAACATTCCGAGGGGACGATTCAGCCTGCGCCGATGGGTGCGCGGGCCCTGCCCGGGCACAGTGGAGTCCATGGCCTCCATCCCTCCACCCCGCGTCTTCCTGGCAGACGATTCCGGCATGATCCGCTCGCGGGTCGCGGCGCTGCTGGGCTCCCATCACATGACCGTGGTCGGCGAAGCGACCACCCCGCAGGGCTGCATCGAGGGTATCCTGGCGTCGCACCCGCAGGTGGTGGTGCTCGACGTGCAGCTCGAAGGGGGCACGGGCCTGCAGGTGCTGCGCGCGGTGCGCCAGGCGGATCCTGGCATTGCCTTCGTGGTCTTCAGCAACAACGCCGGTCCGGCCTACCGCAAGCGCTACCTGGGCGAAGGCGCCACCTCCTTTCTCGACAAGAGCAGCGACTTCGAAAGCCTTCCGGCGGCGGTGGTCACCGCCGGCCAGGCATTGCCCCACTGAATTTCCACGAGAGACACTCCATGAACATTGCCAACCGCATCGCTCCCGTCCGTGTCCTGCCTCGCGGTGTCCAGCTCCTGGAGGCCGACTGCGGCCCCTGCCACGGCACCCCGGCCGCGGCGGGCGCCACGGCGGCGGCGACGCCGCTCAAGACACAGTGTTCGAACTGCCACCTGCGCGACATCTGCCTTCCCTGCGGCCTGGACACGCTGGATGTCGAACGGCTCGACACCATGATGTTCGGCCGCCGCAAGATCAAGGCCGGCGAGGAGCTTTTTCGGGGTGGCGAACGGTTCCAGTTCATCTACGCGGTGCGCACCGGAACCTTCAAGTCGTCGCTGATGCTGGCCGACGGCCGCGAGCAGGTCTCTGGCTTTCACATGGCCGGTGAGCTGATGGGCCTGGACGGCGTGGCCAATGGACGCCATGCCAGCTCGGCCACCGCGCTCGAAGACGCCGAGGTCTGCGCCATTCCCTATGTCCACCTGACCGAGCTGGCCACCAGCAGCGCCGACATGCAGATGGTGATGGCCCGCCTCATGAGCCGCGAGATCGTGCGCGAGCACAGCCTGATGATGCTGCTGGGCAGCATGAACGCCGAGGAGCGCCTGGCGGCCTTCTTGATCAACCTGTCGCAGCGCATGAAGGCGCGCGGCTACTCGCCCAACGAGTTCCATCTGCGCATGTCGCGCGCCGAGATCGGCAGCTACCTGGGCATGAAGCTGGAGACCGTCAGCCGCACCTTCTCGGCGTTCCAGCAGCAGCGGCTGCTCGAGGTGGACAAGCGGCACATCCGCATCGTCGACCTCGACGGCCTGACCCGGGCGTTCGAGGCACGGGTGCACTAGCGGTCCGGCCGTCGGGCTACGTTGACTCAGGTCAAGCCGGGCCGGTGCCCGTGGGCGCATCATTCGCGCATTCACAGCTTTTCTAGCGAGGTCCCCATGTTCAAGCGCATCCTCCTGGCCACCGATGGTTCCCCGGCATCGGACCACGCCGCCGAGATGGCCGTGTCCCTGGCGCGGCTGCACGGCGCCAGCCTGACGGGCCTGTACGTGGTCGACCCCTATCCCTACCTGGGTATCGGCGAGGCCAACCCCATGGGCTTCGAGGCCTACATGAATGCCGCCCGCGAGCACGCCACGCTGGCGCTGTCGCGCCTGGCTGACCTGTGCGACCGCCAGCAGCCGCCGCTGGCGCTGGACCAGCGCATCGTCGAGGATGTCGCTGCTGTCGAAGGCATCCTGCGTACCGCCGCGGACGACGGCTGCGACCTGATCATGGTCGGCTCGCACGGGCGCACCGGCCTGTCCCGCCTGATGTTGGGCAGCGTGGCGTCCAAGGTGGTGATGCAGTCACCCGTGCCGGTGCTGGTCACCCGCTGAAGTGTTTTTCCTGCCGACGGATCTCGTACCATGACCACGATCTCGCCGCAGTTGCTGCAGCGTTACGACATCAGCGGCCCGCGCTACACCTCCTATCCCACGGCCGACCGCTTCGTCGAGGCTTTCACCGCGGGCGACTATGCCCAGGCGCTGCAGCAACGCGGCCAGCAGGTATCGGCGCTGCCGCTGTCGCTGTATGTGCACATTCCGTTTTGCGAGTCGCTGTGCTACTACTGCGCCTGCAACAAGATCATCACCAAGCACCATGAGCGCGGCGCGCAGTACCTGGCCTTGCTTGCGCGCGAGGTTGAACTCCAGGTTGCGCAGCTTGGCGGCGGACGCAGCGTCAGCCAACTGCACCTGGGCGGCGGCACGCCCACCTTTCTGTCCGACGAGGAGTTGGCCCAGCTCATGGCCATGCTGCGGCGCCATTTCCAGTTGGTGCCCGGTGGCGAGTACTCGATCGAGGTCGATCCGCGCACGGTCAATAGCCAGCGCCTGCAAGCCTTGGCGTGCCTGGGGTTCAACCGCATCAGCTTTGGCGTGCAGGATTTTGACCCCGAGGTGCAGAAGGCGGTGCACCGGGTGCAGCCGGCCGAGCAGGTGTTCGCCCTGGTCGACGAAGCCCGGCGCATCGGCTTCGAGTCGATCAACGTCGACTTGATCTACGGCCTGCCGCGCCAGACCCGCGAGTCTTTCCTGCGCACGCTGGGGCAGGTGCGCCACTTGCGGCCCGACCGCATTGCGCTGTATGCCTATGCCCACCTGCCCGAGCGCTTCAAGCCGCAGCGGCGCATCGTGCCCGCCGAGCTTCCGGCTGGCGCCGACAAGGTCGGCATGCTGGCCGATGCGCTCGCTTCGTTCCAGAGCGAAGGCTATGTCTATGTCGGCATGGACCACTTCGCGCTGCCCGACGATCCGCTGGCCGTGGCCAAGCGCCAGGGGCGGCTGCACCGCAACTTCCAGGGCTACAGCACTCAGCCCGATTGCGACCTGATCGCCCTGGGTGTGTCGGCCATCGGCCGCATCGGCGCCACCTACAGCCAGAATGCCAAGACGATCGACGAATACCGCGACCTGATCGACCAGGGGCAGTTGCCGGTCACGCGCGGGTTGGCCCTCAACCGCGACGACCTGGCCCGCCGGGCGGTGATCATGGCCCTGATGTGCCAGGGCCAGGTGCTGTTCGAATCGATCGAGCTGGCCTGGATGATCGACTTCCGCACCTACTTCGCCGCCGAGATGGAGCGCCTGTCCGCGCTGGCCGATCAGGGCCTGGTGCGGGTGAGCGACACCGGCATCGAGGTCACGGCCGAGGGTTGGTACTTCGTGCGGGCTGTCGCCATGGTGTTCGACCGCTACCTTCAGGCCGACCGGCACCGCGTCCAGTTCTCGCGCATCCTTTGACGGGCTGAGACAATCCCGCCATGTCCGCCACAACGCTCGCCGCCACCGCCTTGTTGATGGGGCTGGCCGGCGGCCCGCACTGCGCCGCAATGTGCGGCGCCGCCTGTGCCGGCGTCACCCGCATCG
>JAZKDA010000231.1:878-3342 GCA_040387815.1 Pseudomonadota bacterium | reverse complement strand
CCCGACGACTGGCGACTTCGCACGGATGGACCGCGCCACGACGTACGCCCCCGAGCTGACCACGGGTGACTTCGCCCGAATGGATCGCAGCACGGTCTACATGCCCGAGCTGACCACTGGCGACTTTGCCCGCATGGACCGCGCGTCCGTGAGCGATGACAGTACCGCCGCCAATGGCCCCAACAACACCGACCCCTACACCATGCTGGGCCTGTGATGAAAGTGGCGCCGGTCTCCGCTGATCTGCTGTTGAAACTGGCTCTGGGCGCCGCCCTGATCGCGGCCCTGGTGTACGTGGCGCGCCGGGTCTCCAGCGCCGCCAGCGACGCGGCCGGCCAGGCCTACAGCGCCGTCGCCGAGACCGTCAGCACCACCTTGAACCCCGCCAGTGACCAAAACTTCGTCTACACGGGCGTCAATGCCCTGGGCCACGCGGTGGCCACCGAAGACCCCGCCGGGCCAGGGCGCAACGCTGATGGTTCCTGGACCCTGGGCGGCTGGATTTACGACGTCACCCACTGACCCCACCACCACCGAAAGGAAATCCCCATGAACCGACTGATGCAGCCTTCCACCTGGGCCGGCCTGGCGACTCTCGCGCAGATGCTGGGCGCGCTGTTCCCGGCGTACGCCGTGATCGCCCACGCTGTCACCGCCGCCGCCGGCTCGGCCGCCGTGGCGCTGAACGAGGCCCCCGCGAAATGAAGGACTGGCCCGTCGCTGCGCTCCTGTTCGTGGCGGGCCAGCTGGTGACCGCTGGAGGAACTTACGCCGCGATCCGGGCCGATCTGCGCGAGGCCATCATGGCCGCGCACAGTGCTGAGCGGTCCGCCGCCAAGGCCCACGACCGCATCGATCGAATGAACGAGCGCGCCGCCCGCTGACCGACTCTCTCCAAGAGCCTGGCCCGGACCTGGGGAAACCCTGGCCGGGCCTTTTTTCATGCGCGAGATCTGCGAAGGTGTTTTTTCATGCGCGAGATCCGCGAAGGTGTTTTTTCATCCCCGCAGCGGCACCACCTGGCCGGCCGGCGCCGTCGCATCGTTGGCCGCCTGCCACCGATCGGGCGCGCGCCAGGCCAGGGCCGCCTCCAGCTCGCGCACCTTGCACACCAGGTACTGATGCGACCAATGCACCTCGGCGGCCGCGTCGGTGAACCCGTAGCGGGTCAGCCAGTAAAGGGCCTGGAGCACGGCCTGCGGCACGGGCGTCGCCTCCCGCAGGTATCGGCGCATGGTGGAAGGGTGCACGTCGACGCACTTGCAGGCCCATTCAAACCCGAGTTCGTCAACGAATAGGCGCAGTTGTCCCGCGCCGGCCAGCTTTGGCGGCTTCAACATCTCAGTTCCTTGTTTTGGTTTTTGGAATGAGGCCGCGCGGACTCAGGCGAACTTGTAACCGCAGCTGTAACCGTCAGGCCCTGACAGAGTTGCCAGTGCATCGCCGATGGCGTCGTGAACGCGCCGCATCAGGCCGTCCCATGGCCCGGCGCGCCGGGTGCGTCCGCCGCCGGGGCCGCCCCCGGCCTTCCTGGTGCGCTTGCGCTTTGCAATACGATGTGCATTATGTTAATAAACAAATACGGGTGCCCCGAATCCATCGACCGATCGCCACTGCCCCCGCCTGAAGCGGCTGCGGCGGCCAGCCTGAGAACGGCTTAGCCTGAGACCGGCTTACCGCACCAGGGCTGCGCCGGCCGCCTCGCCGGCCGGCTGAAGCGGCCCCAGCGGATTGACCTGCCGCTCCGTGCGATCGATCTGCGGCTGTCCGCCATGGTTGCGAAACAGCACCTTCCCGTCGGTGACGACCACCAGCGCATCCATCGACCAGCCCGTGACGTGCGTCTGGCGCCGGACATTGAAGAAGTCCGCCCAGAAGCCGCCTTCACGCCGCCGGTCATGCTGGTCGAAATGGAACAGATACGCCTGGCAAGCGCTGCGGGCCAGGATGCACTCGCGAATGCCCGCATCGAGCGCGTCGAGCGGCACGCCCGAATACGGCACCAGGCGCGCCACCACCTCCGGGTAGGGAATGCGGGTGACGTTGCTGCCGCCCTCGGGATCGAACCCGAGGCTCTTGAGCTGCGAGGTAGGCGTCTGGAAAGGCACGACCATCTCTAGCGCAGCCTGGGCCTGGGCATAACTGGTGAACGGCGAAGGCGACTTCTGGCTTCCGCGGGGCAGCATCGACGTGCAGCCGGACAACGCGACCAGACAGCCGAGGGCAAAAGCGAGCGCAGCAGTGATTCGCATAGACGTCAAGTTTGCGGATAAACGCCTCCACGCTGTTGACCTTTGTCAGTTCTGCGGCGCGGGCGTGTCACCATACTGTGCCATTCACAACAAAAGGAGCCGAAAAATGAGCGACATGACCCAGGACACCACCAGCGACACGCAGCGTCTGGCCCGCGACCTGCGCGCTCTCGTCGACGACACCGAGGCGCTGCTGCGCCATGCGGTGCGTG
>JAZKDA010000231.1:0-868 GCA_040387815.1 Pseudomonadota bacterium | reverse complement strand
GTGATGCGGGCGACGGCTATGCCGAAGCCCGGGTGCGCCTTGAGCAGAGCCTGCGCACTGCGCGCGAACGCCTGGGCGACCTCGAGGAAGAAGTCGCGCGCCGTCTGCGTGCGGCCGGTCAGGCCACCGACGCCTATGTGCATGAGCATCCCTGGCAGGCTGTAGGAGTCGGCGCGGGCCTGGGCCTGCTGGTCGGCTTGCTGATCAGCCGCCGCTGACCTGCCGGCCATGAGCCTCGCAGACCCCCTGCGCCAGATCGGCGCGGGCGCGCTCGGCCTTGCCCGCCAACGCCTTGAGCTGGCCGCCCTCGACATCGAAGAGGAGATGCTGCGCGCCGGCACCCTGCTGGCCGCCCTCCTCGTTGCCGTGCTGCTGGGCACGCTGGCGGTCGCGACCGCGATCGCATTGGTCGTGGTGCTGTTCTGGGACACGGCGCGCGTGGCGGCGCTGGCCACTTGCTTCCTTGCGCTGGCCGCTGGCACAGCGTTCGTGATGTGGCGCCTGACACAGGCGTTGCGAACCAAGCCGCCGCTGCTGGCCACCACCCTGGCCGAGCTCGACAAGGACGCGGCGTCCTTCCGGGAGGCACGATGAACCGCATCGAAGCCATTCGTCAGCGACGCGCCGTCCTGCTGGCGCAAACGCAGCAGCTGCGCGCCCAGCTGCATGACGGCCGCCGTGCGCTGGGCTCGCAGGTCGGCTCATCGCTGCTCTTGGCCGCCGTCGGACGGCTACTGGTGGGCAACTCACGCTTGGGGCGCTTAGCGGGCATGGCGGTCGCCGCCCTGCCGATTGCGACCGCGGCGCTGCCGATCGCCACCGCCGTGTGGGCGCGCCTTCGCCGCAAGGCCGATGCCGCGCCACCCCG
>JAZKDA010000230.1:3644-6996 GCA_040387815.1 Pseudomonadota bacterium | reverse complement strand
GCTCGGGGCTGTGCTGGGTGGACAGCACCACGGTGTCGATGCTGTGCGGCTTGCCATTGACATAGCGCATGGTCACCTGGCTCTTGGCATCCGGGCGCAGGAAGGGCAGGCGGCCGTCCTTGCGCAGCTGGGCCTGGCGTTCGACCAGGCGGTGCGCGTAGTGAATGGGCGCGGGCATCAGCTCGGGGGTTTCGTCGCAGGCGTAGCCGAACATCAAGCCCTGGTCGCCGGCGCCGGTGTTCAGATGATCATCGCTGGCATGGTCCACGCCCTGGGCGATGTCATTGGACTGCTTGTCGTAGGCCACCAGCACCGCGCAGCCTTTGTAGTCGATGCCGTACTCGGTGTTGTCGTAGCCGATGCGCTTGATGGTGTCGCGCGCCACCTGGATGTAGTCGACATGCGCGTTGGTGGTGATCTCGCCGGCCAGCACCACCAGGCCGGTGTTGGTCAGGGTTTCGGCGGCCACGCGGCTGCGGGGGTCTTGCCGGAAGATCGCGTCGAGGATGGCATCCGAGACCTGGTCGGCGACCTTGTCGGGGTGGCCCTCGGAGACCGATTCGGATGTGAAGAGATAGTCGTTCGCCATTTGAGATACTCCGTTGGTTGAAGGCGCGTTGCCTGGCCTGGAGCTTCGGCGAACGCTTTAGCAGCTGTTGTTTAACGTCGCCCTGCAAGTAGTTCAATAACTCAGCGACGAAGCCATTCTAATGGTCTCGGAGCGCCCCTTCCACCCGCCGGCCCCACCTGTCGATGCTTTTGCTTTTCAGACTGTTGTCGCATGTCCACTTGCGTGTGCTGCATGCGGTGGGCGCGGCGCTGGGTTGGCTGGTGTTCCTGTCGTCGCCCACCTACCGGCGGCGCTTCATCCTGCAAGCGCGCCAGGCCGGCTACGGCTTCGCGCAGGTGCGCCCCGCGGTGGCCCACATCGGCCGCATGGTGGGCGAGTTGCCGCGCCTGTGGCTGGGCCCGCCGGTGGCCGCCGAGTTCGCCAACCCCGAATGTCTGGACCGCGCCTACGAGGCCGGCCGCGGCGTGTTGCTGCTGACCCCGCACCTGGGCTGCTTCGAAGTGACGGCGCAGGCGATCGCGCGCCGTCACTTACGGGCGCATGGCCCGCTGACGGTGCTGTTTCGCCCGGCGCGCAAGCCCTGGCTGGCGCCGCTGATCGCCGCCTCGCGCCAGCGCCCCGGCCTGGAGCCGGTGCCCACCACGCTGGCCGGCGTGCGCCAGATGATCAAGGCCTTGCGCCAGGGCCGTGCCGTGGGCCTGCTGCCCGACCAGGTGCCGCCCGAGGGCATGGGCGCCTGGGCGCCGTTCTTTGGCCGGCCGGCCTACACCATGACCCTGGCTGCCCGGTTGGCCCAGCAGACCGGCTGCGAGGTGCGCCTCATGTGGGGCGAGCGCCTGCCCGCAGGACGCGGTTTCCGGGTGCATTGCCGCGAGTTGGACGCGCCGCTCGAAGGCACGCTGGAAGAGGCCGTGGCGCGCATGAACCAGGGCATGGAGCGCCTGATCCGCGAGTGCCCCCAGCAGTACCTGTGGAGCTACGCCCGCTACAAGCCACCACGCCAGCCGGCGGGGACCGGCCCGTGAAGCGCCCCGGTGCCTACGTCGGCGGCTATGCCTTGCTGGCCTTCCTGTGGTGCTTTCACTGGCTGCCGCTGGGCGTCCAGGCGGCCGTGGGGCGCGCTCTGGGCGCTTTGTTGTGGCGCGCCGCCGGCTCGCGCCGCCGCGTCACCTTGCGCAACCTCGCGCTGTGCTTGCCCGAGCTGCCGGCCGCCGAGCATGAGCGCATCGGCCGTGAGCTGTTCAAGTGGTTCAGCCGCAGCGTGCTCGAACGCGGCCTGCTGTGGTGGGCTTCACCGGCGCGCCTGCGACGCCTCATCCATGTCGAGGGCGACGTCGGCTTTGCCGACCGGCACGAGGGCCCGGTGATGTGGCTGGCGCCGCATTTCGTCGGCCTGGACGTCGCCGGCGCGGCGATCCAGCTGAACATCCGCCGGCCCGGCGCCTCGATCTACCAGGCGCAGACCAACCCGGTGCTCGACGCCGCCGTGCGGCGCGGGCGCCTGCGCCACGGTCATGCCGAGATCTTTTCGCGCGGAGAGACCGCGCGGCCCCTGATGCGGGCGGTGCGCCAGGGCGCCGGCTTTTTCAACCTGCCCGACATGGATTTCGGCGAGCGCGACGCCGCCTTCGTGCCCTTCTTCGGTGTGCCGGCGGCCACCTTGCTGGCGCCCTCGCGCATGGCCCGGGCGCTGGGCATGAAGGTGCAGCCCGTCTTGACGCGCATGCTGCCCGGCGGCCAGGGCTACCGGGTGCGCTTCCTGCCGGCCTGGGACGACTTTCCCAGCGCCGACGCGGTGGCCGACACCGAACGCATGAACCGCTGGATCGAGGACCAGGTGCGCCAGTGCCCCGAGCAGTATTTCTGGGTGCACAAGCGCTTCAAGACGCGCCCTCAGGGGTCCCCTTCGGTGTACTGACCGCCGGGGACGGGTGAACCCACTGCCACAGCAGCTGGGCCACTTCCTCCACGCCCTGCTTCTTGAGGGCAGAGAACAACTTCACCTGTCCGCCGCCGGCATTGAGCCGGGCGATGTCCAGCGCCTTGTTGGCCTCGGCGCGATTGAGCTTGTCGGCCTTGGTCAGCAGCACCAGGAACTTCAAACCCTGTTCCACCCGGGGGCGGATCACCTCCAGCAGGATCTCGTCGAGCTCGGTCAGGCCGTGGCGCGGGTCGCACAGCAGCACCACGCCACGCAGGTTCTCGCGGGTGACCAGGTAGTTGGCCATCACCTGCTGCCAGCGCAGTTTGTCCTGCTTGGGCACGGCCGCATAGCCGTAGCCGGGCAGGTCGGCCAGCACCGCGTCGGTGATGCCCTGCTTGCCCAGGGTGAACAGGTTGATGCTCTGGGTGCGGCCCGGCGTCTTGGAGGCGTAGGCCAGCCGCTTTTGCTGGGTGAGGGTGTTGATGCAGGTCGACTTGCCGGCGTTGGAGCGGCCGACGAAGGCGATCTCGGGGTACTCGTGCGGCGGCAGGAACTCCAGCCGCGGGGCGGTGGTGAGAAAGCGTGCGGTGTGCATCCATCCGAGGGCTTGCGCCGGGGTGGCGCCGACGGCGGACGGGTCGGGGTTCGGGGCGGTGGGCCCCGGCGATTGGGATTGGGTCATGGTGGGCTGGCTGGACCGGGCGGCCGGGGCCCAGGGTTCGGCATTGTAGAATCTTGCGGTTTTGCGCCTTCTCACACCTATCGCCCTATGAAGTTGCACGCTTGTCTGCTGTTGGCTGCCGTCCTCGCGGCGCCCATGATGTCCATGGCCCAGACGGCCGCGCCCGCAGCCGCCG
>JAZKDA010000230.1:1238-3634 GCA_040387815.1 Pseudomonadota bacterium | reverse complement strand
CCGGCGCCTCCACGGGGCCGGCCAAAGGGCCGGCCAAGCCGGATCTGGTCGAAGGCGAGAAGCGCTACACCGCCGTGTGCGCCGCATGCCACGGCGCCGATGGCAACTCGGGGGTGCCGGCCAACCCCAAGCTGGCGCGCCAGCACCCGGAGTACCTGGTCAAGCAACTTACCGAGTTCAAGGGCGGCAAGCGCGCCAGCCCGGTCATGCAGGGCTTCGCCGCCCAGCTGAGCGATGCCGACATGCGCAACATCTCGGCCTGGCTCGCCAGCCAGCAGGCCAAGCCCGGCTTCGCCAAGGACAAGGAGCTGGTCTCCCTGGGTGAGCGCATCTGGCGCGGCGGCATCCCCGACCGCAAGATCGCGGCCTGCGCGGCCTGCCACAGCCCCAACGGCGCCGGCATTCCCGCCCAATACCCCCGCCTGTCCGGCCAGCACGCCGACTACGTCACCGCCCAGATGGTCGCCTTCCGCGATGGCGCCCGCAAGAACAGCATCCAGATGAACCAGGTCGCCGCCAAGATGAACGACCGCGAGATCCGCGCCGTGGCCGACTACGCGGCCGGGCTGCGCTGAACGAGGCGGGAACCAAGCCCGCCTCAGCCCACACCCAGACAGGCGGGACTTGAACGGTTCCGCCTTTTTTCTTTTCCAGCCCACGCCCCTCGATGACCGCCACCGCTTCAGATCCTCGCGCGCGCTCGGGCACCAGCACGATGCGCGCGGTGGTCGAGCTGTTGTCGTCGATGCGCTTCGCGATCGCGCTGCTCAGTGTCATCTGCATCGCCTCGGTGATCGGCACGGTGCTCAAGCAGCACGAGCCCGCGGTCAATTACGTCAACCAGTTCGGCCCGTTCTGGGCCGGCGTGTTCCAGACCCTGCACCTGAACGCGGTGTACAGCGCCGCCTGGTTCCTGGTGATCCTCGCCTTTCTGGTCACCAGCACCTCGCTGTGCATCGCCCGCAACACGCCCAAGATCATCAACGACCTGCGCTCCCACAAGGAAAACCTGCGCGAGCAGGCCCTGCAGTCCTTCCACCACCGCGCCCAGGGCGATCTGCCGCTGGCCCCCGAGGCGGCGGCGCACCGTGTCGGCGGCGCCCTGGCCAAGGCCGGCTGGCGGGTCAAGCTGCAGCGCCGCGAGGGCCCGCAGGGCACCGGCTGGATGGTCGCGGCCCGTGCCGGCGCGGCCAACAAGCTCGGCTACCTGGCGGCGCACAGCGCCATCGTGCTGGTGTGCCTGGGCGGCCTGCTCGACGGCGACCTGATCGTGCGGGCGCAGATGTGGTTCGGCGGCAAGACGCCGTACGTCGGCGGCGGCATGATCGCCGATGTGCCGGCCCGCCACCGGCTGCCCGACACCAACCCCACCTACCGCGGCAACCTCATGGTGGCCGAGGGCACCCAGTCGGGCACCGCCATCCTCAACCAGAGCGACGGCATCTTGCTGCAGGAGCTGCCGTTCTCGATCGAGCTCAAGAAGTTCATCGTCGAGTACTACTCGAGCGGCATGCCCAAGCTGTTCGCCAGCGACATCATCATCCACGACCGCGAGACCGGCGCCGCCGTGCCGGCGCGGGTCGAGGTCAACCACCCGGCGCGCCATCGCGGCGTCGAGATCTACCAGTCAAGCTTCGAGGACGGCGGCTCCAGCGTACGCCTGGAGGCCTTGCCCCTGCAGCCCGGTGGCAAGCGCTTCGAGGTCGAGGGCCAGATCGGCGGCAACGTGGCGCTGGCGCGCGGCGCGGCCGAGGGCGCCGAGCAGATGACGCTGGAGTTCACCGCCCTGCGCGTCATCAACGTCGAGAACATGGCCGGCGCCGCTGGCGCTTCCGGCAGTGGCGCCGATGTGCGCGCGGTGGACTTGCGCCAGTCGATCGAATCGCGCCTGGGCGCGGCCAACAAGACCGTCACCAAGCGCGAGCTGCGCAACGTGGGGCCGAGCATCAGCTACAAGCTGCGCGACGCGGCCGGGCAGGCGCGCGAGTTCAACAACTACATGCTGCCCATGGAACTGGGCGACGGCGTGCCCGCCTTCCTGCTCGGCATGCGCGAGACCACGGCGGAGAGCTTTCGCTACCTTCGGGTGCCGGCCGACGAGCAAGGCGGCATGGAGGGTTTCCTGCGCCTGCGCGAGGCCCTGGCCGATCCGCAGCTGCGGGCCCAGGCCGTGCGCCGCTATGCGGTCGGCGCCACCGACCCGGCCAGGCCCGAGTTGGCCGCGCAGCTCGCCGCGTCGGCCGGCCGTGCCCTGGACCTGTTCGCCGGTGTGTTGGCGCCCACCTCAGGCGACACACCCGCGGCCAACACTTCAACGGCCAACAAGGCCCCGGCGGGCAAACCCGCCGGCGGCCTGCAGGCCATCTCCGACTTCATGGAGGCCAACGTGCCCGAGG
>JAZKDA010000230.1:0-1228 GCA_040387815.1 Pseudomonadota bacterium | reverse complement strand
GAGCGCGCCCGCGCCGGCGAGGTGATCGTGCGCATCCTCAACGGCTCGCTGTTCGAGCTGGCCCAGCTGGCGCGCGAGCGGGCCGGGCAGCCGCCCATGCAGCCGGGCGTGCGCACCCAGGGATTCATGAACCAGGCCGTGCTGGCCCTGAGCGACCTGCACCTGTATCCGGCGCCCATGGCCTTCCAGCTCAAGGACTTCAAGCAGTTGCAGGCCAGCGTGTTCCAGGTCACCCGAAGCCCCGGCCGCAACATTGTCTACCTGGGGTGCGCCTTGCTGATCCTGGGTATTTTTGCGATGCTGTACGTGCGCGAGCGCCGACTTTGGGTGTGGCTTGCCCCGCGTGAGGCGGGCAGCCGTGCCAGCATGGCGCTGTCGACCAACCGCCGCACGCTCGACGCCGACCGCGAGTTCGACCGGCTTCGCACCCAACTTCTCGAGCAGCCCAACGCATGAACACCGCCACCACCACGCTCACCCTGAACGAGGGCTTCTTCGCCCGGCGCAACTGGTTCGACTGGCTGTTCGCCGCCATCGTGCTGGCCGGCGGCCTGTTCGGCCTGCAGCGTTACGGCGCCTTCATGGACGTGTACGAGAAGGGCATCCTGCTGGGCGCCGTTCCGGCAGCGATCTGGCTCGGCTGGTTCTGGCGCTCCTCGCGCACCCTGATGCTGGCGGTGGCCGGGGCGTCGCTGCTGGCCATTGCCGCCTACCAGGGCAGCCTGGCCCGCGCCGACAGCGTGTTCTGGCTCAAGTACTTCCTGTCCAGCCAGTCGGCCATCCTCTGGATGAGCGTGCTGTTCTTCATGAGCACGGTGTTCTACTGGCTGGGCATGTTCGCGCGCACGCAGGCCGACGCCATGGAGCGCATCGGCTCGGGCGTGGCCTGGGCGGCGGTGGGCATGGCCCTGGTGGGATCGCTGGTGCGCTGGTACGAAAGCTACCTGCTGGGCGCCGACATCGGCCATATCCCGGTGAGCAACCTGTACGAAGTCTTCGTGCTGTTCTGCTGGCTCACGGCGGCCTTCTACCTTTACTTCGAGCAGCGCTACGAAACCCGCTCGCTCGGCGCTTTCGTGATGCTGGTGGTCAGCGCCGCGGTGGGCTTTTTGCTCTGGTACACGGTGGTGCGCGAGGCACATGAAATCCAGCCGCTGGTGCCGGCCCTGCAAAGCTGGTGGATGAAGCTGCATGTGCCGGCCAACTTCATCGGCTACGGCACCTTCGC
>JAZKDA010000229.1:0-3419 GCA_040387815.1 Pseudomonadota bacterium | reverse complement strand
TGACCCACTTGCCGTTGGTGCCCAGGGCCCAGTCGCGCATGTGGTCGATGGCCGCGTTGGCGGCCGAGGCGGCCGACGACAGGCCGCGCGCTTCGATGATGGCGGCCCCGCGCTTGCCGACCGTCGGCAGGAACACGTCGGCGTTCCAGACCTGGTCGTTGATCATGTCCTTGATGCTCTTGCCGCCAGCGGTGGCAAAGCGGTAGTCGGCGTACATGGTGGGCGAGTGATTGCCCCACACGGCCAGCTTTTCGATGTCGCCCACTGCGACACCGGTCTTGGCGGCAACCTGCGACAGCGCGCGGTTGTGGTCCAGCCGAAGCATGGCGGTGAAGTTCTCGCGCGGCAGGTCGGGCGCGCTCTTCATGGCGATGTAGGCGTTTGTGTTGGCGGGGTTGCCCACCACCAGCACCTTGACGTTGCGGCTGGCGACGGCGTTGAGCGCCTTGCCCTGGGCGGTGAAGATGGCGCCGTTGATGTTGAGCAGCTCGGCGCGCTCCATGCCGGGGCCGCGCGGGCGCGAGCCGACCAGCAGGGCGTAGTCGGTGTCCTTGAAGGCGGTCATGGGGTCGCTGTGGGCCTCCATGCCGGCCAGCAGGGGGAAGGCGCAGTCCTGCAGCTCCATCATCACGCCCTTGAGCGCCTTCTGCGCCTTCTCATCGGGGATTTCCAGCAGTTGCAGGATGACCGGCTGATCCTTGCCGAGCATTTCGCCAGAGGCAATGCGAAACAGCAGGGCGTAACCGATTTGGCCGGCGGCGCCGGTGACGGCAACGCGGACGGGCTTCTTGCTCATGGGGGATCTCCGGATGAAGTGATGAGATGAAAACCGCCACGGCCATGGCCATGGCGGCGGGCGGGGTGACGCACCCGCGACAGCTGACGAGTGTACCGCCGAAAAAGGACCGGGGTCAATTTGTCTTATGTCTTATATAAGATATGATTTGCCCTCCGAAACGTGAAGTGCCGAGAGCGAACAACCGCGAACGCATCCATGGCAAGCAACCCCATTCCAGCCGACTCCGGCGGCGCCCCGCCGGCGGATGCGGCAACGCCTGCGTTCAGCCCGCTGTACCAGCAGATCAAGGGCCTGATCCTGCAAAGCCTGGAAGCCGGCGAATGGAAGCCCGGCGAGGCGATCCCCAGCGAGATGGACCTGGCCGCGCGCTTTCGCGTGAGCCAGGGCACCGTGCGCAAGGCCATCGACGAGCTCGCCGCCGGCAACCTGCTGGTGCGCCGCCAGGGCAAGGGCACCTTCGTCGACACCCATGCCGAGCAGCAGGCCCAGTACCGTTTTCTCAAGCTGATGCCCGATTCGGGCGACCGCGCCAGCGAAGGCCCGTCCGAGCGCACTGTGCTCGAATGCCGCCGCGTGCGGGCCACGGCCGAACTGGCCAAGCCGCTGGCCCTGCGCTCCGGTGACGCCCTGGTGCAGGTGCGGCGGGTGCTGTCCTTCGGCGGCGTGCCCACCATCCTGGAAGACCTCTGGCTGCCGGGCAGCGCCTTCAAGGGCCTGACCGCCGAACAGATGGCGCAGTACCGCGGCGCCACTTACGCCATGTTCGAGGTGAACTTCGGGGTTCGCATGCTGCGCGCCGAGGAAAAGATCCGGGCCGTCGCAGCCGATGCGCAGCAGGGCGAACTGCTGGCGGTGGCGCCGGGCACCCCGTTGCTGTCGGTCGAACGGGTGGCCTATACCTACAACGATGTACCCATGGAGTTGCGCCGCGGCCTGTACCGCACCGACACACACCACTATCGAAATGACCTGAGTTGAACCCTTGGCGCGCAATATCGGGGGCTTGGCGCTGGCGCCTGTGTCCGGTTGTTGCACTGAAATAGAATTCGCCGTTGTCGTCCTAAGCCCCCCACCCATGACAGACCTTGCCTCCAAGCGGCCCGCCCGGCCAGAGTTCCGCAACATCCACGCGTTCAAGGATCTTCCGAGCTATCGGCTGCCGGCGCCGGGCATCGTCTCGATCCTGCACCGCATCAGCGGCGTGCTGATGTTCGCGCTGCTGCCGTTCATCATCTGGATGTTCGACACCTCCGTCTCCTCCGAATACTCGTTCGCACGCTTCAAGGCCGCTTTCAACAGCGGCCTTGGTTTTGTGCCCGGCATCGTCGTCAAGCTGGTGGCCCTGGCGCTGATCTGGGCCTTCCTGCACCACTTCATCGCCGGCCTGCGCCACGTCTGGATGGACGTGAGCCACGCCGCCGTGACCAAGCAGCGCGGCACCACCACGGCCCGCATCACGCTGCTGCTCAGCGTTTTGCTCACCGTGGCGCTGGGCGCCAAGCTGTTCGGCCTGTACTGAGACCCTGAGGAAAGAAAGAAAAACATGTCCGTGAACTACGGCTCCCGCCGCACCGTCGTCGGTGCGCATTACGGCCTGCGCGACTGGCTCAGCCAGCGCGTCACCGCCGTACTGATGGCCCTCTTCACCCTCGTGGTGCTGGCCCAGGTGGTCTTCTCGCGCGGCCCGATCGGCTACGACCGGTGGGCCGGCATCTTCGCCTCCCAGTGGATGAAGGTGCTCACCTTCTCCGTGATCGTCTCCCTGGCCTGGCATGTGTGGGTCGGCATGCGCGACGTCCTGATGGACTATGTCAAGCCCGTGGGCCTGCGCCTTTTCCTGCAGATCTTCACTCTCGTCTGGCTGGTCGGTTGCGCCGGCTGGGCCCTCCAGGTCCTGTGGAGGCTCTGAAAAAACATGTCGTACACCTCCAAGAACATCACCAAGCGCAAGTTCGACGTCGTCATCGTGGGGGCCGGCGGCTCCGGCATGCGCGCCTCGCTGCAACTGTCCCGTGCCGGCCTGAACGTGGCCGTGCTGTCCAAGGTCTTCCCCACCCGCTCGCACACTGTCGCGGCGCAAGGCGGCATCGGCGCCTCGCTGGGCAACATGTCCGAAGACAACTGGCACTACCACTTCTACGACACCGTCAAGGGCTCCGACTGGCTCGGCGACCAGGACGCGATCGAATTCATGTGCCGTGAAGCGCCCAAGGTCGTCTACGACCTGGAGCACATGGGCATGCCCTTCGACCGCAACCCCGACGGCACGATCTATCAGCGCCCCTTTGGCGGCCACACCGCCAACTACGGCGAAAAGCCCGTGCAGCGCGCCTGCGCCGCGGCCGACCGCACCGGCCACGCCATGCTGCACACGCTCTACCAGCAGAACGTCAAGGCCAAGACCGCCTTCTTCGTCGAGTGGATGGCGCTCGACCTGGTCCGCGACGCCGAAGGCGACGTGGTCGGCGTCTCGGCCCTCGAGATGGAAACCGGCGACCTGCACATCCTGGAAGCCAAGACCGTGCTGCTGGCCACCGGCGGCGCCGGCCGCATCTTCGCCGCCAGCACCAACGCCTTCATCAACACCGGCGACGGCCTGGGCATGGCGGCGCGCGCCGGC
>JAZKDA010000228.1:793-4272 GCA_040387815.1 Pseudomonadota bacterium | reverse complement strand
TGTACCGCTATTTCGGTGGCATGGCCGGCATGCAGATGCCGGTGCCCATGATGAACGTGGTCAACGGCGGCGCGCACGCCAACAACAACCTCGACCTGCAGGAGCTGATGATCATCCCCGTGGGCGCCCCCACCTTCCGCGAGGCGGTGCGCTACGGCGCCGAGGTGTTCCATGCGCTCAAGAAAATCATCCACGACAAGGGCATGAGCATCGCCGTCGGTGACGAGGGCGGCTTCGCGCCCAGCGTGGAGAACCACGAGGCGGCCATCCAGATGATCCTGCAGGCGATCGAGGCCGCCGGATTCAAGCCCGGCGAGCAGATCGCCCTGGGCCTGGACTGCGCCGCCAGCGAGTTCTACAAGGACGGCAAGTACCACCTGGAGGCCGAAGGCCTGCAACTGGCCGCCGCCGAGTGGACGGACATCATGGCGACCTGGGTCGACAAGTACCCCATCATCAGCATCGAGGACGGCATGTCCGAAGGCGACTGGGACGGCTGGAAGCACCTGACCGAACGCCTGGGCAGGAAGGTGCAGCTGGTGGGCGACGACCTGTTCGTCACCAACACCAAGATCCTGGCCGAGGGCATCGAGAAGAACATCGCCAACTCGATCCTGATCAAGATCAACCAGATCGGCACCCTCTCCGAGACCTTCGCCGCCATCGAGATGGCCAAGCGCGCCCGCTACACCGCCGTCATCAGCCACCGTTCGGGCGAGACCGAGGACAGCACCATCGCCGACATCGCCGTGGGCACCAACGCCGGCCAGATCAAGACCGGCTCGCTCTCGCGCTCGGACCGCATGGCCAAGTACAACCAGCTGCTTCGCATCGAGGAAGACCTGGGTGACGTCGCCTATTACGCCGGCCGTGGTGCGTTCTACAACATTCGTTGATCGAACGGCTGGCCTGGCGGGCCTGGCCGCCGGATAATCGGCGGCCATGGCTTTCCGAGTTGTACCGGCCTTCCTGATCACGCTGCTGGTGGTGTTCCACGCACAGCTGTGGTTCGGCCGGGGCAGCGTCCACGACGTCGCGCAGCTGCAGCGCAAGGTGGTCGCGCAGAAAGAATCCAACCTGCGCGCCCAGCAAGACAACGAGCGCATGGCCTTCGAGGTCCGCGACCTGAAGGAAGGCCTGGAGATGGTCGAGGAAAAGGCCCGGCTCGAGTTGGGCATGGTCAAGCCCAACGAGATCTACATCCAGGTGGCGCGCTGAACGGTCATCCTGCTCGCAGGCTTCGCTCCCTTGGCCCGCTTCGTCGCCACCGCTCCCCACCGTCACGCTCCCCCCGGGCCACAACGCAGGCCATCGTATGTCGGCCTTGAAGATCGCCATCCTCGGTGCCGAGAGCACCGGCAAGACCACCCTCGCCCGCGCTCTGGCTGAGCGCTTGCGCGCGCGAAGCTCGCAGGTCGCGCTGGTGAGCGAAGTGCTGCGCGAATGGTGTGCCCGCGAAGGCCGCGCCCCCCGCCCCGAGGAAAACCTGGCGATCGCTCGGGAGCACGAGCGCCGGGTCGACGAGGCGGCGGCCCAGGCCGACATTGTCATCGCCGACACCACGGCGTTGATGGTGGCGATCTGGGGCGGCCTGCTGTTCACGGACGATCCGCTGTGGCGGTTCGCCCTGGAACGCCAGCGCGGCTACGCCCTGAACCTGGTCACCGGCCTGGACTTGCCCTGGGTGGCCGACGGCCTGCAGCGCCAGGGGCCGCCGGGGCGCGAGCCGGCCGACGCCCTGGTGCGCGAGGGGCTTGAGAAGGCGAGCGTGGCCTGGCGGGTGGTCTATGGCAGCGGCGAAGAGCGGTTGTGCAATGCGCTGGAAGCGGTTGCGGAGGTTGCGCCCTGGGCGTGGACGGCCCAGGCGCAAGCGACACCCCGCTGGAGGGGGCTGTGCGATGCGTGCAGCGATCCGGAGTGCGAGCACCGCTTGTTCAAGGGTTTGATGGGACGCTGAAGGGCCGAGGCTGCGTCGCTCCGGAGAACCCTTGCTCCTGGATTCCCGCCTTCGCGGGAATGGCAAACCCAGCGTCATCCCCGCGAAGGCGGGGATCCAGGCGCGCGGTATGGCCGGAGAAGAACCCCCTACTGCACCGACGAAGGCACTGGCGGCAGATCCCCTCGTGGCGCGAAAATCTGCGCCGCGTCCACCGCGTCGAACTGATACTGGCGGCCGCAGAAGTCGCAGCCCACCTCGATGTCACCGCGCTCGGCCAGAATGCTCTCGGCCTCGGCGCGGCCCAGGCCGCGGATCATGCCGGCCACGCGCTCGCGGCTGCAGCTGCACGCGAAGCGCGGCGTCTGTGGCGCAAAGCGCAGCAGCTTTTCTTCCCAGAACAGGCGGCGCAGCACCGTGTCGACATCCAGCTCCAGCAGCTCCTGGCGCGTCAGGCTGGCGGCGAGGATGGCGATGCGGTTGTAGTGCTCGTTCAACCCGATCTCGTCCTCGTTGGCCTGGCTCACGATGCTGCCCGCCAGGTTGCCTTCGCCGGCCATCGGCAGGCGCTGGATCAGCAAGCCGGCCGCCACCTTTTCGTCGGCCGCAAGAATCAGCCGGGTGTCCAGCTGCTCGGACTGCAGCATGTAATGCTCGAGCACGTCGGACAGCCGGCCAAGCTTCTCGCGCCGGTCGCCGTGCAGGGGAACGATGCCCTGGTAAGGCTGCTGGCCTGGCAGCTTGTCGCGCGGGTCGAGCGTGATCGAGCAGCGGCCCTGGTTGCCCACGTTGACCATGTCGGGCAGGCGCGCGTCGGCAGCCACATCGCCGATCACCTTGGCCGTCACCCGCAGGGTCAGGTCATGCTGCACCTCGGCCACGGCCACCTTGACCGGCCCGTCACCGAAGATCTGCAGCACCAGCGCGCCGTTGAACTTGATGTTGGACTGCATCAGCGCGCCGGCTGCGGCCATTTCGCCCAGCAGTTCAGCCACCGGCGGCGCCCAGGGGCCGGTGGTCGAATTGGCGGCGCGGCGTTGCAGGATCTCGGTCCAGGCGTCGGTCAGGCGCACGATCATGCCGCGCACCGGCAGCCCGTCGAACAGGAATTTGTGAAGTTCACTCAAGACGGGAAACCTCAACCGATCTTGCGCAGCCCGCGGGCGTAGCGCTGGCCTTGATGCACGTAGTGCTCGTTGCCCTCGCGGATCATCTTGGTCGCGGCCTCGTCCAGGGTGCGCACCACCTTGGCCGGGCTGCCGAGAATGAGCGAGTTGTCGGGAAACTCCTTGCCCTCGGTCACGACACTGCCGGCGCCAACAATGCAATTGCGGCCGATCCGCGCGCCATTGAGCACGATCGCCTGGATGCCGATCAGGCTGCCGTCCCCGACGGTGCAGCCGTGCAGCATCACCTGGTGGCCGATGGTCACGTTGTCGCCGATCAGCAGCGGCTTGCCGAAATCGACATGGAACACCGAACCATCTTGCACATTGCTGTTACGGCCGATTCGAATCAGATCGTTGTCGGCACGGATCACCGC
>JAZKDA010000228.1:0-783 GCA_040387815.1 Pseudomonadota bacterium | reverse complement strand
CCGAAACCAGAACGTCGCAGATCGAGGCGTCTTCGCCCAGTTCCACGTTGCCGATGACCTTTGCGTCGTCCGCCACCCAGGCGCCTGGGCCGAGGCGGGGAGCAACACCGTCGAGTTCGTAAATCGCCATGAGGAATCCTGCGTTGGGGAAATAGGCCATTTTAGGGAGGCGTGGCCCTTCGCGGCCGGCCGGGGGCCGGATGCGCGCCGCTGGCCTATGCTTGCGCCATGACCGACCTGCGACGCCAAGCCCTGGCTATCCTGCAAGAGCGCGACCCCGACACCAAGGCCGCCCGGGCCCGCGCTATGCCGCTGGACGGTCCGCTCGACCCGGCGGCAGTCATCGAGCCTGTGCCGGGCATCCCGGGCCGCCCCGAGCGGCCGACGCTGGTGGCGCCCACGGCGCTCAAGCCGCGCCCCACCCATACCGTGGAGGGCCGCGCCGCGCTGATCCACGCGCTGACCCACATCGAGCTCAATGCCATCGACCTGGCCGCCGATGTGGTGTGGCGCTTTGCCGGCATGCCCGATCGCTTCTACCGGCAATGGCTGGCCATCGCCGCCGAGGAGGCGCTGCACTATCAATTGCTGCGCGCGCACCTTCGGGGCATGGGCTTCGACTACGGCGACTTCCCCGCGCACAACGGCTTGTGGGAGATGGCCGAGAAGACCCGGGGCGACCTGCTGGCCCGGCTGGCCCTGGTGCCCCGCACCCTGGAGGCCCGGGGCCTGGACGCCTCGCCGCCGATCCGCGCCAAGCTGGTGGCCGCCGGCGACCGGCGG
>JAZKDA010000227.1:10729-21205 GCA_040387815.1 Pseudomonadota bacterium | reverse complement strand
GCCCACCAGGTCGGCGCCGACGTCTGCGCCCTTGGTGAAGATGCCGCCGCCCAGGCGAGCGAAGATCGAGATCAGCGAGGAGCCGAAGGCAAAGCCGATCAGGGGGTCCAGCATCCTGGCAAGGTTCTTGTCCGGCGTGAGGTTGCCGTTTCCGACCAGGAACCAGTAGAAGGCCGTCACGCCCAACAGGCCGAGGCCCACCACCAGCATGCCGGTGATGGCACCGCCGCGGAAGGCCACGTCAAGTGCCGGGCCGATGCCGCGGGTGGCCGCTTGCGCCGTGCGGACGTTGGCGCGAACCGACACGTTCATGCCGATGAAGCCGCAGGCGCCGGATAGGACGGCGCCGATGATGAAGCCGATGGCGGTCTGGGTGCTGAGAAAGATTCCGATGAGAATTGCAAGCACCACGCCGACGATCGCGATGGTCTTGTACTGGCGAGCCAGATAGGCCGCTGCCCCCGCCTGGATGGCGGCGGCGATTTCCTGCATGCGCGGATTTCCGGGGTCTTGCGCGAGGATCCAGCCACGGGCCCAAAAGCCATAAGCCACGGCTGCAAAGCCGCAGACGAGCGCCAGTATCAGCGCCGAGTTGCCTGTCATTTCTACTTCTCCTGAACGTTGTTTCGCTTGGAGGGGGCCAACGCTAGCGGACCCCCGCTGCGTTGCTTCCTCGTTGCTCCCCAACTTCCCGGAGACGATTGGCCAACCGGCGAAATATAAGCGCAAACTTGCAGAGGTTTTTGCTCGGCGGGGACAAAGCAAGCCTGGCGAAAGTAAAATCAGGGTTAATCCTAGGCTCTGTGTCCACTCTTGTTCACGAAAAGAAAATTATGTCCCTCGACAAAGTCTCTCCCGGCAAGCATGTTCCCGACGCATTCAACGTCATCATCGAAATTCCGATGAATGCCGATCCCGTCAAGTACGAGGTGGACAAGGAGTCGGGCGCCATCTTCGTGGACCGCTTCATGAGCACCGCCATGCACTACCCCACCAACTACGGGTATGTGCCCAAGACCATCAGCGGCGACGGCGACCCGGTCGACGTGCTGGTGATCACCCCGGTGCCGCTGATCCCCGGCGTGGTGGTGCCCTGCCGCCCAATCGGCATCCTGATGATGGAAGACGAAGCCGGCCAGGACGGCAAGGTGCTGGCGGTCCCGATCGACAAGATCCTGTCGATCTACACCCAGTGGCAAAAGCCCGAAGACCTCAACCCGCTGCGCCTGAAGACCATCGCCCACTTCTTCGAGCACTACAAGGACCTCGAAGAAGGCAAGTGGGTCAAGGTGCTGGGCTGGCAAGGCCCCGAGGCGGCCAAGAAGGAAGTGCTGGACGGCATCGAGAACTACCGCAAGGCCTACGCCAAGGGTTGAACGGAAAAAGAATTCTCGTTGCGTGTTCGCACTGGATCCCCGCCTGCGCGGGGATGACTATCTTGGTTTGACTTTGTCATCCCCGCGAAGGCGGGGATCCAGTGCGACGCAATCCGCAGCCAGCCGCAATCAGACCCTGAGCACGTCGGCCGGGTCGGTTTCGCTGTGCTCGAGCGTCTTGGCCTGCACCATCGCCAGCACGAGGTCGGCCACCCGCTCGGCGGCTTCCTCCTGGGACAGGCGGCCGCCCGGTCGGAACCACACCGGCGCCCAGCCGACGATGCCGCCGATGGCCAGCGTGGCCAGGTGCACATCCTTGACTAGGAATTCGCCGCTGGCCACGCCCTCTTCGAGCAGGGCGTTGAAGCGCTTGTCGAAGGCTCTGCGCACGACATGGATACGTTCGCGGTCCTCGGGGTTGAGCTCCCTGTCTTCGCGGCTGTAGATCACGGCGTGGGCCTGGTGACCGAGCACCGTGTACATGAAGTCGCGTGCCAGGGCGCGCAGCCTTTGCGTGGCCGTGCCTTCGAGCGCCACCGCGCGGTCGAGGACGCCGTGCGACATGCGGATCGCCCGGCCGCAGATCTCGGCCAGCAAGTCGTTCTTGGAGGAGAAGTGCGAGTAGATGAAGGGCTTGGTGACGTGCATCGACTCAGCCACCTGGTCCAGGGTGGTGCGCGCGTAGCCCTGGTGGTAGAACAAATCGACGGCGGCGGCGACGATGCGCTCGCTCTTGAGGCGCGCCACGGCGTCGCGGATGTCCTCGGGTGCGTTCGGGTCCGGCGCCGGACGGCGGGGAGGGCGCGGCTTGACCTTCGCCTTGGCGCGCGGGGCGGACGTCTTTCTTGTGGCCATCGAATTGCGCGCGGGCTCGCCCTCAGTTGGAGTGGAAGCCGCCGTTGATCTGGATGCCTTGCCCGGTGATGTGGCTGGACAGGTCCGACGCCAGGTACATCATCAGGTTGGCCACTTCGTCGGGTTCGGCGTAGCGTCCGTCCGGGATCGCGGCGGCGCGCTGCTCGCGCAGGTTGCTGGTGGCGCCGGTGGCCACCTGTCCGGCCTCGATGTCGCGGATCATGGGCGTGTCGACCGGGCCGGGGCACACCGCGTTCACCCGCACGCCCTTGCGAGCCACCTCCAGGGCGGCGGTCTTGGTCAGGCCCATCACCGCATGCTTGCTGGCGATGTAGGGCGCAATGTTGCGCGTGCCGACGTAGGAGCCGAGCGAAGCGGTGTTGACCACCGCGCCCGAGCGCTGGCCGATCATCACCGGCAGCACGTGCTTGAGCCCCAGGTACACGCCGCGCACGTTGATCGCCATGACCTTGTCGAACACCTCGTCGTCGTAGTCGACGATGGGCTTGACGTCGCCTTGCCAGCCGGCGTTGTTCATGAACACGTCAATGCGGCCCCAGGCGGCGGTGGCTTCCGCCACGTAGCCCGCCACATGGTCGGCGCGGCTCACGTCGGCGGACACAAACCGCGACTCGCCTCCGGCTTCGCGCACCAATGCGTCGGTCTGCCCACCCTGCTCGTGTGACAGGTCCACCACCAGCACCCGCGCGCCCTCGCGCGCCAGCGCCAGACACACCGCGCGGCCGATGCCGCCCCCGCCGCCAGTGACGACGGCCACCTTGCCTGAGAAGTCGATGTTCATGTCTGGTTCGCCCTTGGGCCGGTCAAGTTGCTTGCGCTGTTTCAGTAGTGGTAGAAGCCGCGGCCCGTCTTGCGGCCGAGCCAGCCGGCCGCCACCATCTCGCGCAGCAGGGGCGCGGCGCGGTACTTGGAGTCCTGGAAGCCGTCCTGGAAGACTTCCATCACCGACAGCAGCGTATCGAGGCCGATCAGATCGGCCAGGGCCAGCGGGCCGATCGGCTGGTTGCAGCCCAGCTTCATGCCGGCGTCGATGTCCTCGGCCGAGGCCAGGCCGTCCTGCAGGACGAAGATGGCCTCGTTGATCATGGGCACCAGGATGCGGTTGACGACGAAGCCGGGGGCGTTCTTGGCCGTGATCGCGGTCTTGCCGATGCGCGTGGCGAAGGCCAGGGCCAGCGCATGGGTTTCGTCCGAGGTTTGCAGGCCGCGGATCACCTCGAGCAGGCCCATCAACGGCACCGGGTTGAAGAAGTGCATGCCGATGAAGCGATCGGACTTGGCCAGCGAGGCCGCCAGCTCGGTGATCGAGATCGACGAGGTGTTGGTGGCGATCAGGGCGTCTTCAGACACCAGCGCCTCTACCTTCTTGAGGATGGTCAGCTTCAGGTCCTTGCGCTCGGTAGCGGCTTCGATCACCAGGTCGGCGCCCGCCAGGTCTTCGTAGGCGGTGGTGCCCTTGATGCGGGCCATCACGGTGTCGCGGTCGGCCTCGGTCAAGGTGCCCTTGCGCACTTGGCGCTCCAGGCTGCCACGGATGGTGGCGATGCCGCGCTCGATGGCGGCGTCGGAGATGTCGACCATGACCACCGGCAGGCCGGCCGCGGCGCAGACCTGTGCGATGCCGTTGCCCATGGTGCCGGAGCCGATCACTCCAATGCGGCTGATGTTCATAAGGTTCTCTCTTTCGACTTTCTAATGGTTTCAGACGCGCTCGAAGATGGCGGCAATGCCCTGGCCGCCGCCGATGCACATGGTGGCAAGGGCGTAGCGGCCGTTGATGCGCTGCAGCTCGTACAGGGCCTTGGTGGTGATGATGGCGCCGGTGGCGCCGACCGGGTGGCCCAGCGAAATGCCCGAGCCGTTGGGGTTGACCTTGGCCGGATCCAGCCCCAGCTTGCGCGTGACGGCGCAGGCCTGGGCGGCAAAGGCCTCGTTCGATTCGATCACGTCGAGGTCCTTGACGGTGAGGCCGGCGCGCTCGAGCGCCTTGAGGGTGGCCGGCACCGGGCCCAGGCCCATCAGCTTGGGATCCAGCCCCGCATGGCCCCAGGACACCAGCCGCGCCAGCGGCTTGAGGCCCCTGGCCTTGACGGCGGCAGCGCTGGCCAGCACCACGGCGGCGGCGCCGTCGTTCAGGCCCGAGGCGTTGCCGGCGGTCACGCTGCCGCCTTCCTTGAAGGCGGCCTTCATCTTGGCCAGCTGTTCGGCGGTGACGTCGGCGCGCACATGCTCGTCGACCTCGAACTTCACCACGCCTTTGCGGGTGCTGATCTCGACCGCAACGATCTGGCTGGCAAAACGGCCTTCGGCGATGGCACTGGCCGCGCGCCGCTGGCTCTCGATCGCCACCGCGTCCTGCATCTCGCGCGTGATGCCTTCCTGGGCGGCCACGTTCTCGGCGGTGATGCCCATATGGATCTTGTGGAAGGGGTCGTGCAGGATGCCCAGCATGTAATCGACCACCGGGGCGTCGCCCATGCGGGTGCCCCAACGGGCGCCGGGCATCATCATCAGGCCGCGGCTCATGGATTCGGCGCCGCCGCCGATGGCAATGTCGGCGTCGCCCGACTGGATAGCCTGCGCCGCCAGCACGATGGCCTGCAGGCCCGAACCGCACAGCCGGTTGACGTTGAAAGCGGGAGTCTCCTGGGGAATGCCGGCATCGATGGCGGCCACGCGTGACAGATAGGCGTCGCGCGGCTCGGTGGGAATGACGTTGCCCATCACCACCTGGCCGATCGCGTCGGCGCCCAGGCCGCTGCGTGCAATGGCCTCCTTGACAGCGGTCGTAGCGAGCTGGCTGAGGGGGACTTCCTTGAGCGAACCGCCGAAGGTGCCGATGGCCGTGCGCGCGGCCGAGACGATGTAGATGTCTTGCATGCTGAATCTTCCTGTGATGAGCTGACCGGGCCAACAGCTTAACGGCCTTTGAAGGGCTGCCGATTGCGTACCGGCGAGGCAGCGACGCGGGCGCGGGTGCGCGGGAAGCCGATCACCTTCTGCGAAGTATCGTAGGTTACGGCTTGGTACTTTGCAAGTCACCGTGGCGACCCGGTTGTGGGCCGCGCCAGAGGCATTCACCGCTTGCGATTACAGGAATATATTGGCAGGTAGACAAGGATACTGGCGAGTAATATCATTGCGCATCAATCGACGATCGGGCAATGGGCGACAGGTCCTGGCACATGAACGATCACAACCACAAGAGCGAGACATGAGCCAGCACAAGGCCAGCAGCGACATTTTCCACGCATCGGCCTCGTCGCCTTTTGGCCCTGTCGCACAGCGCCAGGACGCTCTGCGGCGCCGGTTTCCGCACTGGACGCCGCGCACCCTCGACCAGCTGTTTGACGCCGTGGCGGCCGAGTTTCCCGACCGGCCCTATGTAGTGACGGATGAGCAGACCTGGACTTATGCCCAGGTGAAGGCCTGGTCCGAGCGCCTGGCCGCCGGCCTGGTGGCCTCGGGCGTTCGCCCTGGCGACCACGTTGCCATGCTGCTGGCCAATTACCCCGAGTTCGTGGCGACCAAGCTGGCGATTGCCCGGGCGGGCGCGGTGGCGGTGCCGATCAACTTCCTCAATCGCCGCGACGAGCTGGGCTATGTGCTGCGCCAGTCTGACGCCGTGCTGCTGATCACCATGGACCGCTTCCGGGGCCTGGAGTACCAGCGCTTCCTGGATGAACTGGCCCCCGGCTGGGAGCGCGATGGCGGGGGGCAGGCCTTTCCCAAGCTGCGGCAGGTGGTGGTGTTTTCCACCAGCGGCGAACCGCCGCGGCCGGGCGTTCGCGGCCTGGGCGATTACGGCGCCGACGCCGGCCCGTGGGTCGCACCACCCCAGCCGCGCGCAGCCAGCAACTGCGACATCATCTACACCTCGGGCACCACCGGTTCACCCAAAGGCGTGATGATCACCCACGACATGATGCTGCGCACCGCCTTCGGCAGCGCCTGGGGCCGCGCTTTCGAGGACGCCCATCGCATCGTGTTCTCGCTGCCCATGTACCACGTGTACGGCTATGTCGAGGGCATGCTGGCTGTGCTGTTCGTGGGCGGCGCCATCGTGCCGCAGGTCAGGTTCGACGCGGCCGAGACGCTGCAGGCGATCGACCGCCACCGCGCCACCGACGTGCTGCTGATCCCCACGATGACGCTGGCGCTGATCGACGAGCTGAAAAAGAACAGCGCCGGCTACGACCTCTCTACCCTGCATTCGGTCATTTCATCGGGCGGCCGCTCCCCGGCCTACATCTGGGACCAGATCTTCCAGTACCTCAAGCCACGCGAGCTGACCACGGGCTACGGCATGACCGAGGTCACCGCGTCCAGTACGGTCACCCGCCCCGGCGATCCGATGGAGCGGCTTCTCACCACCAATGGCCGCCTGCGCGATGTCGGCCCCGCCGGCGATCCGGCGCTGGGCCACCGCATGGTGGTCTACAAGGTGGTCGACCCCGACACCGGCGCCGAGCTGCCGCGCGGCGAGATCGGCGAGTTGCTGGCCAGCGGGCCGGGCGTGACGGCCGGCTACTACAACAAGCCCGAAGCCACGGCCGAGGCCTTCACCGCCGACGGCTGGCTGCACACCGGCGACCTGGGCCGCATCGACGAGGACGACTACCTTACCCTGGCCGGGCGGCGCAAGGAAAGCTACCGCTGCGGCGGCGAGCAGGTATTGCCCAGCGACGCCGAGGACCTGCTGGTCACCCACCCCGCGGTGCTGCAGGCCCATGTGGTGCCGGTGCCCGACGAACGCATGGGCGAGGTGGGCGTGGCCTTCGTGGTGCTGCGCGACGCGCCCGCCACCACCGCGCAGGAGCTGATCGATTTTTGCGGCAAGCACCTGGCGCGCTTCAAGGTGCCCCGGCATGTGCTGCCGATCCGCGCCGAGGACATCCCCACCACGCCCTCGGGGCGCGCGCGCAAGTTCCTGCTGGTGCAAAAGGCGATGGACGCCCTGGGCCTGTCGGCCTGAACATCCGCACCCACCCATTACACAAGACACGCAAGACGAAAGGCAGACATGACCCATCCGAGTACCGCCCGACCGCCCCTGGGGCTGGTCACCGTCGACACCCCCGTGGGCTTCGCGCTCGAGGGCGTCAAGAAGAAGGCCACCATCCAGCTGATGGGGTCGCGCCTGTGGGGCCGCTTCAACCCGAACCACTGGGACCCGGTGTACGCCGCCCAGACCGGCCTGGCCGCACCCATCCAGACCGGCGAGATGTCGTCGGCCTACATCAGCGAGATGTGCGTCAACAACTTCGGCGCCAACTTCTTTCGCAATGCCCGCATCGTGTGCAAGTACGTGGCGTCCACGCTGGCCAACGAGGTGATCACCACCCACGGTGTGGTGACGGAAAAGACGGCCAAGGGCAAGGGCTACCGTTTCAAGGTCGATATCTGGGCCGACAACGAAGCCGGCGAGAAGAAGACCGTGGGCTGGGTCGAGGTCGACGTCGGCGTGTAAGAAGGAACCAACATGAACCCCCAAGACGTGAAGACCGATGCATTGCTGCCGATGACGGACATCCAGATCCGGCAGACGCGCGAATTCGTGGCCGGCCTGGAAGCCGGCTCGCAGACCTACTGGGACATGGTCAACGTGGGCGACGTGCTCGCGCGCGACCTGCACATCACCCCCGAGCTGGTCATCCTCTATGCCGACTGCGTGGAAGACTACAACCCCTGGTATGAGGGTTGGCGCATGAACACCTGGTACATCCCGGGCGAGTCGCCGTTCGGCGGCGCCATCGTGCCGCCGGCGATGATGTCGCACTTCGTGCTGTCGGTGCAGTTCGACCACACCAAGCCGTTTGCCATCGGCTCGATCCACACCTTCCACGACACCGAGCTGTTCGAGCCGATCCCGGTGGGCGCCACGGTGCGCATCTCCTGCAAGGCGATCGACAAGTTCGAAAAGCGCGGCCGCCGCTATGTGCGCCACGAGGTGACGGTGAGCGACGTCAAGGACGGCCGCACCTATTCGCGCGAAGTGCGCGACATCATGTCGATGTAAGGCCGGCGCCATGCAGACCCTTGCCAGCACCCCCGTCGCCGAGGGCCTGTTCCAGGCCGCCGACGATGGCCCGCACCTGATCGGCACCCGCTGTGCCAGTTGCGGCAGCCACTACTTTCCCAAGAGCCTGAGCTGCCGCAACCCGCACTGCCATGACAAGCAGGTGGCGGATGTGTTGCTGTCGCGTCAGGGCATTCTGTACAGCTACACCGTGCAGGCCTATCAGCCGCCGGGGCTGTTTCGCATGGACGACTGGTCGCCCTACGCCATCGGCATGGTCGAGTTGCCCGAGGGCCTGCGCGTGATGGGCATGCTGACCGGCATCGCCAACGCGGACATCCGCATCGGCATGGCGATGGAGCTGGTGCTGGAGCCCTTGTACCGCGACGCCCAGGGGCAAGCGGTGCTCACCTACAAGTTCAAGCCCGCAGCGGCCGCCGGAGGTGCCCGATGAGGCCCGTGTACATCCTGGGTGTGGGCGCCCATCCCTGGGGCAAGTTCCCCAACAAGCCGCAGCTGCAACTGGCCATCGAGGCCATGGGCGCCGCGCTGCGCGACGCCCGCCTGGCGTGGAGCGACCTGCAGGGCTTGGTGGCGGCCAGCTCCCGCTTCGAGGGCGGCATGGGCTGGGGCCTGCACGCCAACGAGATCCTGCAGGCCGTGGCCGAGCAGGGCGTCCCGGCGGTCAACGTCGGCGGCGGCTGTGCGGCCGGCGGCATCGCGGTGCAGACGGCGTTTTCCATGATCGCCAGCGGCCAGTGCGACATCGTGGCGGCCGTGGGCGCCGAGCGCATGCCCAAGGGCTTCATCCCGCGCCCGCCAGGTATTCCGAACGACATCACCGACACCGACTACCTGCGCTGGGTGGCCATGGGCGCCACCAACCCCGCCTACTGGGCGATGGAAACGCGCCGGCGCATGCACGACTTCGGCACCCGGCCCGAGACACTGGCCAAGGCCTCGGTGCTGATGCACCGCAATGCCGTGGGCAACCCGCTGGCGCGCTACCGCAAGGAATGCACGGTGGAGGAGGTGCTGGCCTCGCCGATGGTCAGCGACCCGCTGCACATCCTGGAGATCTGCGCCGTAAGCGACGGCGCCGCGGCCCTGGTGCTGGGCACCGAGGCGCAGGCGCGCAAGCTCGGCGTACCGCTGGTGCAGGTGGCCGGCTGCGCCGTCGCCACTGGCCAGTTCGGCGATCCGTCGGCGCGCATCCCGACCGTCTCGATGGCCGCGGGCACGACGACCCCGCACACCAGCGAGGTCGTGGGCGCCGTTCGGCGGGCGTTCGAGATGGCCGGTGTGGGGCCGCAGGATGTCGACCTGGTCGAGATGGCCGACAACACGGCCTGGCACGTGCTGGCCTGGCCCGAGTTGTTCGGCTTCTACGAACCCGGCCAAGGCGACTGGATGCTGGAGAACGGCGAACTGGACATCGGCGGCAAGCTGCCGATCAACCCCAGCGGCGGCTTCCTGTCGTTCGGCGAGGCCACCACGGCGCAAGGCGTGCTGCAGGTTTGCGAGCTGGCCTGGCAGCTGCGGGGCCAGGCTCAGGGCCGACAAGTCGAGGGCGCGAAGGTCGCGCTGTCGGCCGTGCTGGGGCTGGGGGCCAACGGGGCTTCAGTGGTGTTGAAGGCCTGAATCCGGCGGTTCAGTCAGGCGGGCAATGAAGGGGTGCGCAGGCAGGGCCTGCCGGCTCAGGCATGGTGGACATACTTCGCGTGCACGTAGCTCTCCAGCCCCTCGGGCCCGCCTTCGTGGCCGTAGCCGCTGTCCTTCAGGCCGCCGAAGGGTGCCTCGATGTGGGACACCGCGAAGGTGTTGATGCCGATTCCGCCGGCCTGCAGTTCTTCGCTGACCGTGACCGCCGTGGCGGCCGATTGCGTGAAGGCGTAGGCGGCCAGTCCGAACGGCGTGCTGTTGGCTTGCTTGAGGGCGTCTTCGATAGAACCAAACCGCGTGGCCAGCGCCAAGGGGCCGAAGGGTTCGGTCCGCAGGGCTTGCGCATCCGGTGCCGGTTCAGCCAGCAGCGTCGGGCGAAAGAAGCTGCCCGCGGCGCCGATGCGATGGCCGCTGCCGGGAATCTGCATATAGGTGGAATGCTGGGCCCTGGAGTCGCCCATGATCAGCGGCACGCCGGTGACGCCCTCATAACCGATGACGCCGACTTCGATGCGGTGATCTTCATTATCGACCGCCACCACC
>JAZKDA010000227.1:0-10719 GCA_040387815.1 Pseudomonadota bacterium | reverse complement strand
GGCCGCCGGAGAGCACGCGCGCACCGCACGAGACGGCGTCGTCCACCAAGGCGCCGATGGCCTCCAGGCGGCGGGTGTTGGCCAGCGCGCCCATCTGCGAGGCCGGGTCCAGCCCGTTGCCCACGACCATCTGGTCCATCGCTTGGGCAAATCGCGTGGTGAAGGCCTCGAAGATGCCGTCCTGGACGATGAAGCGGGTGGGCGAGGTGCATACCTGGCCGGCGTTGCGCGTCTTGCCCATGAGGCAGGTGGCCACGGCCTTGTCCAGATCGGCGTCGTCGAACACCAGCACCGGCGCATGTCCGCCGAGTTCCAGTGTGCAGGGCTTCACATGGTCGGCGGCGCTGCGCGCCAGCAGGCGCCCGACCGCCGTGGAACCGGTGAAGGTGACCTTGCGGATCACGGGCGATGCGATCAGGTGGGAGGACACCTCGGAGGGAACGCCGAATACCAGGTTCAGCACGCCCGCCGGCAGGCCTGCGTCGGCCAGGGCCTGGGCCAGCGCGATGGCCGACCAAGGGGTTTCCTCCGACGGCTTCATCACCATGGAGCAACCGGCGGCCAGGGCAGGGCCGATCTTGCGGGCCGGCAGCAGGGCTGGAAAGTTCCAGGGCGTGAAGGCGGCCACCGGACCCAGCGGCTGCGGCAGGGACAGCTGCCGCGTGCCGCGCACGCGCGAAGGCATCACCCGTCCATTCATGCGCAGGGCCTCGCCGGCATACCAGTCCAGGGCTTCGGCGCTGAGATTGAATTCCAGCCTGGATTCGGCCAGCGTCTTACCCTGCTCCAGCGTCATCAGCATCGCCAGGGCGTCGGCCCGCTCGCGAAGCAGGTCGGCTGCGCGGCGCAGCACGGCGCTGCGCTCCTGGGGCGCCTTGACGCGCCACACGTCGAAGCCAGCGGCCGCCGCGGCCAGGGCATCGTCCAGGTCACTCCGGCTGGCCCTTGGAACCTCGGCCAAGACCTCGCCGGTCGCCGGGTTGCGCACCTGGCCGGCGACGCCGTCTCCACCGCAGCGCCATTGGCCGGCAATGTATTGAAGCGGCGCCTTGAGGTCCGCGGCGGTGTTGGGGCTGGCGAGGGTCATGGCGGACTGAATTCGAATGTCTGGAAGGGTGCCGGCGTCATCGTGTGACGGCCGGTGCCTGCTTGAGGACGCGCACACCGAATTCGCCGACGACACCGCGGGGCAGCAGCATCACCATGAGCACGAACACGCAGCCTTGGATGACGGGAACCCACTGGGCATAGCCCTGCAGGTAGCTTTGCATGGTGAGCAGGAAGGCGGCACCCAGCAAGGGGCCGAAGACGGTTCCGATGCCACCCACCAGCGTCATCAGGATGACCTCCCCCGAGGTGGCCCAGCCCACGTCGACCAGCGAAGCAAGCCGGAACACCAGCACCTTGAGCGAACCGGCCAGCCCCGCCACGGCGGCGGAGATCACGAAGGCCAGCAGCTTGTAGCGGTCGACCGCGTAGCCCAGCGAGACCGCGCGTGGCTCGTTGTCGCGGATGGCGCGCAGCACCTGGCCATAGGGGCTGTGAACGATGCGCCAGAGCAGCAGGAAGGCGGCTGCGAAGATCACCATGACGAAGTAGTACAGCGTGGTGTCATTGGCGATGTCGATCACACCGAACACGGCGCGGCGCGGCACAGCGGAGATGCCATCGTCGCCGCCCGTGAAGGGCGCTCCCACGCAGAAGAAGTAGAACATCTGCGCCAATGCCAGGGTGATCATGGCGAAGTAGATGCCCTGGCGGCGGATCGACACCAGCCCCACCACAAGGCCCGCGCCGGCCGCGAACCCCACTCCCAACAGGATGGCCAGCTCGGTCGGCCAGGCCCAGGCCTTGAGGGCATAGCCGGTGATGTAGGCGGCGCCGCCGAAGAACATGGCGTGGCCGAAGGACAGCAGCCCGGCCTGCCCGAACAGCAGGTTGAAGGCCATGGCGAACAGGCCGAAGCACAGCAGCTTGGTGAGAAAGACCGGGTAGGCCACCAACGGCGCCAGCAGCAGCACCGCGAAGAACAGGGTGAAAGCGGTCAGGGTACGCGAGCGCATGCGACAGGCCTCAAGTGGAGCGGCCGAACAGGCCTGTGGGGCGCACCAGGATGACGGCGGCCATCACCATGAAAATGACCACGCTGGCGGCCGGCGGATAGAAGACCTTGGTCAGCCCCTCCAGCACGCCTAGCGCAAAGCCGGTGGCGATGGAGCCGAGCACCGAACCCATGCCGCCGATGACCACCACGGCGAACACCACGATCACCAGGCCCGAGCCCATGGACGGTCGCACCTGGTCCATCGGCGCGAAGAGCACGCCCGACAGCGCCGCCAGCGCGACACCGAAGGCGTAGGTGACGGTCATCAGGCGCGGCACGTTGATGCCGAAGGTGCGGACCATGTCGGGGTTGTCGGTCGCCGCGCGCAGGGTTGCGCCGATACGGGTGCGCTCGATTGCGAACCAGGTGCCCAGGCACAGCACCAGCGACACCGCCACGACCCAGGCGCGGTAGTACGGCAGGAACATGAAGCCCAGGTTCATGCCGCCTGGCAGGGGGTTGTCGTAGGGCTTGCCCGAGGAGCCGTAGGCCACGGCCAGCAGGCCTTCGATGATCAGTGCCAGCCCGAACGTCAGCAGCAGCTGGAACAGGTGGTTCATCTCGTACAGCCGATTGAGCAGGGTGCGCTCGATCACCAGCGCCAGGCCCGCCATCACCAGCGGCACAATCACCAGCGCGCCCCAGTAGGGAATATCGAAGTACGACAGCAGCATCCAGGCGCCGAAGGCGCCCAGCGTGAACTGCGCGCCATGGGTGAAGTTGATCACCCGCAGCATGCCGAAGATGACGGTCAGGCCCAGGCTCATGACCGCGTAGAGCGCGCCGTTGATCAGCCCCAGCGTGAGCTGGCCCATCAGCGCGGGAAGGGGAACGCCAAAGATTTCGTCCATGTTCTTGTCAAACGCCCAGGTAGGACTGCAGCCGCTCGGGCGAGGCCTTGACCGCCTCGTTGCTCCATTCATCGATGACACGGCCATGCTCGACGAGGTAGTGGTGGTCAGCGACCGCCAGCGCGAAATCCAGGCTTTGTTCGACCAGCAGCACGGTATATCCCATGGATTTGAGTTTCACGATCACGGCCTCGATGTGCTGCACGATCACCGGCGCCAGGCCTTCGGTGGGTTCGTCCAGCAGCAGGATGCGGCAGCCCGTGCGCAGGATGCGGGCGATGGCGAGCATCTGCTGCTCGCCGCCGGACAGGCGCGTGCCGGGGCTGCGGTAACGCTCGGCCAGGCGCGGGAACAGCTCGATCACCTGCTCGGTGCTCAGCCCCCCGGGCTTGAGCACGGGCGGCAGCAGCAGGTTTTCCTTGACGGACAGTGAGGGAAAGATGCCGCGCTCTTCGGGGCAGAAGGAGATGCCCAGGGGCGCAATCTTCTCCGGCGGCATGGCGATGGTTTCAGTGCCCATCACGCGGATGGAGCCACTGCGCTTTTTCAGCAAGCCGGTGATGGCGCGCATGGTGGTGGTCTTGCCGGCGCCGTTGCGTCCCAGCAGCGTGACCACCCTGCCTTGCGGCACGGTGAAGCTCATGCCGTGCAGGACATGCGAGGGACCGTAGTGGCCATGCAGGTCGCGCACCTCGATGGCCAGGGGAGCTTGGGTCATTCCTTGCGCCTTCCGATGTAGGCGGCCATCACGCGCGGGTCCTGGGAGACTTCCTGGTAGCTCCCCTCTGTCAGCACCTCGCCGCCGGCCAGCACCGTGATGCGGTCGGCCAGTTCGGCGACCACGCCCAGGTTGTGCTCCACCATCAGGATGGTGCGCTTGGCCGAGATGCGCCGGATCAGGGCCGCGGTGGACCGCACGTCTTCCAGGCCCATGCCGGAGGTGGGTTCGTCCAGCAGGAGCATCTCGGGGTCCAGCGCCAGCGTGGTGGCGATCTCCAGCGCCCGCTTGCGGCCATAGGACAGGTCGCCGGCGATGGTCGCGGCCTCGTCCTGCAGGCCGACGTCGCGCAGCAGCGCATGCGCCCGCTCGTCCAACGAGGCCAGGATGCGCTCGGAACGCCAGAACTTGAACGACGTGCGGTTGGGCCGCTGCAGGGCCACGCGCACGTTGTCGAGCACCGTGAGCGTGGCGAAGATGGCCGAGATCTGGAAGCTGCGCACCATGCCCATCTGCGCCACCTGCGCGGGCGACGAGCGCGTGATGTCGCGGCCCTTGAACCAGATGCTGCCCTCGGTGGGCTCAAGCATCTTGGTCAGCAGGTTGAAGCAGGTGGTCTTGCCGGCACCGTTGGGACCGATCAGCGCATGGATGTGCCCGCGCCGCACCCGCAGGTCGACCTGGTTCACCGCACGAAAGTCCGCGAACTTCTTGGAAAGTCCGCGAATCTCGATGACGCTGTCGTGGTCCTGTTCGCGATGCATGCTCACTTGTTCAGAGGGCAGGCCTTGCTGGCCGGGAAGGCCTGGGCCGCCGGCACCGTGGAGACGTACTGGTACAGGTCCCACTCGTTCTTGGACTCGCTGGGCTTCTTGACGCGCCAGATGTAGGAGTCGCGCATGACCTGGCCATCCTCGCGGATCTTGGCATTCTTGGTCATGAAGTCGTTGACCGGGATGCTCTTCATCTTGGCCATCACCGCGGCGGTGTCGTCCGTGCCCGCGGCCGCCACGGCCTTGAGGTAGTGGGTGACGGCGCCGTAGACGCTGGCCTGGATGAAGTTGGGCATCTTGCCGAACTTGTCCTTGAAGCGCACCGCAAATCGGCGCGACTCGTCGTTCTGGTCCCAGTAGTAGGGTTCAGTGACGAACAGGCCCTGGCCGGCCTTGAGGCCCACGGCCTTGACGTCCAGCAGGGTCAGACTCAGGGGCGCGAGCTTTTGCTTGGCGGTGATGCCGAACTCGGCTGCCTGCTTGATCATGGACGCCGCATGCGCCGTCGTGGTGGCCAGGGCGATGGCATCGGCCTTGGAGGCTTGGGCCTGCAGCAGCTGCGAGGAGAACTCGGTGGTGTTGAACGCGTGGGTGGTGGAACCGACGACCTTGGCGCCGCCCTTCTCGATCACCTCGGTGATGTCACGCTGGACGTTCTTGCCGTAGGTGTAGTCGACGGTGATGAAGTACCAGGTCTTGGCGCCGGCATCGAGCACACCCTTGGCCGCACCCAGGCCCTGCGAGTAGCTGTTGTAGGCCCAGTGCACGCCGTTGGGCGAACAGTTCTTGCCGGTCAGGTCGCTGCTGGCCGAGCTGTTGAAGACGACGATGCGGTTCTTTTCCTTGGCCAGGTCCTGCACGCCCAGGGCCACGGTGGTGATGCCGATGTCGAAAATGGCGCGCACGCCGCTGTCGTACCACTGGCGGGCAATGGTCAGGCCGGTGTCGGGCTTGTTCAGGTGATCCCCTTCCATCAGCTCGATCGGGCGATTGAGCACACGGCCGCCGTAGTCGGTGATGGCCAGCTTGGCCGCCAGCACCGAGCCGGGGCCCGACAGATCGACCACCATGCCGGACATGTCGCTCAGGATGCCGATGCGCAGAGGCTGCGACGAAGCCTGGGCCCAGGCGCCATGGGTGGCACCTGCCGCCAGGGCCACCGCCGCAAGGCGCAGGGCCATTCGCCGTCCGCGCGCGGGCATGCCCGTGGCAGACACATGAGTCGGGGTGGACGGGAAAGAACGCTCTTGCATAGGTGTGTCTCCAGTTGTTGAGTGAAAGGGGATGCAGGGCCGGGATTTCGTTTCATGCATGAGGTTGGAGGGCCTGTCTATCTGGACACTCGCTCAGTGCGCGGATCTGGTCATGAGAATAACCCAGCTCCTGCAGGACTTCGGCCGTGTGCTCGCCATGCAAGGGAGGAGGACGGCGCAACGGCATGCGGTCTCGGTCCAGCCGCAAAGGCTGCGCAATGCCGGACATGGCGCCCAGCACCGGATGCTGGTAGTCAAAGCGCATGCCGCTGGCGCGGGTGTGCTCATGCTCGGACAGCTCGCCGAGCGTATGCAACGGCGAGGCGGGAATGCCGGCCTCGTCCAGCGCGGGCAGCCAGGCGTCGCGGGTGCGGGTGCGCAGCACCTGCGCCACCAGCGCCTCGGTTTCCTCGCGGTGGTGCACGCGGTCGGCGTTGGTGCGAAAACGCGGATCGTCCACCAGGTCCGGCCGGTCCGCCAGCTTGCAAAAGCGCGCCCACAGCGTGTCGTTGGCCACGCCCAGGATCAGCGGCGCATCGGACGTGTCGAAGGCCTTGTAGGGGCACAGCGACTCATGGCCGGAGCCGGGGCGCTCGGGCTCGGTGCCGCGCTCCCAGAAGCTTTGCAGGAAGTAGCCGAGGAAGCCCGTGGCGCTGTCGAACAGCGAGGCTTCGACCAGGCCGCCTTTCCCGGTGTTCGCGCGCCGGGTCAGCAGGGCCAGCAGGCCGATCAGGGCGTGCAGGCCGGTGGCCTGGTCGACCGGTGAGAAGGGGCTGCGCACCGGCGGGCCCTCGCGCTCGCCCGTGATCGACAACATGCCGCAGAAGGCCTGCAGGATGACGTCGTAGCCCTTGCCCATGCGCATGGGGCCCACGCTTCCGAAGCCGGAGATCTCGCAATAAATGAGTCGGGGATTGCGGGCCATCAGCGTGTCCGGGTCCACGCCGAGCTTCCTGGCGACGCCGGGGCCGAAGCTGGCGATGACCACGTCGGATCGGTCGGCCAGGCGCTGCACGGCATCCCGGCCGCCTTCGCTGGCCAGGTCCAGCACCACGCTGCGCTTGTTGCGATTGACGCTGAGGAAGACGGCGCCGGTGCGGGTGTCCGCCGCTTCGCGAAAGGGTGGCCAGCCGCGCGTTTCGTCGCCGGCACCGAGTGTCTCGACCTTGATCACGTCGGCGCCCATGTCGCCCAGGTACTGGGCGCACAGCGGCCCTGCCAGCACCTTGGACAAATCCAGCACGCGCAGTCCCTCCAGAGGCAATGTGCGGGGCATGTCAGGCCTCGAACACGCGGGAAAACACAAAGCCCTCGTAGCCTTTGGCCGCCACCTCGTCGCACTTTTGCCGGAACACGCCCACGCCGCCCATATAGGGCATGAACACGCGGGGCTTGCCGGGGATATTGGCGCCCATGTACCAGGAGGCTGTACCTTCCATGAGCGAATGCCTGGGCAGGTCATGGACATGGTCCATCCACGCCTGCTGGGCCTGGGCGCTTGCCTCGATGCGTTGCATGCCACGGGTGCGCATATGGCCCAGGCAATCGGTGATCCAGTCGACATGCTGTTCGACGGACACCAGCACATTGCTCAGAACCGACGGACTACCCGGGCCGGTGACCGTGAACAGGTTGGGCAATCCATGGACCATCACGCCGAGGTACGCGCTGGGGCCGTCCTTCCAGAGGCTGCGCAGGTCAGGCCCGTCCTTGACGCGCAGGTTCACAGCCAGCAACGCGCCGGTGATGGCGTCGAAGCCGGTGGCGAACACGATGGCGTCGACGTCATGGTGTCCTTCGGTGGTCTGGATACCTGCAGCCGTGATGCCGGTGATCGGGTGCGTCTTGATGTCGACCAGCTTGACGTTGTCGCGATTGAAGGTCTCGAAGTAGCCGGTGTCGGCGCACAGCCGCTTGGTGCCGATCGGGTATCGCGGTGTGAGGATCTCGCACACCTTGGGGTCCCGCACCGGGGCGAGCATCCGCTCGACCACGAAAGCCCGCGCCATGTCATTGGACTTCTGCTGGATGATGGTGTCGGTGAAGGCGCGGGTGAAGCTGATCCCGCCCCAGTTCCAGCGATCTTCGTAGATGGCCATGCGCTCGGCATCGGTCATCTCCAGGGCGCCCCGGCTCGGGTTGGGAAAACCGGCCACGCCGGAGGGTGTCATTCGGGCGGCCTGGCGCACGGCGGCGTACGTCGCCTTCATGGCCTTGTCGGCCTCATCGGTCAGCGGGCCGTTGCGCAGCGGAATGCTGTAGTTGGGCGTGCGCTGGAAAACCGTCAGCTGCGCGGCCTGCCGGGCGATCACGGGAATTGCCTGGATGCCGGTGGAGCCGGTGCCCACCACGGCGACGCGCTTGCCGGTGAAATCGACGCCCTGCTTGGGCCAGAAGCCGGTGTGGTACCACTTGCCCTTGAAGTCGGCCAGGCCCGGCACGTCGGGCACGCGGGCGTTGGACAGGCAGCCCGTGGCCATGATGACGAACTGCGCCGCCAGCGACCGGCCGGTATCGGTGGTCACTGTCCAGCGGTTGGTGGCCTGATCGAATTGCGCCCCGGTGACGCGGGTGTTGAGGTCGATGTCACGGCGCAGGTCAAAGCGGTCGGCGACGTGGTTGATGTATTCCAGGATCTCTGGCTGCGCCGCATAGCGCTCGCTCCACCGCCATTGTTGCTGCAGCTCTTCATCGAAGGAGTAGGAATACTCCAGGCTTTCGACGTCGCAGCGCGCGCCGGGATAGCGGTTCCAGTGCCAGGTTCCCCCCACGCCGTCGGCTGCATCGAGTACGCGCACGCTCATGCCCAGCTTGCGCAGGCGATGGATCAGGTAAAGGCCCGCGAAGCCGGCGCCGACCACGACCACGTCAAAGGTTTCGGCGTCTTGCGAGGATGTTCGATCAGTCATGCGAATCGGAGTCAAGAAAGTCAAAGCGGTTGGATGTTTGCACGCAAGGCTCAGGCGGCGGGAACCAGCACCACGCGGCCTGCGACCTCGCCTTCGCACAGGACGCTCCGCGCTTGGTCTGCCTGATCAAGGGGCGTTCGCCGGGGCCAGGCCTCGGTCACGACCTTTGGCCCTGCGGCAGCGGCATCGTACGTGGCCTGGTCTGAGAGGTGAATCAGTGGTTACCTTAATAAATAAGGTAAATTTGATGAAATGGATTAATTTAATTACTTCTCGCCCATGAAGATTTCGGACCACACGCTTGAAGCGTTCCTGGCACTGGCCGAGGTGCAGAAATTCACGCTGGCGGCGGAGCGGTGCCGCATGACGCAATCGGCATTGAGCCAGCTGATCGCCCGCCTGGAGGAATTCGTCGGCGTGCGGCTGTTCGAGCGTGGAAAGCGCTCGGTCGTCTTGACGCCCGAGGGGGAGCGCTTCGCCGTCAGCGCAAGGCGTATCACGACCGAGCTCGACAGCGTGCGCAACGATCTGCGCGCGCTGTCCAAGCTCGAGCGCGGGCAGGTCTCGATGGCGGTCGTGCCTTCGCTGGCCGCCTACTGGCTACCAGATATCCTGCGGGCCTATCGGAAGCGCTTTCCCCACATCCGGACCCATCTGAGCGACGCGTCCTCCGTCGCCTGCCAGGACCTGGTGCGTCAGGGCCTGGTGGACTTCGCCTTGAGCTCGCAGACCAGTCACACCAACGAGTTGGAGTTCGAACTGCTGTTCGAAGAGGCCCTGTACGTGGCGCTGCCATCGGGCCACGCGCTGAGCGGCAGGACGTCGCTATCGCTGGATGCGCTGGCGGGCGTCGAGTTCGTGCATCTGAAGGGAACCCACAAGATGCTTGTGCGCGTCGGCGACCGAGTGCTGGCCGCCCGCCAGCTGTTGGCCGACTTCGGCGCGGCCGATACCGGGGTCGAGGTGCAGAGCCTGTCGACGGTCGCCGGGCTGGTGGCCGCGGGCGTGGGCGCGGGCTTTTTGCCGCACTGGTCCTTGCCGCAGTTCAGGGTGCCCGGCGTGGTGACCGTGCAGCTGAACCCGGCGACCGTGGTGCGGCCGATCTACCTCAGTCGCCGACGGGACGTGAGCCTGTCGGCCGCGGCGACGAGCTTTGTGACGCGGCTGCGCGAGCATGTCCGCGCCACGGCCCCGGCCAACGCCGTCATTGGCACGCGATAGGGCCGTCGACCCGGGCCGCGGCACGGCGGCACGCGGCATGAGTCACGTGTCGACGCATGCTGCAGCGGCGACAATCCATTCGTGCCCCTTCATCGCATCTACCTCGCCGGCCCCGACGTGTTCCGCCCCGACGCGGCCGAGCATGGCCGCAAGCTCCTGGCCCTGTGTGCCGAATACGGCTTCACGGGTGTGTTTCCGCTCGATCTGTCCTTGCCCGGCGATCTTCCGACGCCGCACGCCGTGGCGCGTCACATCTACCAGGCCAACGTGGCCGGCATCGATGCCTGCGACGCCGTGCTGGCCAATCTCGACTTCTTTCGCGGAGCGGAGCCCGACAGCGGCACCTGCTTCGAGGTGGGCTATGCGGTGGCGCGCGGCAAGCCCGTCTTCGGCTATGTGCCCGAAGGCGGCAGCCTGGCGGCGCGCATCCGGCAACGCCATGCGGGCCTGGTGGGCCAGGGTGGTCTGGCCGATGCCCATGGCTGGCAGTTCGAGGAGTTCGACCTGCCCTTGAACCTGATGCTGGCGGTGCCCTGCCGCATCGTGGTGGGCGACGCTCGCATGGCCTTGGCGGCGCTGAGGATGCAGCAGGCCCAGCACAATGCCGCCAGCGCGAGCGCCAGCGCCGGTTCGGCTTGAACGGCGCCGATTCGCCCGTAGATTGATGGATTGAAAGGATGGTCATGACTTCTTCCACCCCCGCTGTGCTCGCGGTCAGGCCGCTGGGCTTTCCCTGGGAAACCGCGGACCCGTTCCTGTTTTGCGCCTATCACGATGACGCCTACCCGCGCGGCAATGCCGACATGGGGCCGGCGGTGTCGCTGGCCGGGCGCAGCATCGGCCAGGACTTCAGCCGCAAGGACGGCTGGAGCATGTACCACGGCGACACC
>JAZKDA010000226.1:0-3050 GCA_040387815.1 Pseudomonadota bacterium | reverse complement strand
TACCGGCCTGTCACGCCGGGGGTCGCGGGTTCGAGTCCCGTCCACTCCGCCACATCTCTTGAGGTCTACCTCGAGATACCCAGCACCCGGGCCGTCATCACTTCGCGGTCCCCTTGTCGGCCCCAGCTGGCGTCACCGTCTCTACCTGCCGCAGCAGACCGCCGCCGCCCACGCTGCCGCTGGTGCTCCCGGCTCCCATGACGCGGGCCCGGCAGGCCTCGAGGTCATCACCCGCCAACGATTGGCACCGTGCCATGGCGTTCGCGGTGTAGTCAGCACCTTCCTTGCCCAACTGCCCGCGCCGACGCTCGGCCTGGGCGTTGCGGGCCTCCTCCAGACAGGTTTCTCGGGATTGCACGGTTTTGCCTGAGCGGCAGGCCTGAACCTCCTGCTGATAGTTGCCGGATGGGTCGATCCCTGTGGCCCGGCGCTGGATGGCAGACTTGGGCTCGACATTGGCGCCCCCGCTGGCCACTTGGGCGAAAGCAGGAAAGGCCAGCACGGCGCACAGGCCGAACGCAACGAGCCTGGCGCGGGAATGGATGGCAGCGTGAATCATGAGGAGTTCCTGATAGGTCTTGCCCATCTTGTCCTCGTTTTTCGGATCGCGGTGTAGGCGCGTGCGCTTTAGCAAGTAAAGACGAATTGGAGCCGCGGAACGTTCGTAGGAAACGGACGCGACGGACACGCGTTGAATGTTCCTGCCATCGACGAGCTGCTCATCGCTGGTACCACCGGCAGGAATCGAACCTGCATCTGAGACTTAGGAGGTCCCCGTTCTATCCATTGAACTACGGCGGCGATAGGGCCTTAAGGCCGGCCGATTGTACCGGCGTGCCTGTCAGCGCCGCTGGCGCGAGCGCCCCGCCTTACCTACTTCGACAGCAGCCGCATCGCATCCTCCAGCCCCTTGATGGTCAGCGGGTACATGCGGTTGTTCATCATCTGCTGGATGACGCTGATGCTCTGGCGGTACTGCCACACGCCTTGCGGCTCGGGGTTGATCCAAGCGAACTTGGGGAAGGCGTGGGTCAGGCGCTGCAGCCACTCGGCGCCGGCCTCTTCGTTGTTGTATTCGACGCTGCCGCCGGGTTGCAGGATTTCATAAGGGCTCATGGTGGCGTCGCCCACGAACACCAGTTTGTAGTCCTTGTTGTACTTGCGGATGATGTCCCAGGTGAGGAACTTCTCCGAGTAGCGGCGGCGGTTGTTCTTCCACATGAAGTCGTAGACGCAGTTGTGGAAGTAATAGAACTCAAGGTGCTTGAACTCGGTCTTGGCCGCCGAGAACATTTCTTCCACGCGCTGGATGTGGTCGTCCATGGTGCCGCCCACGTCCATCAGCAGCAGCACCTTCACGTTGTTGTGCCGCTCGGGCACCATTTTGATGTCGAGGTAACCCGCATTGGCCGCGGTGGAGCGGATGGTGTCGTCCAGGTCCAGCTCTTCGGCGGCGCCCTCGCGGGCGAACTTGCGCAGGCGCCGCAGCGCGACCTTGATGTTGCGCGTGCCGAGTTCCTGCGAGTCGTCGTAGTCCTTGTAGGCGCGCTGGTCCCAGACCTTCACCGCGCTGCGGTTGCGGCCCTTGTCCTGGCCGATGCGAATGCCTTGCGGGTTGTAGCCGTGGGCGCCAAAGGGCGAGGTGCCGCCGGTGCCGATCATCTTGCTGCCGCCCTCGTGGCGCTCTTTCTGCTCCTCGAAGCGCTTCTTGAGCGTTTCCATGAGCTCGTCCCAGCCCATTTTTTCGATCTTGGCCTTTTCCTCGGGGCTGAGCTCCAGCTCGAGGGTCTTGCGCAGCCACTCCAGCGGCACGTCCTTGGTGAAGTCGGTGAGCATCTCCACGCCCTTGAAGTAGGCGGAGAAGGCGCGGTCGAACTTGTCGTAGTGCTTCTCGTCCTTGACCAGCGCGGTTCGGGCCAGGTAGTAGAAGTCGTCGAGCGACCAGCCGTCGTCGCTGCGCGGGCCCACCACGCCGGCCGAGACGGCCTCCAGCAGCACGAGGTACTCCTTGACGGAGACGGGCAGCTTGGCGCTGCGCAAGGTGTAGAAGAAGTCGATCAGCATGGCAGCCTCCTGCCGGTTATCGTGGGCGCGACAGCTGGTGCTCGAGGTGCGCCCGCACCTCGGGCCACTCGCCGGCCGCCACGCTGTACATCACGGTGTCTCGCACCGTGCCGTCTCGGCGCGGTGCATGGTGGCGCAGCACGCCATCTTTCTTGGCGCCCAGCCGCTCGATGGCGCGCTGGCTCGCGAAGTTGAAGTTGTCGGTGCGCCAGCCCACCAGCTTCGCGCCCAGCGTGTCGAAGGCGTGTTGCAGCAGCAGCAGCTTGGCCCCGGTGTTCACATGGGTGCGCTGCCAGCTTCTGGCGTACCAGGTGTAGCCGATCTCCAGGCGGTCGATGGCCGGCACGATGTCGTGGTAGCGGGTGGTGCCCACGACGGTGCCGCTGGCCGCGTCGCGCACCACGAAGGGCAGCATGTGTCCGGCGCGCTGCCCGGCCAGCGCGGCTTCGATGTAGGCGGCCATCTCGCCGGGCGCGGGCACCGAGGTCACGCGGATGTTCCACAGCTGGCCATCGCGCGCGCAACCCTCGAGCGCGAAGGCGTGATCGGCCGTCAGCGGCTCCAGGCGCAACTGCGCGGACTGCAGCGTGATCGGCTCGGGTGTGCGCATGGCGCTGGCCCCGCGAATCCTCAGCGGTTGTTCCGCTGCATGAACACGAGCTTTTCGAACAGGGTCACGTCCTGTTCGTTCTTGAGCAGGGCGCCCACCAGCGGCGGCACGGCCACCTTGTCGTCCTTGCTTTGCAGCGCTTCGAGCGGGATGTCCTCGGCCACCAGCAGTTTGAGCCAGTCCAGCAGCTCGGAGGTGCTGGGCTTTTTCTTCAGGCCGGGCAGGTTGCGCACGTCGTAGAAGGTCTTCATCGCCGCCGTCAGCAGCTCTTTCTTGAGGCCGGGGAAGTGCACGTCCACGATCAGCTGCATGGTCGCCGCGTCGGGGAACTTGATGTAGTGGAAGAAGCAGCGGCGCAGGAAGGCGTCGGGCAGTT
>JAZKDA010000225.1:0-1527 GCA_040387815.1 Pseudomonadota bacterium | reverse complement strand
ACGGTGACGAGCTTGGTGCCGTCGGGGAAGGTGGCCTCGACCTGGATGTCGGGGATCATCTCGGGCACGCCTTCCATCACGTCGGCGCGGGTGAGGACGCCGCGGCCTTCGCTCATGAGCTGCGCCACGGTCTTGCCGTCGCGCGCGCCTTCGAGCACGGCGGCCGAGATCAGGGCCACGGCTTCTGGGTAGTTGAGCTTGAGGCCGCGCGCCTTGCGACGCTCGGCCAGCAGGGCGGCGGTAAACAGCAGCAGCTTGTCTTTTTCGCGGGGCGTGAGGTCCATGATGCGGGGTTATACAGCGCAAGCACTGCAAGCGTCATGCCTGTGTGCTTGGCGCGCTACTTGCAGCCCACGCCGTGTGCATGACACCGCCCCCGCTCTGGAACCCCCGCCGCCCGAGGCGGCGACGCAGCGCGTCATCAAGGTGCGGCGAGACTACAACAGTTGGGTGGCGCGCGAAACGCTGGAAGACTACGCCCTGCGCTACACCCCGCAGCGGTTTCGGCGCTGGTCGATCTTCCGGGTGGCCAACACCGCCTTTGGCGCCGCCTCCTTCCTGATTCTCGAAGCCGTGGGCGCCACGCTGCTGGTGCAGTACGGCTTTGCCAACGCGTTCTGGGCCATCCTGGCCACCGGGTTGATCATCTTCCTGGCGGGGGTGCCGATCAGCGTCTATGCCGCCCGTCACGGCGTCGACATGGACCTGCTCACGCGCGGTGCGGGCTTCGGCTACATCGGCTCCACCATCACCTCGCTGATCTACGCCTCGTTCACCTTCATCTTCTTCGCGCTGGAGGCCGCTGTCATGGCCTACGCCCTGGAGCTGGCCTTGGGCGTGCCGCCGACCTGGGGTTACCTGGTGTGCGCGCTGGTGGTCATTCCGCTGGTCACGCACGGCATCTCCACCATCAACCGCCTGCAGGCCTGGACGCAGCCGCTGTGGCTGGTGATGCTGATCGTGCCCTTCGTCTTCGTGATCGTGCGCGATCCTGGTGCATTCGCCGGCATCACGCACCATGCGGGTGAGAAGGGCGGCACGTCCAGCTTCGACATGCACCTGTTCGGTGCCGCGCTCACCATGGGCATTGCGCTGATCACCCAGATGGGAGAGCAGGCCGACTACCTTCGCTTCATGCCGGCCCGAACCGCGCACAACCGGGTGCGCTGGTGGGCCGGCGTGCTGGCTGGCGGGCCGGGCTGGGTGGTGCTGGGCGTGCTCAAGATGCTGGGTGGCGCGCTGCTGGCCTACCTGGCCATCAGCCACATGGTGCCGCTGGACCGCGCGGTCGACCCCAACCAGATGTACCTGGCCGCCTACGAGTACGTGTTTCCGCACTTCGGCTGGGCGGTCGCGGCCACCGCGCTGTTCGTGGTGATCTCGCAGATCAAGATCAACGTGACCAATGCCTACGCCGGCTCGCTCGCGTGGTCCAACTTCTTCTCGCGCGTGACGCACAGCCATCCGGGCCGGGTGGTGTGGGTGGTGTTCAACACCCTCATCGCCTTCATGCTGATGGAGATGAAC
>JAZKDA010000224.1:0-2076 GCA_040387815.1 Pseudomonadota bacterium | reverse complement strand
ACGCCGCCATCCGGGCTCGCTCGGACATCCAGGGCCAGGGACTGGCACGTTTTGCTTCCGGGCACATGAACCCGGGACAGGGGAAGCCGTCGTGAACCCGCCACTCCACGACCTGGTCTTCGTCGAGGCGCCCTCGCCAGGCACCCCGTTGGCGCTGCGCCTGGCCATGGCACTCAGCGGGCGCATCGCGGCCGATCTCGGCGCCAAGGTGTTGCGCATTGAAGATCCTGCAACAGAGCCACTCAGGCGCATGGCGCCCATCGTTTCCGGTCGCAGCGCACTCTATGCCTTCCTGAATGCCGGCAAGCAGCTGGTTGCGCCCGCCGACGCGGCATTGCAGGAGTTGCAGGCCGACGTGCTGCTGTCGCCGCGGCGCGAACTGTCCGCGTCCAACGCACGGCGGCAGGTGCAGGTGTTCTATTCCATGCTCGGCAATCACGTCCCCGACGACACACCGAACAGCGAGTTCACCGTGCTGGCCTCCAGCGGGCTGCTGAACCTGGTGGGCGATCCTGCGCGTGAGCCGTTGCGCCTGGGTGGCCATCAGGCCGCCTACGCCGCAGGCCTGTCGGGCTTCGCGGGTGCAATGGGTGCGCTGATGCTGGAACGCGGCGAGACGGTGCGCGTCAGTCTGCTCGAATGCGCCGTGTGGCTCAACTGGAAGAACGTGGCCAACAGCCCGGTGCTCCCAGACACCCCGCCGCCGTCCAGGGCCGGTCGATCCGGCGACTGGCCCGTCGTGCGATGCAAGGACGGCTGGATCGCGCTGGTCTATCAGCCGGCGGACTGGGCACGGCTTTGCGCGCTGGCGGGCAATCATCCCCGGTTGTGCGAACCCGCAATGGCCGACCCGATCGTCCGCGCGAGGCATGGCGAAGAGATTGCCCGATGGTTCGAAGAAGCCTGGCACGACCGTTCGCGCGCCGAGCTGGAGCAGGAATTCATGCGTGCCCGCCTGCCCTCGGGCGCCATCTGGAGTCCACAGGAACTGGCCCAAGACGAGCAATACCTGGCCCGCGACTTCCTTCGGCAGCTCGAGATCGATGGCACCGGAGAAACCCGCGCGCTGCCTCGGCTGCCGGTCCTCTGGAATCAGAACGCTTTTGAACCCGGCTCGTTTCCTCACACCGCAACCGCGCCTGCACACCTCTCACTCGCATGACACTTCCATTGCACGGATGCCGCGTCCTCGACCTGGGCATCATCACGGCTGGCGCCGCAACCGGCGCGATGCTGGCAGACCTGGGCGCCGAAGTCATCAAGGTCGAATCACCCACCTACCGGGACCCGTTCCGCAACTGGAACGCAGCCTCCGCCGCGACCGATGATGGCTTCCGGCCCTTTCGCTTCACCAACCGCAACAAGGAAGGCATCAGCATCGACCTGAAGACACCTGCAGGCCGTGACGTCTTTCTCGAGCTGGCGCGTCGAAGCGACATCGTGGTCGAGAATTTCAGGCGCGGCGTGCTGGAAGAACTCGGCATCGGCTACGACAGCCTCACCGCAGTCCGGCCCGGCATCATCCTGGCCTCCATTTCGAGTCAGGGCGAGTCCGGCCCGAAGGCGCGCTACGTCTCCTTCGGAAGCACACTGGAGGCGATGGGCGGACAGGCCTGGCATACCGGATATGACGATGCTTCCGGTCCCGTCACCACCGGCCGGGCGCTCAACTATCCCGACCAGGTCGTCGCCCTGTTCGCCACCGGCATGGTGCTTGCCGCTTATCGGCAGAAGAGACGTACGGGCCAAGGCGCGCATCTCGATCTTTCACAGCGCGAGCTGACCAGCTTTCTCGTGGGGGAAGAATTTGCCGCGGCCGAAAGCCGCCCCGCGCGGGCCGGGAACGCGGACGACGGCTACTTCTTCCAGAGATGCCTGCGCACCCAGGATGGATGGATGGCCGTCAGCATTCCGGGCGGACAGACGCCTCGGGTCGCCGCGCTGATTGGCGAAGACGACTTCACGGAGGACGGCTTGGCGCGGTGGTGTGCGGGGGAAACGGCGGGCACTGCCGCCGCGTCCCTGCAGGCGATCGGCGTGGCCGCGGCGCCTGTTCTCCATGGTGCGGAAGTGCGC
>JAZKDA010000223.1:0-5993 GCA_040387815.1 Pseudomonadota bacterium | reverse complement strand
TTCAAAAGACCGGAGTGTCCATAAGCCTGTGGCGAGAAAGCCGGGTCCATTCGCTTAAGGTACGAGCCGAGGCCGCCCAAGGCCACCTTGCCGTCGGAGGCGCCACCCGCGAGAAGGTCTACCGCATCGACAACGAACTTCGGGCGACGCTTGACCAACGCCTTGGCGGCACCGCTCGTCGCGGACACATCTTCCTTGCTCACCGGGTCTCCGCCTATTGCGCCCGAACCAGCGGAAGCGGGTGCCACATCGGGTCGAACCCATTCGAAGAACTGGTCGCTGGCGTTTCGCAGAGCATCCGGCGTCTTGGTTTCTCCGACGATGTATACCGTTGCGCCGCGCTCCCTTAGCTTGCGGCACAGATAGGAGAAGTCGGAATCGCTGGTCACCAGACAGAAGATGTCTGCCCGTTCATCGAACAGCGCTTCCAATGCATCAAGCGCCAGTGCAATGTCGCCAGTGTTCTTGCCTGCGGCGTACTGATACTGCAGGCAAGGCGTGAAGGCCAGACGCACCAGGGCTTCCTGCCATTTGTTGGCCAGTGTCTGGTGGTTCCCGTATCCACGGCGCAAGACAACTCGCCCGAATTGCGCCACGACGCGCAACGCATACTCCACTGCCTCTGGCGCCGTGTTGTCGCAGTCAACCAAGACGGCAACATGCCCCTCTGATTCCATCACTTTTCCTCCGCTTCAGAATCGTTCGGCTCAAGAAAACATCAAGCACCGCGCGGGTGTTTCCACCTCATTCGCGGGCCTACCCTACCACCCGCCGCAGCGGCGCCAGCAAGTGCTTGAGGCCGTTGTGGTCGATCTCGTGCATAAGCGCCAGTAGGCGGCCCACTTCCCCCGGCGGAAAGCCCTCGCGGGCGAACCAGTTCAGGTAGTTGCCCGGCAAGTCGGCAATGAGGGTGCCCTTGTGCTTGCCATAGGGCATTTGCACCTGCACCAGGCGCTGTAGTGCTTGCGACATCGGGGTGTGCCCACCGTCGATCATCTGTCCGACGGCTCAGTGCTTGGCCAGCCGCTCGTTCTGCGGGTACATGAACTTGCGCGCCTGCTCGTCCATCTCGGTCTTGAATGCATGCCGCTTGCGCAATGCCTCGACGCGCTGCGCGGCCGGCCGGGCGCTGATGGTGTCGACCAGCCGCTTGAGCTGCGGGTAGCGCTCCCACGTGGCTTCGCCGGTGCCCAGCACGTAAGGCATCAGGCGCGCCCAGCCCCACACCGCCATGTCGACGATGCTGTAGGCGTCGCCCACCATCCAGGTGTTGCGGGCCAGGTGCTGTTCGAGCACCGTCCAGTGCCGGTGGGCCTCAAAATCGTAGCGATTGAGCGCGTATTCCTTGGGCTCGGGCGCCACATTTCGAAAGTGCACCGACTGCCCCGAGAACGGCCCGATCCCGCTGGCCACGAACATCAGCCAGGACAGCGCCTGCGCGCGCTCGGCGCTGCGCGGGTCGCTGGGCACGAAGCGCTGCTCTCGGTCAGCCAGAAACAGCAAGATGGCATTGCTGTCGAACACCGTCACGTCACCGTCGACGATGGCAGGCACCTTCGAATTGGGATTGATGGCCACAAACGCCGGCGCGAATTGCTCGCCCTTGCGCGTATCCACCGCAACCGGCTCATAGGGCAAGCCCAGTTCCTCCAGGAGGAGGGCCACTTTCATGGGATTGGGCGCGGTGTTGTAGAAGAATTTCAGCATCGGTCTGTCAGGCAGTGAGTTAAAGGGATGGCGAAACGCCCATTCTCGCAGCGCGCATTGGCACACGCCATTGGGTGCCTAAGCGCCGTCCGCGCCCGTATTTCCCGCAGTTCAGTCGCCGGGAACGGGGCTTGGTGGCGTCCGGCACCTGCTTGTCCTTCACTCGCCAAGCACGCGGCGCAACGCACGAATCCGCTGCCACACAACCGCCGCCGGACCTTCCATGGCCATCGCCTCCATGCAGCGCTCCAGTCGCCCTTTTCGCGCCCGCATACTCTCGATTGCACGCTGAAGGTCACGCAAGATCGCTGCGCCATACGCCCCCTGAGCCTTCGCAACAGCATCGCGAAGCAATGCAAGCGAAGGCCGCATCATCGCCAGATCGATCAGGTCTCGGCTGAAGACGCCGTCATCCGCCCACCGGTCCGAATTGGCTAGCAGCTTGCTTGTTGCCATGTCCAGGGGTGAGATCGTCGCGATGCCGCAAACTTGATCTGCCTCGGTCGGCGCTTCGAGGGCAATGCGAGCTTCGTACACGATCTCGAACTTGATGGGGTTACCGTCGATGGCGATTCGCGTCCTGATTCCATACTGGTCGGCTCTGAGCTCCGACATTGGCTGCAAGGGCGGTATGTCGGCCCGTGTGATCGTGCCGAGCCCCTTCTGTCCAGTCATTGCATTTCGCAATTCCCGGTAGTGGGCAAGATCCGACACCAGAAAATCAACGTCCACCGACTCACGATACTCGCCGAATGTCAGCGCCATGACGGTCCCACCCGCGAACAGGCACTGGTGTTCGCGAAGCACTTGTCCGTCGAACGATTCCAGCAGACGCGCGATCCGCTGATGGTGGGGTCGATCAAACGGCATCTTCTCCGCCCAGCCCGTCACGCAGTGCATCCACCAGGTCTTTCTCATCTTGCGACAGTGAAGAGATGTCGACGTGCCGCCAGTTGCGTTGGTAGATGCCGAGCGCTTCTCTCGGTGACAGCTCCTCTGTCCCATGGACCTGCCAAGCCAGTTCCTTCAGCTTGGGGTACTGGTCGAGTCTGATGCGCGCAGGGATCCAACCCTTGCGGTCGAGAACCTGCGGGGCTTGGTTCACGGCAGTCAACTGCAGGCGCAGACCCAGCGCCAGCGCCAGCGCCATGAACGCGCCGACGGTCACGGAAGGGTTGCCCTTTTCGATCCGATGCAAGGTCACCCTCGACACGCCCGCCGCCTCGGAGGCTGCGGTCGCGTTGACTTTCAGGCCGCGTCGCTGCTGGCGCAGCAGTTCCCCAAGCTCGGTGAGTGCCGTGGTCGCGCGGTGGTTGAGTGGTGGACTGGCGGAGGGCATATGTTTCTCATTTTGGTTATTTCCGCAAGTTTGTCAATAATGAGATTCACTTTCGCTCCAGTTGGTATGTTTCTGCTCAGGGGTGAACACGGCCGGCGCGGTCTGCAGGCGCAAGGTCAGCTGGCGCCGCCGGTCGGACATCGAAAGCCTCCGCCAAGGCGCGATGCGCTCGCACATCCATGCTGCGACAGTTCGCCCCATCGAAGTTGACGCACGTCAGTCCGCCCTGGAAGATTCGGCTCGTGCATTCGACACCCCACCCCTTCCCACGCGACCACGCCCACGCGGGCCTGCGCCGCCTCGCCCTGCAGCGCCTGCTCGGCGGCGCCTGCGCCCTGGCCGCGCTGGGCCTGGCCGGATGCGCCTCCACCCCCCTGCCCTCCGCCGGCCCGCAGGCCGGCCCGGCCGACGACCCGGCCACCGATGGCATCGGCCGCCAGGATGTCGCCATGATGGCCCTGGGCCTGGTGGGCACGCCCTACCGCTTCGGCGGCAATACGCCGCAGGGCGGCTTCGATTGCAGCGGGCTGATCGGCTATGTGTTCAACCATGCGGCCGGCCTGGGCGCGCCGCGCACGGTGCGGCAGTTGCAGGACTGGGGCGAGCCGGTCGACCCGGCCCAGGTGCACACCGGCGACCTGGCCTTCTTCGGGCGCGGCGCCGTTGCCACCCATGCCGGCATCGTGGTCAGCCGCCGCCGCTTCGTGCATGCGCCTTCCACCGGCGGCACCGTGCGGCTCGACCACCTCACCGCCGCCTACTGGACGAACAATTTCCGGCAGTTCCGGCGCGTGTGAGCCGGCCCCGCGGCCTACACTGCCGCCATGGCCAAGAACAACCGAGACACCCCCAACGGCTCGCTGTCCGCCAAGGCCTGGGCGCCGTGGCGGCTGAAGGCGCCCGACCCGTCGTTCTCCCTCGGCGCCGTCGATCCCGCGGCCAAGCCGTTTTCCAGCGGCGACAAGCAGGCCGACCGCGACCAGGTCGATCTGCTCGCGCAGGAGCTCGACACCCTGCAGAACCTGTTCTATGCCGACCACCGTTTCAAGCTGCTCGTCGTGTTGCAGGGGTTGGACACCAGCGGAAAAGACGGCACGCTGCGTGCCGTGTTCGGCCGCATGAGCCCGATTGGCGTGCGCGCGGTCGCGTGGCGGGCGCCCACCGAAGCCGAGCGCGCGCACGATTTTCTGTGGCGCATCCACCAGGAAGTGCCAGGCGCCGGCGAGATCGTCGGGTTCAACCGCAGCCACTACGAGGACGTGTTGGTGCCGGTGGTCGAGGGTTGGATCGACGCCGCCGAACACCGCCGCCGCCTGGCGCAGATCAACGACTTCGAGCGCCTGCTCACCGAAACCGGCACCGTCGTCCTCAAGTTCCTGCTGCACATCTCCAAGGATGAGCAGGCCAAGCGCCTGCAAGAGCGGCTGGACGACCCGGCCAAGCGCTACAAATTCCAGCGCGGTGACCTCGAAGTGCGAAAGAAGTGGAACGACTACCAAAAGGCCTACTCGCAGGCCGTGGCCGCCACGTCCACCGCGGCGGCGCCCTGGATCGTGGTGCCCGCCGACTCGAAAACCCACCGCAACCTGATGGTGGGGCTGGCCCTGCGCGACGCCCTCCAGGCCCTGAACCTGCGCTACCCCGACGACCAACCGGGCCTGCGCGACCTGAAGGTGAACTAAGGCACACCCCCCACCGCCGGGTTGGTGCCCACCTGCCCGCGCGCCAGGATGCCCCGCCGGATCGTTTCTAATAGGGGCTGGGCGACAGCCTCTTCGAAGGCTTCCCACCGCGGGCCGTCTACCAGACCGTCCGCGAGGGTCGCCCCTCCCCACAAGAAGAGTCATTTGGATTGCACCCCTGCGGTGCAAAGGATTGGTTTTGCGCAGCAGTTTCGGCAGTTCCCGGCTGGTTCGCCTGCTTGGCGATTGGGCCCCCTTGGATGCGGATTCACGGGGGATGGACTTCGCCGAGCGCCTGAGCCTGTGGCTCAACGCCTTTGACGCGATCCGGCTGCAGGCGGCGCACCAGGATCTGCGCGCCATCGGGGCCGCCGCGCCGCGGGCGCAGGCACCTGTGGCCTCCAGCACTTCCATCATCACAGACGAAGTGCGACGCGAGCGCACCGCACTGGCCGCCGCCATTGCCTACGAGCCTGTGTCTTTGGGCATCGGCGACACGGCCGACGCGGCCGGCCTCAGCTACGCCCCTTATCGCCAACGCCATCAGGCGCTGCAACGACAGATGGAGCAGCGCATCGGCGCCCTGCGCGAGCAGGTTCGCCACACCCTGGCCCGCGCGTCCCCCCGGCTGCGGCAGCTGGCCACCCTCGATGCCATGCTCGAACAAGGCCTGGCCCCGCGCGAGCAAGCCTTGATGCCCACTGCCGCCACGCTGATCGAGCGGCGCTTCGAGCAGCTGCGCCACGCCCAACCGGGCGGCTGGCTGGAATCGTTTGGCCGGGAGTGGCGTCAGGCCCTCATGGCCGAACTCGACCTTCGCATGCAACCCGTCGCGGGCCTCATCGACGCCCTGCACAACGAACTGACGAACCCAGAATGAGCAAGCGTTTTTTTGCGGTGGCTTTCGCCATCGGCCTCCTGACCGTGGCCTGGGTGGCCGCCGGCTTTGTCGGATCGAGCTGGCTGGCCCTGGCCATGACCTTGGTCATTGCGGGTGTCTACCTGCTCGGGGCGTCCGAGTTGCGGCAGTTCCGGGCGGCCACCCATGGCCTGGCCAACGCCCTGGCGGACACGCCCGAGCCGATCGCCCACCTGGGCGACTGGCTGGCCAGCGTGCCGCCGGCCCTGCGCAACGCGGTGCGCCTGCGCATCGAAGGGGGGCGCGGCGGCCTGCCCGGCCCGGCCCTCACGCCTTACCTGGTGGGGCTGCTGGTCATGCTGGGCATGCTGGGCACCTTCCTGGGCATGGTGGTCACCTTCAATGG
>JAZKDA010000222.1:0-5076 GCA_040387815.1 Pseudomonadota bacterium | reverse complement strand
ACGTCATTGCGAACCTGTTCAACTACACGCTGCGCTCTTGGCGCGTGACGGCCAAACCGTCCGAGAACACCCTGGCTGATGCGTTCGAGCAGAAGTCGAAGCAAGGCCTTTCTGAGTTGAGCTGGCGAGACGAGATTCCAAAGTGGCGCGAGAGTGAGATTCGCAAGCTGGGGGCCAAGAAGACTTTGGCCGAGCTGAAATCGTTGTTCGTGCAGGTGACGCAGGACAAGTTTCTGGCTGGGGCGGTACATGGCGACCTACATGCGACCAACGTGCTCGCGCGCCTTGCGGACGGTATCGTCATCGACTTCGAGAAGGTGGAGATGGGCATGCCCATCGTCTTCGACCCCGCGTCACTTGAGTCTGGGCTCTTCATCGACGGGTTCATCGGCGACCCCAGGCCCGCCGACGCGGTGTTGTCGTCAATCGCCGATATGTACAGCGCCGAATGCTTCGCTAAGGATGGCGAGCCTTGCCATCCGGGCGATCGGTCAGCCTGGTACTTTGATTGCGTACGGCAAATTCGGCTGCAAGCGCGGCAGATGGAATTGGCCAGCTACCAATATGCTGCCGTTCTGGCTTTCTGCTTCATTCGCAAGGCCTGCAACACACGCGACTTCAGCAATGAGAAGGGCGAAGGTCTCAGCAGGGAGACCGTTCGTGCGATGGGCTTCGTTATCGGAGAGCGCATCCTCGAGGCGCTGGCCAGCGCGACGAAAGGAAAGAAGTGAGGACGCCAATTCGCCTGGTTGGAACTTTCGAGCGCCGTTCGGAGGTCGGTGACCTTTTGCGGAAACCGGGGGAGGTAGCGCTGGTGGAGCGTGGCCGACCAAGGCTGTTGATTGTCAAATGCCCCTGTGGCTGCGGTGAGGAGTACGCAGTCAATCTGGACCGCGAGGCTGGCAAAGCTTGGCGCTTCTACATCCGCGACAACAAGTTGACGCTTTACCCTTCGGTTTGGCGAGACTCGGCGTGTCAGGCTCACTACATCATCCGAAGCAACAGCGCCTACGTCTTCTCTGGGCGCGATGTCGACGAATTTGCCGACCGCAGCTTGTCGGTGCAGGACATGGAACGAGTTCTGCAGGCCGTGACCGCCGATTGGCAGCACTTCGCAACTGTTGCAGAGGCAGTCGACCAGATCCCGTGGGACACTCTCGATGCATGCCGGGCACTGGTGCGCAAGGGTTTACTGGTGGAGGGGCGCGGCGAGCAGTGGGGGCAATTCCGACGGCGCTGAAATGGAAGTTGGAGTAGGCGATGCTCGGTGAGCGAGCACAATTGGTGGCAGTTCACACACCTTCACCGTGTTTGGATTCATGCAGGCCGATCTCACGCGTGAGTGTCGAGCCAATATGACAGAGGAGCGGGCAAGGGGCGTTCGTCCTTATGGCAGAAATGCTGCAATGGCACTTTCCGCTCAGGGACAAACATAGTCGAATCGCAGAGAAGTTGCCGACGTCTGCTCTGGGTCGATAGTGCATATCGGCGCGATGGAAAAGCAGACGTTCCTGCAGGCTGACTCAAGGCGTCTGCAGGTTAGGTCCGCTCCACCCTCGCTACCAGTCCCCCGAGCCTGTACTTAACTAACTCGGCGATTGACTGCGATGGGGGCGTGGCCGGGATCGCGAACCATGGGATCGAGAGGCCGCAATCGCTGCAATCCGGTCATTGATCAGATTTCGCCGAGCGGCTGCAGCGATGGACGTCTCGTCACATAACTCCCGGAACAGACCGAGACGCTGTCAAACGAGATCGCAATCTCGTGCAAGTCGCTCTCTCCGGGGCCCGGACGGGATCGGGGCCCGGTATGTCACCCACCCTCAGCCCACTTCGGCCTGCCGCTCGATCAACTCGATCTTGTACCCATCCGGATCCTGCACAAACGCGATCACCGTATTCCCACCCTTCACCGGCCCCGCCTCGCGGGTGATGGTGCCGCCGGCCGCGCGGATGCGGTCGCAGGCGGCGTACACATCGGGCACGCCCAGGGCGATGTGGCCGTAGGCGGTGCCCATTTCGTAGCGGTCGACCCCGTGGTTGTAGGTCAGCTCGATCTCGGCATGCTCGGGGTTGCTGCCGTAGCCGAGAAAGGCCAGCGAGTATTTCTGCTCGGGCCGCTCGGTGGTGCGCAGCAGCTTCATGCCGAGCACCTGGGTGTAGAAATCGATGGATCGCTGCAGGTCGCCGACGCGCAGCATGGTGTGGAGGAGGCGCATGCGGCGATTATCGCCACTGCAGCGTTCAGTGCGGCGCCAGGCAGCCGGCCGTGGTGCCGACGTCGCACTCGATCAGTCGTAGCTCATCGTGCGTGGGCACGCCCCGGCCAGTGACCACCGCGAACACATGGCCGCCGAAACCCGCACGCGGAAAGTAATGCAGAAAGCCCCAGCCGATCAGCATCTGCGCCAGCGGCGACACGGCCAGGTACGCGGCGGCTTGCGCCGCCAGCCGCCCATTGACGCGCAAGGTCTGTTCGCCGGGACGGGAAGTGAGCGTGAGCACGGTTGATACACCCGGCGCGAGCGGCTCAGGCGCTGTGAGCTCGACACGCTGACCCCGCGTGTCCAGCCAGCGCGCCTGAGGATGGTTGCCGCGCAGCGCGAGCTCGACACCATGCACCCCCTCGGCCTTGGATGCCTGGAACACGATGCCGCTGTGCCGCGTGCCGGGCACGCTCATCGCGACAATGGCGAAGTGCGGATCCTGCAGCTGGTAGTGCAGGCGGTTGCGTGAATCGGGCTGCGAACCCGGTGTGGGTGAGGGCCGGCGGCACCACAGGCCCCAGGTGTTGGGCGCGGTATGGTCGGCGCAGCGGCGGCCATTGACCGTGCGCAGGATCGGCGGCGCCATGGCGCCGCCCGCCCGGTCGCGCTCGCTGACCCAGTTGAGCATGTCCATCGCGTGGCCGCAGCCGTAGCCTGAATCGGCCACCGCGCGCAGCGGCTCGCCTTCGCCGGCGACGGCGCCAGCGATGCTGCCGCGCCCTTGTGCCATGTCCCAGCGGCTGGCGCCGTAGCGGGCCAGTACGGCCCGCACATCGTCAGCCGGCGCGCGGCTGCGGCTGCTTGCCGCGGCGGCGGTCCATCGGGGGTCGAGCAAGGGTTCCTCGCGTTTCATGACATGGCAAAGATCAGCCAGTCCGAACTTTAGGTTCCGGCCATGACACGCTGGAAACAGATTGCATGGCGCAAATGTGCACGCGCGGTTGCGGTTTGCTGGCCGCGACCGCGGCCGTGCACAGTGGCCTTGGAGGGAATACGGCTGGCCGCGCCGCGCTGGGGCGGGCGCGCGCCAAGTGGCCGACTCGGCAGGAAGTTACGCTTTCTGGCGGATCGGGCGCTGCGGTTGTCTCACCGGCGCGACGGCGTATCGAACACAAGGCAGGTGGTGGTGCCGTGGGCATACAGCGTGCCGTCGGGGCCGTACAGGCGCGCCTCGGCCGTGGCGAGCTGGCGGCCGCAATGGATCAGCTTGCCCTCGACCCGAACGCGGGGCGCCCGCTCGCCGATGGCCCGAACGATGTTCACGCTGAGCTCGGCAGTGGTGTAGGCGCGGCCGGCGGGCAGGCCCGTCATCACGGCGCACCCGAGCGCCGAGTCGAGCAGCGTTGCATACCAGCCGCCATGGATGGCGCCCATGGGGTTGAGGTGCTCGCGCGCCGGCGCGCCCTGGAACACCGCGCGGCCCGGGCCCACCTCGACCAGTGTGAAAGACAGGGTCTGCGCGATCGGTGGCGAGTGCAACTCGCCACGCAGCAGGCCCTGCATGATTTCCAGTCCGGTCAGGCCGGCGGTCTGTTCGGGCTGAATCACGCCCGGCCCGGCGCCGCGGTCATGAATGGCGCGCACTTCGGCCTCACGGGCCAGCCAGGCTTCGAGTTCGTTGGGTGCGGTCACTCGTTGGCTCCTCGGGGAACGCCGACCGTCGGCACAGCGCGCGCCGCCGCGTGCGGCGGTGGTTCAGGATGTCGACAGAGTGTAGTTGAGCGTCAGGGGGCGGCTCCACCCCGCGCTGGCGGGTAGCGAGGACTTCACGGTGAACTCCTTGCCGCCCACCTGCAGGCCAGTGCCGGTCAACGCCCCCAGTTGCGCGCGCCGTTGCCCTGGCTGCGACCGCCGCCGCCGCCGAAGCCGCGTCCACCGCCGCCGCCACCGCCGCTGCGACGGCCGCGGCCGCCCATGCTGTCGACGCTGGTGCGCAGCGGATCGGGTTGGCCATCGGAGCTGCGCACCGGGTTGGGGTCGCGCTGAACGAAGGGGCTGACGGGGGCGTGGGCGCCCAGGCGCGGCTGGTCGTCGTCCGAGTGCAGGCGAGCCGGCGCCGGACCACGGCTGCGGCTGGCGCCGTAGCCGTCGCCGGTGGCCTGGCGCGGCTGCGCCGGTGCCTGGCGTGCGCCGTTGGGGTTGCGGCTGGGCTGGCCACGGCCACCACCATTACCGCCACTGCTGCCACGGCGGGCGCCGCCGTCCTGGGGCGCGCGGGCCTGCTTCTCGCCGCCGCGGCCGCTGCCGCCGGTGGCCTTGTTGTGACGCACACGCTGCACCATCTCCTGGCGCGCGGCCTTGGCGGCCGCCGCCATGACGTCGCGGCTGGGCGGTTTGCCGGCGCCGCCCCACAGGGTCTGGCGACCCATGGCGATGGGCTCGGCGCGTTCGCCGGGTTCGGGACCGAAGCCCTCGACGACCTGCGCCGGGATCTGCTGCTTGGTAAAGCGCTCGATCTCCTGCATGAAGCCTTCCTCGTCCAGGCACACCAGGCTCACGGCCTGGCCTTCCTTGCCGGCGCGGCCGGTGCGGCCGATGCGGTGGATGTAGTCTTCGGGCACGTTGGGCACTTCATAGTTCACCACGTGCGGCAGGTCGTCGATGTCGATGCCGCGGGCGGCGATGTCGGTGGCCACCAGGGCGCGGATCTCGCCGCTCTTGAAGCCGGCCAGCGCCTGGGTGCGGGCGCCCTGGCTCTTGTTGCCATGCAGCGCCATGGCGTTGATGCCATTTTTGACGAGGAATTCAGCGACATTGTTGGCGCCGAACTTGGTGCGGGTGAACACCAGCACCTGGCTCCAGTTGTGCT
>JAZKDA010000221.1:0-8727 GCA_040387815.1 Pseudomonadota bacterium | reverse complement strand
TGCGGTCGATGTGGATCATGTCGAGCCGGCCCATCGCCCAGCCGAAAAACGGCACCCGCAGCAGTTCTTTCTTGAACACATAGGCCAGCGGATGCGGCATCAGCGCAGGCATGAGGAAGGTCTCGAAGGTGGACTGATGCTTGACCAGCAAGATGGCCGGGGTGGTGGCGCCCTGGGGCAGGTTCTCCATACCCGTGACGCGCACCCGGATGCCCGTCAGCACACGGGCGCCGCCGACCGCCACGCGAAGCCAGCCGGCGGCCATCCAGTACAGCGGAATGCCGCGCAGCCACAGGGATGCCACCAACATCGCGATGGCCCAGGGCACCACGGTCACGAGCATCCACAGCGCGTGCAAGATCGATCGAATGAATGCCACGTTGGGTTCCGCAAGAAAAAGAGGCGGCTCAGCGTGCGTCGGGCTGACGTGCGAGGAGATGGTCCGCGAAAGCGCCGAGGTCTTCATGGACGCGCGTGCCCGGAGGAAAGGTATCGGGCAGGGGACGGCCGCGAAACTCGGCACCCTTGCCCGTGAGCAGCAGGTGGGGCTCGCAGCCCAGCACCGAGCCCGCCAGCAGGTCGCGCAATGTGTCGCCGACGACCGGCACGCCCTTGAGGTCGACGCCGAAGCGCTCGCCGATCTGCTCGAACAGGCCAGGCAGCGGCTTGCGGCACAGGCAGTTGTCGTCGGGGGCGTGCGGGCAGAAGAAGACGGCGTCGATTCGCCCGCCCTGTGCCGCCAGCAACTTGTGCATCTTGGTGTGCATGGCGTTGAGCGCGGCCAGGTCGAACAGGCCGCGGCCCAGGCCCGACTGGTTCGAGGCAACCGCCACGTGCCAGCCGGCGTGGTTCAGGCGCGCGATGGCCTCCAGCGCACCCGGCAGCGGCTGCCATTCGTCGGCCGACTTGACGTATTCGTCGCTGTCGACGTTGATGGTTCCGTCGCGGTCCAGGATGACGAGTCGGGAGGTCATTCGGGCAATCTGGCCATCAGGCAGCCAGGCGGGACAGGTCGGCCACGCGGTTCATGGCCTGGTGCAGCGTCGCGAGCAGGCCGAGCCGGTTGCGCCGCAGCGCGGGATCCTCGGCGTTGACCATCACCCCATCGAAGAACGCGTCGACCGGCCCGCGCAGCGCGGCCAGCAGCTGGAGTGAGGCGGCGTAGTCGCCCGCGTCGAACCGGGCGCGGGCCTGCGGCGCCACCGCTCGGGTGGCGGCGAACAGCGATTGTTCGGCGGCTTCGTGCAGCAGCGCCTCGCTGACCTCGGCTTGCACTGCGCCCTCGGCCTTCTTGAGGATGTTGCCGATGCGCTTGTTGGCGGCGGCCAGCGCCGGCGCCTCGGGCAGGGCCGCGAAGGCGCGCACCGCCGCGAGCCGCTTGGTCACGTCACCCAGGCGCTGGGGCTGCAGCGCCAGCACGGCATCGATCTCCTGGGCGCTGTAGCCCTGATCGCGCAGCAGGCCGGCCAGCCGCTCGTAGACGAAGTTCGACAACTGGGCGATGGTGTCCGCAGGCGCCTGCGGGAACAGTCCGACCGCCTCGGCCAGCAGGGCGCCCAGGGCCAGGGGCAGGTCGCGTTCGATGAGCATCCGCAAAATGCCCAGGGCGTGACGGCGCAGGGCGAAGGGGTCGCGGTCACCGGTGGGCAGTTGCCCGATCGCGAACAAGCCCGCCAGCGTCTCCAGCTTGTCGGCCAGGGCGACCACCACGCCGACCTGGCCGCGCGGCAGGCTGTCGCCAGCGAAACGGGGCTTGTAGTGGTCTTCGATGGCGTCGGCGATGTCGGCCGGCACCCCGTCGGCCTGGGCATAGTAGCGGCCCATCACACCCTGCAGCTCGGGAAACTCTCCGACCATGTCGGTGAGCAGGTCGGCCTTGGCCAACGTGGCTGCCTGGTCGCACTGCCATGCCAGCGTGTCGCCGCCGAGCTGGGCGCCGATGGCATGGGCCAGCGCGCGCACCCGGGCCGTACGCTCGCCCTGGGTGCCGAGCTTGTTGTGATAGACCACCTTGGCCAGGCCTTCGACGCGCGAGGCCAGGGTCTTCTTGCGGTCCTGGTCGAAGAAGAACTTGGCGTCGGCCAGGCGCGGGCGCACCACGCGTTCGTTGCCGCCGATGACCGCGCTGGCATCGAGCGGCCGGATGTTGCTCACGACCAGGAAGCGGTGCGTCAGGCGCCCGGCGGTGTCGAGCAGCGGGAAGTACTTCTGGTTGGCCTTCATCGTGAGGATGAGGCATTCCTGGGGCACATCGAGGAACTCGCGCTCGAACTCGCACAGCAGGACATTGGGCCGCTCGACCAGGGCCGTGACCTCGTCGAGGAGGGCGTCGTCATCGATGGGGCGAACACCGCCGCCCACGCGCGCGGCCACGTCGGCAAGCTGGCGTGCGATCTCGGCGCGGCGGGCCTCAAAGCTGGCGATGACGGCGCCGTCGCGCGCCAGGGTCTCGGCATAACGGTCGGCGTGCGCAATCTTGACCACCGGCACCGCGGCCTCGAAGCGGTGGCCCCGCGTGGTGTCGCCCGCCGCCAGGCCCAGGGCGCGCACCGGCACCACCCGCTCGCCATGCAGGGCGAGCAGCGAGTGCGCCGGCCGCACGAATTTCACATCGGTCCAGCCGTCGGCCAGCTGGTAGGTCATGACCTTGGGGATCGGCAAGCGCGCGATGGCTTCGGCCAGCGCCTTCTGCAGCCCTTCGGCGAGCGTGGCGCCGCGCACCAGGCTTTCATGGAACAGCGCCTGCGCCTTGCCGTCCGGTGCGCGCTTGAGCGAGGCCACAGCCGAGGCGTCGGCGCCCAGCGCCTGCAGCTTCTTGATCAGCGCCGGCGTCGCGTTGCCCGAGCCATCGAGACCGACCGCGACCGGCATGAGCTTCTGGGACACCGCCTTGTCGGCGCCCTGCGGCGCAACGTCGGTGATGTGGGCCGCCAACCGACGCGGCGACGCGAATGAGGTGAGCTTGGCGCCAGTGCCGGCCAGGCCCTGGGCCCGCAGCTGTTCGAACAGCACGTTGGCGAACGCGTCACCCAGCTTCTTCAATGCCTTGGGGGGCAGTTCCTCGACGAACAATTCGACGAGCAGGTTGTCGTTCTTCACGGTCATGAGGTTCAGGCCGCCTTCTTGGCCATCTGCGCGACCCACTCGGGTGGCGCCATGGGAAAGCCCAGGCGCTCGCGGCTGTCGTAATAGCTCTGGGCCACGCTGCGGGCCAGGTTGCGGATGCGCCCGATGTAGGCGGCGCGCTCGGTGACGCTGATCGCTCCGCGCGCGTCCAGCAGGTTGAAGCTGTGGGCCGCCTTGAGCACCTGTTCATAGGCGGGCAGGGCCAGCTGCTGCTCAACGAGGTGCTTGGCCTGCTTTTCATGTGCGGCGAAGGCGGAGAACAGGAAGTCGGCGTCGCTGTGCTCGAAGTTGTAGGCCGACTGTTCCTTCTCGTTTTGCAGGTAGACGTCGCCGTAGCTCAGGCCCTCGGTCCAGGTGAGGTTGTAGACGTTGTCCACGCCCTGCAGGTACATCGCCAGGCGCTCCAGGCCGTAGGTGATCTCGCCGGTGATGGGCTTGCAGTCGATGCCGCCGACCTGCTGGAAGTAGGTGAACTGCGTCACCTCCATGCCATTGAGCCAGACCTCCCAGCCCAGGCCCCAGGCGCCCAGCGTGGGGTTCTCCCAGTCGTCTTCGACGAAGCGGATGTCGTTGTGCTTCAGATCGAAGCCCAGCGCTTCGAGCGAGCCGAGGTACAGCTCCAGAATGTTGGCGGGCGCGGGCTTGAGCACCACCTGGTACTGGTAGTAGTGCTGCAGCCGGTTCGGGTTCTCGCCGTAACGGCCGTCCTTGGGACGGCGGCTGGGCTGGACATAAGCGGCCTTCCAGGGCTCGGGACCCAACGCGCGCAGGAAAGTGGCCGTGTGCGAGGTGCCCGCCCCGACCTCCATGTCGTAGGGCTGCAGCAGGGCGCAGCCCTGCGCGTCCCAGTAGGACTGCAGCTTGAGAATGATTTGCTGGAAGGTGAGCATCGCCCGATTTTACGGGCGCGCCTCGCCGGCTCCGTCCGCCCGCTCGGGTGTTGCGCCAGCCGTCGCCCGCCGGCTGAACACCGCCGCCAGCACGATCACCAGCCCCAGAGCCCATAGCGGCCAAAGACCCCAGGCGGCGGACCAGCGCGCAAAGGGCGTCACGCCGTCGCGGCCCTCCACCTGGCCGGTGAGCACGCCCCTTGTGAGCCTGGGCAATTGATGCGTGACCACCCCTCGGTGATCGATGAGGGCGGTGGCGCCGGTATTGGTGGCGCGGATCATCGGCCGCTGGAACTCCAGCGCACGCATGCGGCTGATCTGCAGGTGCTGGTCGATGGCGATGGTGTCGCCAAACCACCCGATGTTGCTGACGTTCACGAAAACAGTGGGCGCCTGGGCCGGACGGACGAAGCGCGCGGCCAGCTCCTCGCCAAACAGATCCTCGTAGCAGACGTTGGGGGCAAGGCGCTGACCCAGCCACTCGAAGGAGGGCTGGCCGACACCACCGCGGTTGAAGTCGCCCAGCGGGATGTTCATCAGATTGGTGAACCATCGGAAAAGCGGCGGAATGAATTCGCCGAAGGGCACCAGGTGATGCTTGTCGAAGCGATAGACCTGCGCGCCAGCTCGCAGGCCGATGACCGAGTTGGTGTAACCCTGATCGAAGCTGCCCAGGGGAATGCCCACCAGCGCCGCTTTGGCGCCAGCGCCGAAGTGCCTGGCCAGGGCTTCCAGATAGCCTTGCGGCAGCTCGTGAGGCAGCAGCGGGATGGCCGTCTCAGGCGCGACCACCAGGCTGGCCGGGCTGCCGGCCAGCTCGCGGGCGTACCAGTCCAATGCGAGGGGAACGCCCGTGCCGCCCTGGAACTTCTCGTCCTGGGGGATATTGCCTTGAAGCAATGCCACCGAGAAGGTGCCCACTGGCCGGCTGTACTCCCGGTGCGGCAGGGCGACGATCGCCACCAGCAACACCAAGGCCGCAGCCAAGCCGCCGAAGCGGCGGCCGGCGGTCGCCACGGTGGGGCCGGCCAAAGCTGCGATCAGGGCAGCAACGAAACCGATGCCATACACCCCGATCAGGGGCGCCAGGCTGGACAGCGGACCTTCGACATGCGCGTAACCGCCCGCACCCCAGGGAAAGCCGGTGAACCAGACGCCACGCATCAGTTCGGCGAGCAGCCAGGCCGCAGCGAAAAGGAGCGCGCCCCAGGCACGCCGGCCACGGGCAAGCCGCCAGGCTAGCGCACCGGCCGCGGCGTAGTAGCTGCCCAGGAAGGCGGCCAAGGCGAACACGGCGAGCGCGGCCAATGGCGCGGACAGGCCGCCGTAGACGTGCATCGAAATGAACAGCCACCACCAGGTTGCGGCCAACCAGCTCAGCGCGAACAGCCAGGCCATGAGTCCGGCCCGCCGCCAGTTGGGCTGGGCCGCAAGCAGGGCATACAACAGCCCCAGCGCGACAAGGTGCAACCACCATAAGGGCTGGCCGCCCCAGGGCTGCGCGAGCGACACCGCGTGCGCCAGCCCGGCGAGCGTGGCGAGCCCCCAGCCCGTCGCGGCGGCTAGCGCGCGCATCAGCCGGTGTTGTCGCCGTCGGCGGCGGGAGACACCTTGAACCAACGCACAGCGCCGCCCTTGGTGTGCAGCACGACAAAGTTAAGTCCGGCCAGCGTGATGAACTCGCCGCGCTTTGGCACGTGCCCCATCTCGTGGGCGATAAGCCCGCCGATGGTTTCGAATCGGCGCTCACTGTCGCCGTTGGTCGCCACGGGTTGAAGGGAGACGTTGAAGGCCTCGTTGACGCGCTCGATGGCGGTATCACCGCTGACGCGCCAGGTGCGATCGGCCAATCCGAAGATGTCTCCCTCGTCATCGTCGATGTCGAACTCGTCTTCGATCTCGCCGACGATCTGCTCGAGCACGTCCTCGATGGTGATCAACCCCGCGACGCGGCCGAACTCGTCGATGACGACGGCCAGATGGTTGCGGTTGCCCCGGAAGTCACGCAGCAGATCGTTCAGCCCCTTGCTCTCGGGGACGAAGGAGACCGGCCTGAGCAAGGCCCGGATGTTCAGTTCGGGCGCGCGCTGCAGCTTGAGCAGATCCTTGGCCAGCAGGATCCCGATGATGTTCTCGAGTTCGCCTTCATAGACCGGAAAGCGCGAATGCGCGGTGTCGATCACCAGGTGCAGGATCTCGTCGTAGGGCGAGTCGATGTTGACCATGTCCATCCGCGGCGCCGCAACCATGACGTCGCCCGCGGTGAGGTCGGCCATCCGGATCACGCCCTCAAGCATGACCCGTGAATCGGCTCCGATCACGTCGTTGTCCTCGGCGTCCGCCAGTGTCTCGATCAGCTCGGCCCGCGAATCAGGTCCGGGGTGAATGAATTCAGCGAGCTTCTGCAAAAATGTGCGCTTGTCTTCCTTCTCGGAGGAAGCGCGCGCAGGGTGCGGGTCGGACACAGCCGTGGATGCAGGACATGCGGTGGTGGAGGGACTCGTAGGATAGCCCAATCGGCTGCGGCGCGGACCCTGTCAGCGGCCCCGGGGCTACGCGTAGGGGGGCCAGCTACTGGCCCGACTTGTGCCGCGCATCCCGAACGCCCTGGCGCACTTCCTGCAGCCCGGCCAGGAAGTTCAAGAAGTTTCGTGCCTGCTCTTTCAGGCTGTAGTCGGTTCGCGCAATCTGCTCGTCCACGAGTTCCGTCATACGGGTGTCCAGCGTGGCGGGTGGCAAACGCAAGTGCGCTTCTGTCTCGCTGCCGTCGCGCTCCAGGGTCGCGCCCGCATTGCGGGCGATCTTGAGCATGGGCGCGTTCTCGCTGAGCGCATGGATGAACAGCAGTTCGACACCTTCGTTGCGCGCGCGAACCACAGCGCGCTCGAACAGGCGCGCACCATAGCCCCGCCCCCGAGCCTTCTTGCTCACCGAAACACCGAATTCAGCACATGCAGCCGTGTCAGGCGCGCTCGAAAACGCCAGATGGGCCATGGCGATGAGTGCCAAGCGGCGGTTGTAGATGCCGAAGATCTCGTCGCGATCGAAATCCAGCCCGTCAACATAGCGACGCACCTGTTCGTCGCTGGCCATGTAGCCGAACCGCAGATACCGGTCTTGCGGGTCCATCGCCAAGAGATGCTCGGCAATTTTTTCGCGGTGCGCCGGGCCGAGGGATCGGATCGGGACGATGGATGGGTTCGATTGGGTCATCAATGGGGGCAATAATGGGCGCCTCGAAGCGCACTGCGGAGCATGGCGTTGCCACGAATCACCACCGCGGCGTGGCACTTCCCGCACACTGCCGCGCTCATACCGGTACCGCCGTGTTGGCCTTGACCCGGTCGCGCATGAAACTGGACTTGCAATACTGCACCCTGGGAGGCTTGAGCAGCGTATCCAGCTTGTCGAGGGCGTAGGTGTCCATGAGCGTCACTGGCTGGATTGCATTTTGCGCCTCTCGCACACGTCTCGCGTCGATCCTGCGGGTCAATCGCCAAACTCAACCGAATGACGCACTGTCGCTGGAGCCAACTTACCCGCCGCCTCCTGTGCACCTGCCTCAGTCCGAAGTCTGCCTTGCTTGTATCGAGCCTGAGTCGCACGTCAAGAATCCGCACTCACGTCGTCCCGCAGCATGGCTAGGGTCCCTCGCATCACCTCAGGGCGGAAGGCGAGTTCGATGTGCGCCGCCCCCCGCACCAAGCGGTTGTCCGCGCCCGGCAGTGTCGCCGCTGCGGGAGGTTGGACAATGTTGTCGCAGTTGGAATACCAGCAGGTAAACAGGGCGGCCTGCTGTGGTGTCCACGCGCCATTTAACTGCGCCATCCATGGGCTGTTAGGGTCCATTTCGCGGCCATTGGGTACAAGGCTGAACCTGGCGTACCAGGTACCGCTGTGCGGTGATCCGATCGTCACCACGCGCTCAATGCGCGCCACCTCGGTTCGGCGCAGCCATGCGCGCGCCACGAGACCACCCATGCTGTGGCATACGAGCAAAGGTGGGCGCCCCGTCGATCGTTCGACCTTGATCACCGCCTGCTCCAGCAGGTTCACATAGTCATCGATGTCCGTGAAGACGGGTTCGAGATTCACCGCGACGAAGGCACGACCGTCCGTATTCAACCGCTCCAGCCAGGGCGTCCAAAACCCTCGATTGCAGATGATTCCGTGGATGAAGACGACCCCGGTCCGATGCTTGACTCGTGGTCCGTGCAATACGTCTGGGATGCTGCGCCAGTGAAAGGGTTGTCGCCAGGCAAACACTCGCCAAGCCTGGACAACTTCCACCATCCAAGACCGAATCAGTTCCGCGCTCGACGCGCGAGGGGTGGCGTCGCTGGCTCGCAGGACCGGAATCAGAAGGAACTCCACCGCCAATACCCACGCATGCGCCGTTACTGAAGCGATCACCATGGCAACGGCCACCACTGGCGAATGAGGCCACATCCACCAGATCAATAGGACCAGTATGGCCAGCCCCACGAACAGGAATAACTGCTGGAGACTAGCGAGGGCGGACCGGTCGAACATGCGTTCTTTCGCAAACGTAGTGAAGTTCAATCCGACTATGCAACCAGGAACGCTCAATTGCGCCGGTCATTCCGTTGAGGCTCTCCAAATCCCATGTTGTGGCATGTCCGAAGCGGACTTCACAAAGCAAAAACCCCCGCCATAGTTAAATGGAGGGGGTTTTTGGGCTGGATTAATA
>JAZKDA010000220.1:0-8613 GCA_040387815.1 Pseudomonadota bacterium | reverse complement strand
GTCACCATCACCGGCATCAGCAAGGGCGCCGGCATGATCCGGCCCAACATGGCGACCATGCTGGGCTTCATGGCGACCGATGCCGCGATCGACCCGTCCCTGATGAAGCCATTGGCCACCGAACTGGCCGACGGTTCCTTCAACCGGGTCACCGTCGACGGCGACACCTCGACCAACGATTCCTTCATCGTCATCGCCACCGGCAAGGCCGGCAACGCGCCCGTGACCTCGCTGGACAGCGCCGACGGCGCCGCCCTGAAGGCGGCGATGCTCGAGGTGGCGCGGCTGCTGGCCCAGGCCATCGTGCGCGATGGCGAGGGCGCCACCAAGTTCATCACCGTGCGGGTGGAAGGCGGGCGCAGCGGCGACGAGTGCCGCAAGGTGGCCTACGCCATCGCCCATTCGCCCTTGGTGAAAACCGCCTTTTTCGCCAGCGACCCCAACCTGGGCCGCATCCTGGCGGCGGTGGGCTACGCCGGCATCGACGACCTCGACCAGGGCCTGATCGACCTGTACCTGGACGACGTGCACGTGGCGGTCCAGGGCGGGCGCAACCCGGCCTACCGCGAGGAGGACGGCCAGCGCGTGATGAAGCAAAGCGAGATCACGGTGCGCGTCGGGCTGGGCCGCGGCAGCGCCGCCGACACGGTGTGGACCTGCGACTTCAGCCACGACTACGTCACCATCAATGCGGATTACAGGTCATGACCGGTGATCGCCTCGAACGCCTGATGGAGCGGGCCGACCGCCTGCTCGCCCGTATCGAATCGGTGCTGCCGCAGCCCCTGTCGGCCCCGCCGTGGGAGGCCAGCGTGGCCTATCGGTACCGCAAGCGCTCCAGCGGCCATGGCACGCTGGAGCCGGTCAAGCATGTGGCCACCATCGGCCTGGCCGACCTCAAGGAGATCGACGGGCAGAAGGAAAAGATCCAGCGCAACACCCTGCAGTTCGTCCACGGGCTGCCGGCCAACAACGTGCTGCTGACCGGCGCGCGCGGCACGGGCAAGTCCTCGCTGATCAAGGCCTGCCTGAACGAGTACAGCGGGCAGGGCCTGCGCCTGATCGAGGTGGACAAGGCCGACCTGGTCGATCTGCCAGACATCATCGACGTGGTGGCCGAGCGGCCCGAAAAATTCATGGTGTTCTGCGACGACCTGAGCTTCGAGGAGGGCGAGCCCGGCTACAAGGCGCTCAAGTCCATCCTCGACGGCTCGGTGTCGGCCGCCTCGGACAATGTGCTGATCTACGCCACCAGCAACCGCCGCCATCTGCTGCCCGAGTACATGAAGGAGAACCTCAGCTACACCCACACCGACGACGGTGAAGTGCATCCGGGCGAGGTGATCGAGGAAAAGATTTCGCTGTCCGAGCGCTTTGGTCTGTGGGTGAGCTTCTACCCCTTCACGCAGGATGAATACCTGGCCATCGTCGCGCAATGGCTCTCGTCGTTCGGCATCGACGGCGAGCGCATCGCCGCCGCCCGGCCCGAGGCCCTGGTGTGGGCGCTCGAGCGCGGTTCGCGTTCCGGTCGCGTGGCCTGGCAGTTCGCGCGCGACTTCGCGGGCCGGCAGTGACCGATCGCCCGGTGCTGGTGGCCGACGGGGATCGGCCGCGCGAGGGCGGGGCCGACCGGGCCGAAGTGGCGGTGGCCGTGGGAGTGCTGCTTCGCCCGGACGGTGCGTTCTTGCTCACCTCACGCCCACCCGGCAAGGTGTATGAGGGCTATTGGGAGTTCCCCGGCGGCAAACTCGAGCCTGGCGAGACGGTCGAAGGTGCCCTGCGCCGCGAGTTGCGCGAGGAGATCGGCGTCACCATCGGCGCAGTGCACCCGTGGAAGACCGAGCGGGTCGACTACCCGCATGCGCTGGTCAAGCTGCACTTTTGCAAGGTCTACGACTGGACAGGCGAGCTGCACATGCACGAGGGGCAGTCGTTTGCATGGGAGCAGCTGCCGGTGCGCTGTGCGCCCGTGCTGCCCGGCACAGTGCCAGTGTTGCAGTGGTTTGCGCTGGAGCGGGGGTTTGAAGGCCTGACGCACACGGGCTGAGGCGGGGGCTCGTCACGGGCCGTCGCGTTGCTCGGCCTGGGGCTGGATTCCCGCCTGCGCGGGAATGACGAACCATCTGTCACCCCCGCGAAGGCGCACAGGTGTCCGAAATAGATTTTCGTCATCCCCGCGAAGGCGGGGATCCAGAGGCGGGGTAGATCCGGCGCGACAGTACGCTACTGCAGCCGCGGATCCCCAAACGCCTGGTCATCAGGCGGCGCCTCGGCGGCAACGCGGAATTCCTCGCTGGCCCAGGCGCCCAGGTCGTGGTTCTTGCAGCGCTCGCCGCAAAACGGACGGAACGGGTTGCTCGGCGCGTAGACGCTGTCGCCGCCGCAATGGGGGCAGCGAACGATGCGCGGCCGCTGGCCGCCGGTGCTGGGCTCTGTCATGGCCGCTTCAATGTCAGGAACAGAGGGTCAGTTCGAACGACACGCTGTCCGCGCTGGGGTGCAGCCGCTCGGCGGGTTCATGCTTCATCAGGCGCACCGACACCATGAGCCGGTTGGCGCTGATCTCGGGCACGAGATTGAGCGCGGGATCGATGCGCAGGCGCAGCAGCTGGAAGGTGCGGCCTTGGGGCAGGGTCTGCTGGAGCTGGCCATTGCTGGTCATCACCTTTTGCGGCGGTTTCACACTGATCAGTGGGGTATTGGCGGCACACCGGAGTCACGCAGCAGCTTGAGCAGCACCTGGATGGAGTCGGCCAAGGGCACCAGCGTGGTGGCCCAGCGGGACAGGTCGGCCTGGCGTCGTGCGGCGTCCATCTGCTGCCAGGCGTAGTAGCCGGGGAGGTCGAATTCGCAGGTGCCGCCGGGAATGCCGATGCGGCTGCGGATACTCATGAGCCACTCGTTGTCGGTGAGCGACTGGCCGGCCTTGCCAGGCTGGTGGTTCACGGCCTCGAAGCAGGCGTCGAGCTGGCCCACGACTTCGTCGAGCACGGCCTCGGCGATGGCCGGATTGCCGCGGTAGCCGTTGAGCACGGCCTTCTGCTTTTCCAGGTCTTTCATCACGTCGGACTTGAGGTCGGCGCGTGCGGCGACGTCCATGACCTCGAACAGCGTGGCGAGGGCGTAGTGGTGGTCGACCGGGTGCTCGCGGTGCACCAGCAGGCCAAGGCGGCGGAACAGGTGTTCCAGGCGCAGGTACGTTCTGATGCGTTCGTTGAACGGGTATTCGTAGAGGATCACGGCGCTGTCATCATAGCCCGAAGCCTTGGCCGACCTGGCGCACCAGGGCCTCGAGTTCGCCAAGGCTGTACCCCTCGTTGCAGATGACGATGTCGGCCGCCGCCAGGCGCTGCGCGCGCGTGGCTTGCACCGCGATGATGGCCCGGACCTGCTCGGCAGTCAGGCCGCTGCGCGACATCACGCGCTCGATCTGGACCTGCACGTCGCAGTCGACCACCATCACCCGGTCGACCTGGGCCCGCCAGCGCCCGGACTCGACCAGCAGCGGTACGTCGAACACCACGCAGCGCCGGCCTTCGGCGCGGGCCTGGGCCACCTGGTCGGCAATGCGCTGCGTGATCAGCGGGTGGACAATGGCTTCCAGTTGCTTGCGCGCCTCGGGATGGGCAAACACATGCTCGCGCATGACGGTGCGGTCGAGGCTGCCGTCGGCGGCGATGAAATTCGCGCCGAAGGCTTGGGCAATCGGCTTGATGGCCGCGCCGCCGACAGCGGTGACGCTGCGGGAGATGGCGTCGGCATCGACGGTGGCCGCGCCCATCGCGGCCAAGGTCGCCAGCACGGTGCTCTTGCCGCTGCCGATGCCTCCGGTCAGGCCGATGCGAAGCATGGACGGGCGGCGTTCAGAGGCCGACGGCGCGCAAGATGGCCTGCGGGCCGAACACCATGCCGGTCAGGCCGGCCAGTGCGAGGAAGGGGCCGAAGGGCACATAGCCGCCCTCGCGCAGCCCGGAGGCAAACTTCAGGGCGATGCCGACCACCGCACCGATGACCGAGGCCATGAGGATCAGCGGCACCAGCGCCTGCCAGCCGAACCAGGCGCCCAGGGCGGCGAACAGTTTGAAGTCGCCGTAGCCCATGCCCTCCTTGCCGGTCAGCAGCTTGAAGGCGTGGTAGACGAGCCAGAGCGAAACATAGCCGGCCACGGCACCGAACAGCGCGTCGGTCAGCGGCACCGGGATCCACTGCAACGCTGCCGCCAGCAGGCCGGCCCAGGCCAGCGGCTGGGTGATGTCGTCGGGCAGCAAGGTGGTGTCCCAGTCGATCAGGGCCAGCGCCAGCAGAGCGGCCGAGTAGGCGCACCAGACGGCCGCAGTGACCGTGAAGCCCCAGCGCCAGGCGCAAAAGGCGAACAACGCGCCGGTGGCGAGCTCCACCGCGGGATAACGCAGGCCGATGGGCGTGCCGCAGGCCGAGCACCGGCCGCGCAGCGCCAGGTAGCTGAGCACCGGGATGTTCTCCCACGCGCGGATCTGGTGGCCGCACTGGCGGCAGGCCGAGCGTGGGCGCATCAGGTTGAAAGGGGGCGCTTCGGGCGCCGGCTGGCCAGTGAGCTGGGCGCACTCGGTGGCCCACTCGCGCTCCATCATCTTGGGCAGCCGGTAGATGACCACGTTCAGGAAGCTGCCCAGGAGCAGCCCGAAGACGCCGGCCAGGGCCGCGTCCATCCACCACCCGGCCATCATCAGACGACGGCGCCGAGCTTGAAGATGGGCAGGTACATCGACACCACGATGCCGCCGATGATGGTGCCCAGGAAGACGATGATCACCGGCTCCATCAGGCTGGACAGGCCGGCCACCATGTCGTCGACCTCGGCCTCATAGAAGTCGGCGGCCTTGCCCAGCATGTGGTCCAGCGAGCCGGATTCCTCGCCGATGGCGGACATCTGCAGCACCATGGACGGGAACACGCCCGTGTTGGTCATGGCGGTGGTCAGGTTGGTGCCGGTGGACACCTCGGCCTGGATCTTGTCGGTGGCCCGCTGGTAGACGGTGTTGCCGGATGCGCCGCCGACCGAGTCGAGGGCCTCCACCAGCGGCACGCCGGCGGCGAACATGGTCGACAGGGTGCGGGTCCAGCGGGCGACGACCGACTTGTAGACCAGGTCGCCGAAGATCGGCAAGCGCAGCATGAGCCGGTCCATGAACTCCTGCACCTTGGGGCTTCGCTTCCAGGACTCCATGAAGAAGTACAAGCCGCCGCCCAGGCCGCCGAAGATGGCCCACCAGTAGCTCACGAAGAACTCGCTCATGCCGATCACGAACAGCGTGGGCGCGGGCAGGTCGGCGCCGAAGGAGGTGAACACCTCCTTGAAGGCCGGGATCACGAAGATCATGATCACCGACACCACGATGAAGGCCACGGCCACCACCGCGATCGGGTACATCAGGGCCGCCTTGATCTTGGACTTGATGGCCTCGGTCTTTTCCATGTAGACCGCCAGGCGGTCCAGCAGGGACTCCAGGATACCGGCGGTCTCGCCGGCCTCGACCAGGTTGCAGTAGAGACTGTCGAAGTAGGTCGGGAACTTGCGGAATGCCGAGGACAGCGAGGTGCCGGTTTCGACGTCCATGCGGATGTCGTTGAGCATCTTGGCCAGGCTGCCGTTCGGGTTGCCGCGCCCGACGATGTCGAAGGCCTGCAGCAGGGGCACGCCGGCCTTCATCATGGTGGCCAGCTGGCGGGTGAAGACCGCGATGTCCTTGGGGCGGATCTTCTGGCCGCGCCGGTTGCGGCGCTTCTTGATCTTGGTGGGTGTGACGCCCTGTCGGCGCAGCGAGGCCTGAACCTGGTTCTCGCCGCCGGCTCGGGTTTCCCCGCGTACCTGCTTGCCGTTTCGGTCGCGGCCTTCCCATTCGAAGACGTATTCGCGAACCTTGCTTGCTGTTGCCGTCGCCATCCGGGGCTACTCCTGAGGCTGCGCCTGTTGTTTCAAATATTGGTGCAATTGATCACCTCTTCGAGGGAGGTGACCCCGATCTTGACCTTGAGCAGGCCCGACTGCCGCAAGTCGCGAACGCCGTCGCGCCGGGCCGCCTCGGCGATCTCCAGGGAGGTGCCGTCGCGCAGGATGATGCGCTGGATCTCCTCGGTGATGGGCATGACCTGGTAGATGCCGACCCGTCCCTTATAACCGTTGTTGCAGGCCGAGCAGCCCACCGGCTTGTAGGGCACCCAGCTGCCGTCGAGGTCCTCCCGCTTGAAGCCGGCGTCGATCAGGGCTTCTTCGGGGATGTCGGCCGGCGCCTTGCAGGTCGGGCACAGCCGGCGCGCCAGGCGCTGCGCCGTGATCAGCAGCACGCTGGACGCGATGTTGAACGGCGCCACGCCCATGTTGCGCAGCCGCGTGAGCGTGCTGGGCGCGTCGTTGGTGTGCAGGGTGGACATCACCATGTGGCCGGTCTGGGCGGCCTTGATGGAGATGTCGGCGGTTTCGAGGTCGCGGATTTCGCCGACCATGATGATGTCCGGATCCTGGCGCAGGAAGGCGCGCAGCGCGGCGGCGAAGGTCAGGCCTGCCTTCTCGTTGACGTTGACCTGGTTGACGCCGGGCAGGTTGATTTCCGACGGATCCTCGGCCGTGGCGATGTTGACACCGGGCTTGTTCAGCAGGTTCAGGCAGGTGTAGAGCGACACCGTCTTGCCCGAGCCGGTCGGGCCGGTCACGAGCACCATGCCGTAGGGGCGTTCGATGGCCGCGAGCAGGCGTGCCTTCTCGTCGGGTTCGTAGCCCAGGGCGTCGATGCCGACCCTGGCGCTGCTGGGGTCGAGAATACGGATCACGACCTTCTCGCCGAACAAGGTGGGCAGGGTGCTGACGCGAAAGTCGATCACCCGGTCGGCGCCGATCTTGAGCTTCATGCGCCCGTCTTGAGGCACCCGCTTTTCGGCGATGTCCATGCGCGAGATCACCTTGATGCGCGAGGCCAGCTTGTCCTTGATGGCCACCGGGGGCGATGCGATCTCGCGCAATTCGCCGTCGACCCGAAAGCGCACGCGGTAGGAGTGCTCGTAAGGCTCGAAGTGAAGGTCGGAGGCGCGCATGTTGATCGCGTCCAGCAGCATCTTGTGCAGAAACTTGACGACCGGGGCGTCGTCGACCTCGGAGGTGGCGGACTTGTCGTCTTCGTCGGCGGTGCCCGATTCCATCGATGCTTCGTCGAACTGGAAATCCTCGCCGATGATGTTGTCCATCGACTCGTTGGCCGAGGTGGTGGTGGCTTCCACCATGCGCGAGAGCTTGTCGTACTCGGCGATCACCCAGTCGACACCCATCTGGGTGGCGAACTTGATCTTCTCGGCGGCCTGCTTGTCCGACGGGTCGGCGGTGGCGACGGTCAGGCGGTTCTGGCGCTTGGCCAGCACCACCACGCGGTACTGCTGGCACAGCTTGGCCTCGAGCAGGTTGCGTGGCAGGCGCTGCCCGTCCACCGCGTCGAGGTCGACCAGCGGGGCGCCGAAGGCCAGGGAAATGGTGTGGGCCAGGTCAGCCGGCGAGACGGCGCCCGAGCCGGTCAACTCGGCGACGAAGCTGGATTTGTTGACCTGGGCCTTGCGGTAGAGGTCTTCCGCGGCTTTCTGTCCGAGCTTGCCGGCCGAGATGAGCACGCGTGCCAGACCGGGCAATGCCACGGAGGCGGCGTCGGCGGTAGCGGGTTCAACGGCAGCCATCAGCAGGGGGTCTCCGGCGCCCAGGAGGCGCACAACCGGTTACGAAAGGAGTAGCTGATCATCGCCGAAAGGTTGCCCCCTGTAAATTCGCGGCCCCCGCCAAGCACGCCGGGGGGCCGTGCGAGTGGGGAAGAACCGACGAACTGCGGAAAAACCGGGCAGGAAGCCGCATTCCGGGCCGGGACACGCCGGAGGTGCCGCGGCCATGCCATTAAGCTTTTGAGTCTACTTTGCCGGCTCCGGTGTAGAACGCCGGCCATCGATGCAGGACCACGCCGCGGTTGCTTGCATAGGCGTAGCAACTGTCCACCTTGACCGGCTTGCCACTGGCATCGAGCTGGTCGGGCAGGTCCATCCGCTTCATGGTCATCGACTGGTAGGCAGCCGTGGCCAGGGGAATCAGCAACTCGCGCAGGTGCGTGCAACTGCTGGCGCCCGCCAGCCGCTTGCGCACCTCGCCGCTCCAGCCGCCGCCGATGCGCAACCCCACCAGCGTCTGCAGGGCCTGGCCGCCGTCCGGGCAGTCGCCGTAGGGTGAGGAATCCGTGAAGGTCGTGACCGCCCGCACCACCATGTCCTCGTCGAAGACCAGCCGCACACCCATGTCGTGGATGGGCTGGTTGGCGGGAACGATCTTGGTGCCTTTCGGGGAGGTGAAATCGTGCGGCTTGCGGTCAGTGACGCGGCCTTCGACTTCGAACAGGCCGTCGTCGCGCGCCCAGCCGCGCATGTCGATGCGCCGAAAGTGCAGCTCTGTGCGGCCGGCGTTGGGGTGGGGGGTGTCCGTCATGCGGCCAAGTTTGCATCAAGCCCGGCCCATGGCGAGCGCGGACGGGCGCAAGAACTTGCTGCCTCGATCTTGGCCTTGATGCATGTCCTGGAAGGAAATTTGGTCGGGGTGAGAGGATTCGAACCTCC
>JAZKDA010000219.1:0-10003 GCA_040387815.1 Pseudomonadota bacterium | reverse complement strand
CCCTTCGGACCCGAAGGGTCAGGGAGGAGCGTGTCCGCCCCAGGCGCGCAGCGCGTTCTCACTCGGAGGCGGACGGCTTGGATGGGGCGGCTAACATCGCCGTATGAGCGCCTCATCCACCGACCTCATCCACCACGCCTACGTCCCACCGGCCGGCTTTGCCGCGCCGCAACCGGGCGTCTTCAAGGCCTCCACCGTCTTCTTCGCCAACGTCGCCGCGCTGCGCGCCCGCGACTGGAAGCACAAGCTGGGCTACACCTACGGCCTGCACGGCACGCCCACCACCTTCCTGCTGGAAGAGCGCATCGCCACCCTGGAGGGTGGGCGCAACTGCCTGCTGCTGCCCAGCGGTTTGGCCGCCCTGGCCAACGTGAACATGGCCTTGCTCTCCAGCGGCGACGAAGTGCTGATACCCGACAACGCCTATGGCCCGCTCAAGGCCATGGCCGAGGGCGAGCTCGCGCAGTGGGGCATCCGCCATCAGTTCTACAACGCGCAAGACCCGGCCGATCTGGAGCGTCGCATCGGGCCCGGCACCCGGCTGGTCTGGCTGGAGGCGCCCGGTTCGGTGACGATGGAGTTTCCGCCGGTGCCGCAGCTGGCGGCACAGTGCCGCGCACGTGGCATCACCACCGCGCTGGACAACACCTGGGGCGCGGGCCTGGCCTTCAACGGCTTCGAGCAGGGCGCCGACATCGTGGTGCAGGCGCTGACCAAATACCCCAGCGGCGGCGGCGATGTGCTCATGGGCAGCGTGGTCACGCGCGAGGAAGCGCTGCACCTGAAGCTGGCCCTGTGCCACATGCGCCTGGGTTGGGGCGTGGGCGGCAATGACGCCGAGGCCGTGCTGCGGGCGCTGCCCAGCCTGCACCTGCGCTACCGCGCGCACGACGCCGCCGCGCGCGAACTCGCCGCTTGGCTGGCAACGCGCGCGGAGGTCGCCAAGGTATTGCATCCGGCGCTGGAGGGCTCACCGGGCCACGCGAACTGGCGTGCCGTGTGCGGCGATCAGGGTCTGGCGGCTGGCCTCTTCTCCATCGTGTTCCAGCCCGGGTATGCGCCCGAGCGCGTTGACGCCTTCTGCGACGCCCTGCGCCTGTTCCGCATCGGTTATTCGTGGGGCGGTCCGACCAGCCTCGTGGTGCCCTACAACATCTCGGCCATGCGCAGCGCCGCGGTGGCGCCCTGGCCGTATGCGGGGACCTTGGTGCGCTTTTCGGTCGGGCTGGAAGAGGTGGCCGATCTGCGCGCCGATCTGGCGCAGGCGATGGGCGCGCTGGCCACCTGAGGTTGCCGTTGCGCGGCGGCGGCCACGTCGGCGCAGCACGGACATGGTCTGCGCCGCGCGAATCACGTACAGTGCGCGGATTGAAGCAACGGGAGTCCATGTGGCCACGCCCAATTACGGATACGAGAAGCGGCAGAAGGAACTGGCCAAGAAGCAGAAGAAGCAGGAGAAGCTGCGCGCCAAGGCCGAACGCAAGACCGGTGTCGGCGACGACCCGCAAGAGCCGGGCGATGAGCAGGGTTCGCCCGAGCAGGCTTTACCCGGGCAGACGCCGCCCGGCCATGCCGGCCCGGCGTCAGTCGGTCAGTAGTCGAAAAGCGCTCAGTCGAGGCTAGCATATGCGTTGTTCGTTCTCACACGCTCTTCGCACATGCGCCCAGCCTCGGTCCCGGCATCCGTTGTCCCATCCTCATCCCTGGCCCTATCGCCGCGGCGCCCTCGGGCGCTGCTCGCATGAGCACCATGGCGCTGGCCGCGGTGCTGCTGGTTTGGGTCGTGCTGTGTGCCTGGACGGCGCACAAGATCGGCGCGCTCTTCACCGACAGCACGCTTCGCATCGAGCTCAAGGCGCTGGTCTTCGTCGCCCTGTTGCCCCTGCCGGTCATCGATGAGCTGATCGCCAAGCCGCAGTTCGATCAGCTGTGCGCGCAACGCGCGGTGCCGGCGGTCAATGCGGCCGAGCTGCGCGGCCGCCCGGTCTACCTCACCGAAATCCCCCCGGAACCCGTGCCCGGCCTGCTGGTGCCCGTGCAGGTGAGCAAGCGCGTCTACGCCGACGAACGCACCCGCCAGCCGCTGCTCACCTTCAGCGTGCTCAGCGCCCAGGGCGGCAAGCTCGCGCGGGCGCTGGGCATCGGCGGCACACCGATCACCTTCGATGGCCATTGCGGGCCCCAGCACTGGCAGGAGGTGATCGGCCCGTTGAATCCGCGCGGGGGCCAGCCGGCCGGCCGGGCCGGCGTGCCAGAATCCGCAGGTCCAAGCAGGAGCGCGAATGAAGGCCATCTGGTGCGAGAAGTACGCCCACTACAGTGAACTCAAGATCGCGGATGTGCCGCCGCCGGTGCTCGGCGCCGGGCAGGTCCGCATTGCCGTCGCCTATTGCACCGCCGGCTTCGGGCAGACGCTGGTGGTGGCTGGCAAGTACCAGCGCAAGCCGCCGCTGCCCTTTGTGCCCGGCACCGAGATCTCGGGCCGGGTGATCGAGGTCGGGCCGGGCGTCACCGGCTTCAAGCCCGGTGACCGCGTCGCCGCCGCGCTCGACTGGGGCGGTTTCGCCGAGCAGTCCGTGGCCACCGCCGCCACCACCTGGCATGTGCCCGACGGCGTGAGCCTCAAGACAGCCGCGGCCGTGCCGCTGACCTACGGCACTGCCTGGGCCGCGCTGCATTGGCGCGGCCGGCTCAAGCCCGGCGAAACCTTGCTGGTCTACGGCGCATCGGGCGGCGTGGGCCTGCCGGCGGTCGAAGTCGGGCGGCTGGCCGGCGCGAAGGTGATCGCGGTCGCCGGAAACCCCGAGCGGGTGCAAAACGCGGTCGACCATGGCGCCCACATCGGCCTGCTTCACAACGATGGCGCCGACCTCGGCCAGCGTGTGCGCGAGGCCAATGGCGGGCGCAATGTCGACGTGGTGTTCGATTCCGTCGGCGGCAAGCTGTTCGACGAGGCGCTGCGCTGCCTGCGCCCCGAGGGCCGCGTTTTGATCATCGGCTTTGCCAGCGGCACGGTGCCGCAGATTCCGGCCAACATCCTGCTGGTGAAAAATGCCGAGATCATCGGCTTCTACTTCGGTCAGTACATCGGCTGGGGCCTGACCGACGAGCGCGAGATCTACCGTGAACGCCTGCGCGAGATGATGGACACGCTGTTCGGCCATGTGCTGGCGGGCGATTTCAAACCGCCCACCGCCGATGTCTATCCGATGGAGCAACTCACTGAGGCCTTCGATGGCGTCACCGGCCGCCGCGCGGTCGGCCGCACGCTGATCGAGGTGGGTGGCGAGCAGGCCGGGCAATGAGCGCAGCGCCGAGCCGCCTCAAGCAAGCTCGCGCCCCCCTGGGGGGCAGCGAAGGACACGAAGTGCCGAGCGTGGGGGCAACATGACAGGGGTCCAAGACGAGCCGCTGCTTTCGGGCCTGCGGGTGCTGGACCTCGGCCAGGGCATTGCCGGGCCGTACTGCGCGGCCATCCTGCAGCAACAGGGCGCAGAGGTTGTCAAGGTCGAACCGCCGCAAGGCGACTGGGCCCGCAAGACGGGTCTGACGCGCGACGGCTTCTCGGCCGTCGTGCTGGCCTACAACGCCGGCAAGTCGGGCCTGTGCATCGACGCCGGCACGGCGGCCGGGCAAGCCGTGCTCACGCGCATGGCGGCGCAGGTGGACGTGGTCATCCAGAACTTTCGGGCTGGCGTGGCCGATCGCTTGAACATTGGCTATGAGGCGCTGCGCGCGGCCAACCCGCGGCTGATCTACGCCTCCATCTCGGGCTTTGGCCCCGACGGGCCGCTGGCGGGGTTGCCCGCCACCGACACCGTGATGCAGGCGGAGGGCGGCCTGATGTGGGGCAACCGGGACGCGGCCGATCAGCCGCGCCGGGTCGGCGTCTACCTGGCCGATCTGGCCACCGCGATGTATGCCGCGCAGGCGGTCAGCGCGGCGCTGTACCGGCGCGGCATCACTGGCCGGGGGCGCCACATCGAGCTGAGCTTGTTCGAGGCCTGCTGCGCGCTGCAATCGAGCAACATCATCGATGCGGTGTGGAGTGCTGGTGCACCCGTGCCGCGTGGCTCAACCGCGCCCGGCGGCGCATTCGCCGTGGCGGACGGCTACATCACCTTGTCCACGCTGGACGACGCCATGTTTTCGCGGCTGTGCACCGCGCTGGATCTGCCCCAGTGCCTGGACGATCCGCGCTTTGCGACCCACCCGTCGCGTCTGGCGAACGCGGCTGCGATCAACGAGGTGGTCGCGGCGCGGTTGGCCGGCGAGCGCATGCAAGACTGCGCCCGCCGGCTGCGGGACGCGGACATCCTCAGCGCCACAGTGCTCGACTACGAGGCCCTTCGCTCGCATCCACAGGCGCGCCACGCCGGGCTGTTTGGCGAGATTCGCAACGCAGGCTTGCCCCCGCTTCCGAGGCCGCGCACACCGGGCGGCCATGCCCCTTCAGAGCCAGAGCATGCGCCGCGCGTGGGCGAGCACAGCGCGCAGGTGTTGGCGCGCTTCGGCTTCAGCGAGGCGGAGGTGGCCGGGTTGATCGCGGGTGGCGTGGTGCGGCAGGCCACGTAGCGCCGGACACACCGCGCGTCTGGATCCCCGCCTGCGCGGGGATGACAAACGGATCGTCATTCCCGCGAAGGCGGGAATCCAGACCGTGGCCAAGCGAAGCGATGGCCCGTGTCAGGCGGCGACCGATATCTCCAGTGCCGCCATCAGCGCCACAGCGGCCTGGTCCATCGCCGCCATGCTCCGGTCGTGCGGCAGCACGGCACGTGCCGCTTCCCACTGGCTGAAGTTGCGCCGGATCGAAGCCGCGTACATCGGGTCGTAATGACTCACCAGCAGCTCGCGCACCACGTGCGGTATGCGGCCGCCGCGAACGCCCGCCTGCCAGCCTTCAACGACGGCCTTGCCGCGCAGCTCGGTCAGGGCGGCCAGGCGCTGGCAGAAAAAATCCGGGTCGCGCACGAACCAGTCGTAGTCTTCCAGCAGCAGGGCCACCCGTTCGTCGTCGCTCAATTGCAGATGCACACAGGGGCTGGCGCGCATGGCGATGATCAGTGATTCGGGCACCGACACATTGCCGACCTTCTTGCTTTCGCTCTCCACGAACACCGGCCGCGCGGGGTCGAATCCGCGCAGTGCCTGCCACACCAGCGTGTCAAAGCGCTTTTGCGTCGGCTGCGCCTGGCCAGGCACGAGGCCGAGGACCGAGCTGCGGTGGTTGGCCAGGTCTTCCAGGTCGAGCACCTGGGCGCCGCGCGCCTTCAGGGCGTGCAGCAGGCGGGTCTTGCCGGATCCCGTGGGACCGCACACCACCTGATAGCGCAGGCGGGCGGCCAGTGCCGGCAACTGGGCCAGCACTTCGGCGCGAAAGGCCTTGTAGCCGCCCTCCACCAGGTGCACCCGAAAGCCGATCTGATCGAGCACCAGCGCCAGCGAGCCGCTGCGCTTGCCGCCGCGCCAGCAGTACAACAGGGGTTGCCAGCCTCTGGGTTTGCCGACGACTTCGCGTTCGATGTGGCGTGCGATGTTGGCCGCCACCAGGCCCGCGCCGCGCTTTTTGGCCTCGAACGGGTTGATCTGCTTGTAGATCGTGCCGATCAGGTGGCGCTCGTCATCATTGAGCGAGGGCCAGTTGATCGCGCCGGGCAGGTGGTCTTCGGCGTATTCGGATGGGCTGCGCGCGTCGATGCAGGCGTCGAATTGCGCGAGTTGGGCGACCGCCTGGGCGGCCGGGATCACATGAACCGTCACTTGGTGGTCAGCAGTTTCTTGAGCGCGGGCCAGACGTTGGCCATCAGCAGCGGCTGCGCCTGCTCGGTGGGGTGGATGCGGTCGGGCTGGAACAGGCTGGTGGCGTCGGGCCCGTCGGCCACGCCCTTGAGGATGGAAGGCACCACCGCCGTCCGGGCCTGCCTGGCCACCTTGTCGTACAGGTTCTCGAAGCGTTCGGCGTAGGCGCGCCCGTAGTTGGGCGGCACCTGCACGCCCACCAGCAGCACCTTCGCGCCGGCCTCACGGGCCGCCCCGGCCATGGCCGACAGGTTGGCCTCGGTCATCTCCAGCGGCAGGCCGCGCAGGGCGTCGTTGCCGCCGAGTTCGATCACCACATGGGTGGGGCGGTGCTGCTTGAGCAAGGCGGGAAGGCGCGAGCGCCCACCCGAGGTGGTGTCGCCGCTGATGCTGGCGTTGACCACGCGCGCCGCCACTTTCTCCTGGCCCATGCGCTGCTCCATCAGCGCGACCCATCCGGTACCGCGTTTGAGGCCATACTCCGCACTCAGCGAGTCGCCCACCACCAGCACCAGCGGCGTGGCCGCCCAAGCGGGCGCCAGCGCGGCCGCCAGTGCGGCCAGCAAAACCATTCTTCGACCTAGAACCACGCCATTCATGTCTGAACCCATCATCGCCGTCGAACATGTCTGCAAATCGGTGACCGACTCGACGGGCACGCTCGATATTCTCCGCGATATCGATTTCACCTTGGCCGAACGCGAGACCGTGGCCATCGTCGGCGCATCAGGCTCGGGCAAGAGCACGCTGCTGTCCATCATCGCTGGCCTGGACACGCCCACCAGCGGCACGGTCCGGCTGGCCGGGCAAGACCTGTTCGCACTGGACGAGGACGACCGCGCGGGGCTGCGGGCGCAGAAGGTGGGATTCGTGTTCCAGAGTTTTCAGCTGCTGGGCAACCTCACGGCCCTGGAGAACGTGATGCTGCCGCTGGAGCTGGCGGGCCGGCGCGACGCGCGCAAGGCCGCCACCGAGATGATGGGCCGGGTCGGCCTGGGGCAGCGGTTGTCGCACTACCCGCGCGTGCTGTCCGGCGGTGAGCAGCAGCGTGTGGCCTTGGCCCGCGCTTTCGTGGTGCAGCCAGCGGTGCTGCTGGCCGATGAGCCCACCGGCAGCCTGGACTACGCCACCGGTGAGTCGGTGATGAAGCTGATGTTCGACCTCAATGGCGAACGAGGAACGACGCTGGTGCTGGTGACGCATGACAACGCCATCGCGCGGCGCTGCGACCGGCGCATCACCATCGAGGCCGGGCGGCTGGCAGAGTCGCTGGTGGCTCAGTAGGCGGGCTCAATAGGCGCTGATCGCAACGGGCATCAGCTCGTTCAGCGCCTCGCGGCGGAACGCGTCGCGCTGCGGGCGCATGCTGATTTCCCGTGCCAGGGCTTCGACCAGGTCTTCGGCGTCCAACCCTTGCGCCACCTGCTGGCGCAACACCAGCTGGCCGATCGGGCCGATGCGCTGGCACAGCATCTGTTCCAGGCGCGACAGCTGCTCGCGCGACAAGGGGCGTGACGCGCCGAGCACGCGGCGCACCGGCACATGCACCGCGGATGCGGCCGACGTGGGCGCCGCGGACGCGCAGGCCGCCGTGCGAACCGCATGCACCTGGTGCAGGCGGCCATGCTTGTCCGCGAAAGGGCCCAGGAACCGGAAGGTCTGGGCCGCCGCCTGATCGGTCACGCCGGTGGCAAGGCGGAACTCCTCCGAGGCGAGCAATTGGTTAGCCTGCGCAAAATCCATGATGCGGCGCGCGACGTTGATGCCGTCGCCCACCACATTGGGCCGCTCGTTCACGTCGGGCACGACGCGCACCGGGCCGAAATGCAGCCCCATGCGCACCGCAAGCGGCGGGGCGCCGTCTTGCAGCAAACGCCGCAGGCGCAGTGCCACCCGCAGCGCCGCCTGGGCCGGCAGTGCGAAGCAGATGGCTACGCCGTCACCGGCGTCGAGGGCGAGCCGCGCCGACGCGGGCGTGTCCCCAAGGGCCTGTGCGATCCGTGCGTTGAGCACCTGCTTGTCATGCACCTGCTCGTCATCGGGGCGCAGCGACGCGCCGACGAGATCCGCGAACAGGATGCTGCACGCCAGCGGCCGGCGGGGCTCGGCCATCGGAAAGCTGGCCTCGGCCTGGGCAAACGGGGAATTCACAGCCGCGAATCCATGGCGATGACCTGCATGGCCTTGTCCAGGCTATGGCGCATCCGGTTGAAGCAGACGCCCAGCCGGGCGATCTCGGCGGGGCCTCGGTCGGGCAGGTCGGGGGCGTCCGTCTGGCCGGTGCTGATGCGCTCGGCGCCACGCAGCAGTCTGCGCAGCGGCGTCAAGACCAGCCAGCCCAGCAGCAGGTTCAGGCCCACGCACCAGATGGCGATGAAGGCAAGGGCGGATGCGGGCGCCGACAGGGCCGGGCCGTAGGTCGGGAGCACGGCATAGCTCATGGCGGCGAGGGTGGCGAGGGCCAGGTTGAACCTAAGAGTTAATCCCATGGTGTTCAGTGTCGTGTTTCGTGCGCGATTCTAGGTCGGCGCAATTTGCCCAGGGGACCGGGTATGTCCGGGCCGGATAATTGGGCCAATGTCAGCAACAAGAGTTCTTTTTGGTTTTCACGCCGTCGGCGTGCGTCTCAAGACCGCGCCGCAATCGGTGATCGAGGTGGTGTTCGACGCCGGCCGGCGCGATGCCCGCATGCGGCAGTTCCTGGAACGCGCCCGAGAGGCCGGTGTCCGGCTGGTCGAAGCCGACGGCCCGCGTGTGGCGAAGCTGGCCGGCACCCAGGGACACCAGGGCGTGGCCGCGCGGGTCGAGCCGGTGCCCGTCGCCCATTCGCTGGACGACCTGCTCGACGGCCTCACCGACCCCCCGCTGCTGCTGGTGCTCGACGGCGTGACCGATCCGCACAACCTGGGCGCCTGCCTTCGGGTGGCCGACGGCGCCGGCGCCCATGCGGTGATCGCGCCCAAGGACCATGCGGTCGGGCTCAATGCCACGGTGGCCAAGGTGGCCAGCGGCGCGGCCGAGACGGTGCCTTACTTCATGGTGACCAACCTCGCGCGTACGCTGGGCGAACTCCAGGAGCGCAGCATCTGGTGCATCGGCACGGCCGGCGACGCGCCGCGCACGCTCTACCAGGCCGACCTCAAAGCCCCGGTGGCGCTGGTGCTGGGGGCCGAGGGCTCGGGCATGCGCCAGCTCACGCGCAAGACCTGCGACGAGCTGGTGTCGATCCCGATGCGCGGCGCGGTCGAGAGCCTCAATGTCTCGGTCGCCAGCGGCATCTGCCTGTATGAGGCCCTGCGCCAGCGCAGCTGAAAGGCGCGCCGTCCCCGTTCAAATCCAGCCGAGCGCGCCCAGCAGCGCGCCCGCGCCCAGCAGCCACAGCAGATGCAGCCGGGTGCGCCAGACCAGGAGCATGGTGGCCACGCTCAGAAGCCAAAGCCGCCAAGGCGGCGACTGCGTCGGGTCGGTGGCGCCCCCGGCCGCCAGCAGCCAACCGGTCGCCACCAGCAGCGCCAGCACGATCGGCGTCATGCCCTGGCGGAAGGCCCGGACGGCACGCCGTTCGCGGTTGCGCTACCCCCAGCTCGCGGCCACGTAGGTCAGCGTGGTGCTGGGCAGCATGATGCCCACCATGCTCAGCACCAGCCCGAGCGCCGCGCCCGGCAAGCCGGCCGCATTGAGCCCGACGTTCCAGCCCAGCAAGGCCACGAACAACACATTGGGACCGGGCGCCGCCTGTGCGATCGCGATCGAGCTGGTGAACTCGGTGTCCGTCAACCAGCGCTGCTGACCGACCAGGTAGCGGTGCATGTCGGGCGCGGTGGTGATGGCGCCGCCGATGGACAGCAGCGACAGCGACAGGAAATGCATGAAGAAGGCCAGCCAGTCGATGGGGGCCATGGTGACGCCGCTCATGCCGCGATCCGCCGCCACGTCAAGGCGCAGGCCGTCCCGCCGAGCACCAGCAGCACCGGGGCCAGCGGCAACCGCAGCCAGGCGATGGCGGCGAAGGTGGCAACGCCAAACGCCCCGGCCAGCGCAAGGCCCAGGGGGTGCCGGGTCAAGGTGGAGAGCATCTTCAGCCCGGTTCCGGCCACCAGCCCGGCCGCCACCGCGCCCATGCCACGCAACGCACCCGCCACCTGCGGGTGGCCGGCGAACTGCGCATAGACCAGGGCCACCAGCAGCACCACCAGCAGCG
>JAZKDA010000218.1:0-7543 GCA_040387815.1 Pseudomonadota bacterium | reverse complement strand
GTACCCGGGCCAGGGCCAGGGGCCTGGCCCTGGCCGGACAGGTAGGCGGATCGTTCGCGAGCGGGGTTGGTCATGTCAAAGTTCCTCCTGGCTCATCACGGTGTCGAAAGCCGCCTGGCCGAAGGCGGTGCGCCGGGAGACCACCGCATCGGCCGTGTGGCCGTGCAAAAGGTCGTCCTCGGCCGGCTCGGCCGGGTAGCTCTCGTGGCTTTCGGGGGTGGTGCTGGCACAGGCATCGGCCAGCCATCGGGCGGTGTCCGCGCTGCAAGGGGGGTCGAGCGCCAGCGCGGCTTCTTGGAAGGCCCGCCGGTGCGGTGTGGGCTGCCATGGGCCTTCGCCCGGGGCCAGCTCGGGCCGCGGGTCCAGTGCCGCCGCCACCCAGGCGCGGCCGCTGGCCGTGCCCGCCAGCGGGGGGGCGCACAGGGTCACCAGCAGGGTGCGAAAGAAGGCCCGCCGTACGGTCTGTTGGTGGTCGCGGGCCAAGGCGCTGGTGGCGCGCGCCAGCAAGTCGGCCCGCTCGGCCGGCGGCCCCTGAGTGAGCACCTTGCCCGTGACCTCGCCCAGGGTGGCGGCCAGCGCTTCGCGCACCGCCGGATCCGGCGCCACCGCGAAAGCCGTCGAGATGTGCGCCGACCACTGCCTGGCGCGCTGCGCGGCCGTCCAGCTGGCGGCTGGGGCCAGCCACAGCGCCTCGAGCGCCCCGACCAAAACCTCTGACAACGGATGGCGAACCAGGCTTGCGCCGACCGGCCGGGGCGATGGCCGGCGGGGCTCCTGGGCTTCCAGGTCGTATTCGATTCCGGCTTCGGTTTCGGTTTCGGTTTCGACGTCGGCTTCGGCTTCGGTTTTTGACCGGGACTTGCTTTCCGCCGGGGCCGGCGCGCGTGCCCGGCCCAGCCAGGCGTGGTCCTGGGCGGCTCGCCGGTACGGCTGTTTGCGGGTGGCCTGCGGGCCTCCCTTGACTTCCTGCCCTTGCGCCTTGTGTTTTTTCACCTTGCGCACCGTCCGCTCACCCAGGGCGGTGGTGCCTTCTGCCTGGGACGAGGACGGCACCGGCCCACGTGAGGCCGCCTGGGTGAGCGCGTGGCTGCTTGCGCTGGTGCTGCTGCCGGGGTGGCTGGCGCTCAAGGGCGCCACCTGGCGCGGACCATGCCGCCCACGGGATGCGGGTGGCAGCACGACGGGCTCGGCCTCGCGGTGATCGGTGCGCCCCGGGGAGGACGAAGACGTCGGGCTGATCTTGGGGGGCATGGTGACGCGGGAAGTGGGATGACCCGCCTTCGTAACCCAGCTCCTGCCGGAAGTCCTTCATAGGCTGACGCAAGCTTGCGCTACAGGGGCTCGGCCGAGCGTGTCGAGGCCTGCGGCTCGGCCGGTGGTGGTGCCGGCAGCAGGGCCACCCGCCGGGCGCGTTCCGCGTTGACCACCGGCAGCGCGACGTCGCGCAGGGCGGGGCGCGCCAGCTCCAGGTCGAAGGCGAGCTCGTCCAGCAGCAACATGTTGGCGGCATCTACGCAGGTTGGCGCGTGCGTGACTGCGCCGGCCGGCCCGGTTGCGAGGCAGGCTGGCAGCGTCTGATAGAAGCGGCGGGCGGCGTCGAGCGCGAACGGATGCATTTGCGCAGCTGCGGCGGTTGCCAGCAACGCGTCCATGTCGCGCAGCATAGTAATGTGCGCAACCAGGAACGTGCCAGTTGTGACCCCTTGTGCCGCACGAGCCTCGAAGAGTTCAGCCATAGCCTGCGTCCGAGCGATGCGTCCTGGTAGTCGGTTGCTGGCTGGCCAGGCCAGCCCCAGGAGGTAGTTGACTTCTTCAGGGACGGCGTGGGTTCGTTGCAGGCTGGGTAGCCGATAGAGCTGCCTGAGCAGGGCGATCCTGTTCGCGGTATCGAACGCAGGGATCGCGAAAATAAGGCTGGGCCGCAGTGCGACCCGACTGGCCTGCCGGCACAGGTTCGCGTTCGCATCCCCCAAAGCCGATGCCGGAAACTGCGCCTGCAACCAGGGCTCGCCGCGTTCATGGTTGGCAATGGCCCAGGCCAGGGCCAGGCCGGCCACGCCCGGCGCCGACAGGCCATGGGCGCCGCGGGCCAGTGCCGTGGGAATACCTTGTGCAAATCCGGCGGGGAATGCGTGCGGGGTTTTGCTCACGGCCGTCAGCAGTTCGGCGGCGCCGGTCAGGTCCAGATGGGCCAAAGCGCGAAGCAGTTGGGTGCGGCTGCATGTCCATGTTTCGCGGGCGAAAGCCTGCGCATAAACGAAGGCGGCGATGGCGCAGGTCGACAGGCGATGGCCATTCGGTCTGCGCGCATCGACCACTTGCCGCAGCAGTGCCGCGCGGGCCTGCGCGATCTGATCACTGCCGCCGCGCAGCGCCACCGATGCGGCGGCCAGTCCCAGCAGGTCGGCGGGTCGCAGGTCCGCGCCGGTGCGGGCATGTTCCAGCACCGCAGCGAACAGGGCCTGGGCGTAGTAGGCGCAACCCGCATCGGACCAGCCCAGTGCATCGGTCAGATCGTTGGCGAAGATGGCTCGCCACACAGCGCCCGGGCCGGCCAGCGGCCCCGACAGCGCAGTAGCGAGGATCGCCTGCACCACGGGCGCAATCTGCCGGGGGGACAGGCCAGGCAGCCCACGCAGCGCCTCGCCCAAGGCGCTCAAGGCCGATCGCAGGGGCTGCAGGGCTGCTCGGCGCGCAGCAGGCTCCGTCGGAAGCTGGAGCGGCTCGCCGAGCGCGCGCCGCAAGCCGTCTTGAACGCAGCCGGCCACAAAGCGCTCACCGTCCGCCGCAGGCGCCAGGCGCACCGCCATCCGCGCGAAGGCATCGAGCGGCGGCGGCACCCATTGCGCCGGCCAGTCGGCGGCCAGATGCCGGTCGATGCTGTGCCGCACGACCAGGCTGCGGTGCTCATCGCGCATTGTGGCGGCGCCCAGGCGCAGGGCCAGCGCCTCGGCCCGGTGGTGCGATTGGCCGTCGCAGGCCAGGCCATCGAGGGCGCGCCGCAGGGCGGGCACGTCGGCCAAGAGGGCACTGGGCAGGGCGGCGGCGCGCGCCAGGCGCGGCACGGTGTCTTGCACCAGCGCCTGCCAGGCCTGGGCCTCGGCGGGGGGCAGTGGCGCCGGGAGCTGGCGCGCCAACTCGGTCAGGGTGTAGACCAGATCCAGCAGGCGCGCTTCGGCCTCGGTCGGCGGCGCATCGACCGACGCGGGGCGCTGTTGCGTCAGGGCTTTTTCCAGGGCGGGCAGCACTTGCTGCAAGGACTCGCGCCACGCGCGCCAGGCCGACGCGTTGGCTGGCAGCGTCACCGGCTGTGATTCGTCTTGCGTGACCTCGTCGAGCAGCTGGTCGATGCGCGCCTGCCATGGCGGTGTTGGCGGCGCGGCCGGTGGGCCGGCCACCCGGGCGGAAGAGGGGGTTTGCTTGGCGTCCAGGCGGGCCATTGGGCCGGGAGCGCCGGTGGACTGTGCCGTGAGCGGCTCGGCCTTGCGCTTGGGCTGGCGGCCGGCGCTGCGCGTGGTGACGGCGGCGGTGGTCGTTGTGGTGCTGCTGCTTTCATGCGGCTGCGGCGGTGCGGTGGTCAGGGCCGCGGGCTCTGACTTGACGCGCGGCTCGCGCTTGACGGCCCATGCACGTGCGGGCCGCTCCTGGCGCGGGAGATCGGGTTGGGCATGGGGCAGGGCTTGGGGTGGGGCGGCGTCGCTTTTGCGGTCAAGGGCGGCAGGGGAGATGGGGGAGCCTTGTCTTTCTAGCAGGGGCAGGTCGTCCTGGCGCCACGGCGCGCTGGAGTGGCCGGCGCCAAGGGATGAAGACGAGGAGGATGAAGACGATGGGAACGATGGGAATGAATAGTGGTGGGGTTGCTCGACCTCGCGCTCGCGCAGCGGTTGGGTCGGCGGCGGTGACATGTGCTGGGTAGCGCTGTGGTCGAACGCCTCCTGCTTGACCCTGGCGCCGGACGAGACCACCGGCCGGTCGGCCGTCTGAGTGGAGGGCGTCGGGCCGAGGGTGGGGGCGGCCATGTAGGCGGACTTTTCGCGGACGGTGTGGGTCATTGGAGGGGTGAGCAAGGAGGTGAACCTCGGTGGGTCACCGCGGACGCGATGTCACTCCGTCACAGGCTGACGGCATTGCGCCTGACCCCCTCACCGCGCAGGGGTTCCAGCCCAACCGCACCTAGGGTTTTTCCCCTGAATGGTGCATCGGAATGCGATACCTTAGGCAGACGGTGTTTCATTGCAGGTTCCCTCTGGAGGCTTCATGACCCAGACCCCTCGTGCCCTGTCCCGGCGCTCACTGTTTGCCGGTGCCGGCACCGCTGGCGCGCTCGCAGCGGCCGCGCAGCTTGTGCCGGTCGCCACGCCCTTGCCCCCACGAGGCGCGGCGCCCAGGCCAGCCCCGTCACGTGGCGGCGGCTACCACCTGAGCGAGCACGTCCTCAAGTACTTCAAGACCACCCGCGTCTGACACGCGGCGAAGGGAAAACCCATGTTGTTGACCCGAAAAACTGACAGCACCACTGACGGAACGCCTGGCGGTGCCCCATCCGCGTTCGTCTACAGCCTGCGGCGCGGTCTGTCGCACGCGCTGCCCACGATGGACCGCCGTGCCTTTCTGCGCCGCTCGGGCCTGGGTGTGGGCGTCGGGCTCGCGGCCTCGGGCCTGGGCCTGGTCAAGAAGGCACACGCCGTCGGCGGCAACACGGCCGTCGGCAAGGGCAAGATCGAAGTCAAGCGCACGGTGTGCACGCACTGCTCGGTGGGTTGCGCGGTCGACGCCGTGGTGGAAAACGGCGTCTGGGTGCGCCAGGAGGCGGTGTTCGACTCGCCCATCAACCTGGGCGCCCACTGCGCCAAGGGCGCGGCCCTGCGCGAGCATGGGCACGGCGAATACCGGCTGCGTTACCCGATGAAGCTGGTCGACGGCAAGTACCAGCGCATCAGCTGGGAGACTGCGCTCAATGAGGTCAGCGCCAAGCTGGCCGAGCTGCGCCAGGCCAGCGGACCCGACAGCGTCTACTGGATCGGCTCTTCCAAGCACAGCAACGAGCAGGCCTACCTGCTGCGCAAGTTCGTGAGTTTTTGGGGCAGCAACAACTGCGACCACCAGGCCCGCATCTGCCACTCGACCACCGTGGCCGGTGTCGCCAACACCTGGGGCTACGGCGCCATGACCAACTCGTACAACGACATGAGCAACACCAAGCTCGCGTTGTACATCGGCTCCAACGCGGCCGAGGCGCACCCGGTGTCCATGCTGCACATGCTGCATGCCAAGGAGGCCGGCGCGCGATTCATCGTGGTCGACCCGCGCTTTACCCGCACCGCGGCCCGGGCCCACCAGCATGTGCGCATTCGCTCCGGCTCGGACATCCCCTTCTTGTTCGGTGTGATGCACCACATCTTCAAGAACGGCTGGGAGGACAAAAAATACATCCACGACCGCGTCTGGGGCATGGACAAGGTGCGCGAGGAGGTGCTGGCCAAATGGACGCCCGACAAGGTGCAGGAGGCCTGCGGCGTGGACGAGGCCACGGTGTTCAGTGTGGCCAAGCAGATGGCCGAGCACCGCCCGGGCACCATCGTCTGGTGCATGGGCCAGACCCAGCACACCATCGGCAATGCCATCGTGCGCGCCTCGTGCCTGTTGCAGTTGGCGCTGGGCAACATCGGCAAGGCCGGCGGCGGCGCCAACATCTTTCGCGGCCATGACAACGTGCAGGGTGCCACCGACGTCGGGCCCAACCCCGACTCGCTGCCGGGCTACTACGGCATCGTCGACGGCGCCTGGCGCCATTTCGCCAACGCCTGGGGCGTCGAGTACGACTGGATCAAGGGCCGTTTTGCCAACCCCGGGATGATGACCAAGCCCGGCATCACCGTCTCGCGCTGGATCGACGGCGTGCTCGAGAAAAACGAGAACATCGACCAGGATCCGAACCTGCGCGGTGTGCTGTTCTGGGGCCATGCGCCCAACTCGCAGTCGCGCGGCCTGGAGATGAAGCGGGCCATGGACAAGCTGGACCTGCTGGTGGTGATCGACCCCTACCCCTCGGCCACCGCCGCCATGGCGGCCATGCCGGGCCAGGCCGAAGACCGCAACCCCAATCGCGCGGTGTATCTGCTGCCGGCGGCCACGCAGTTCGAGACATCCGGCTCGTGCACCGCGTCCAACCGCTCGCTGCAATGGCGCGAGAAGGTGATCGACCCGCTGTGGGAAAGCCGCAGCGACCACATGATCATGTACCAGCTGGCCGAGAAACTCGGCTTCGGCAAGGAGCTGGTCAAGAACTACAAGATGCAGAAGATCAAGGGCCTGGACGAGCCCCTGCCCGACGACATCCTGCGCGAGATCAACCGCAGCGTGTGGACCATCGGCTACACCGGCCAGAGCCCCGAGCGGCTGCAGGCGCATATGCGCAACATGCAGCTGTTTGACGTCAAGACACTCAAGTGCAAGGGCGGCAAGGACGCCAAGACCGGCTACGACATGTCGGGCGACTACTTCGGCCTGCCCTGGCCCTGCTTTGGCACGCCCGAGTTCAAGCACCCCGGCTCGCCCAACCTGTACGACACCAGCAAGCACGTCATGGACGGCGGCGGCAACTTCCGCGCCAATTTCGGTGTGGAGCGCAACGGCGAGAACCTGCTGGCCGAGGACGGCTCGCACTCGCTGGGCGCCGACATCACCACCGGCTACCCCGAGTTCGACCATGTGCTGCTCAAGAAGCTGGGCTGGTGGGATGAACTGACCGAGGCCGAGAAGAAGCTGGCCGAAGGCAAGAACTGGAAGACCGACAACTCCGGCGGCATCATCCGCGTGGCCATGAAAAACCATGGCTGCCACCCCTTCGGCAATGCCAAGGCGCGGGCGGTGGTGTGGAACTTCCCCGACCCGATTCCCCAGCACCGCGAGGCGCTGTACAGCACCCGGCCCGACCTGGTCGCCAAGTACCCCACGCACGACGACCGCAAGGCCTTCTGGCGCCTGCCGACGCTCTTCAAATCGGTCCAGCAGAAGAATGTGGCCGACAAGCTGCATGAAAAATTCCCGCTGATCCTCACCTCCGGCCGTTTGGTCGAGTACGAGGGCGGCGGCGAAGAGACGCGCTCGAACCCGTGGCTGGCCGAGCTGCAGCAAGAGGCCTTCGTCGAGATCCACCCCACGGCCGCCGCGGCGCGGGGCATTCGCAACGGCGAGCGGGTGTGGCTGCTCGGCGCCACCGGCGCGCGGCTGAATGTGCAGGCCCTGGTGACCGAGCGGGTCGGCCCCGACACGGTCTGGATGCCGTTCCACTTTTCAGGACGGTGGCAGGGGGCGGACCTGCTGGCCTACTACCCCAACGGCGCGGCGCCGGTGGTGCGCGGCGAAGCGGTCAACACCGCCACCACGTATGGCTACGACAGCGTGACGATGATGCAAGAGACCAAGACGACCATCTGCAACATAGAGAGGGCGTGACCATGGCACGAATGAAGTTCATCTGCGACGCCGAGCGCTGCATCGAATGCAACGGCTGCGTCACCGCCTGCAAGAACGAGCACGA
>JAZKDA010000217.1:36138-51077 GCA_040387815.1 Pseudomonadota bacterium | reverse complement strand
CCATGGCCTGGGCCGGCGAGCAGGTCACCGCGCGCCGCGGTGTTGACCGGCACCGAGACAGCGGCGAGCTTGCCCAGGCCCAGAAACACCGCAATGTGCTCGGCGGAATTTTCGAGCAACAAGCCCACATGCGTCCCGGCGTCGACCCCGAGCGAATGCAGGGCATTGGCGATGCGGTTGGTCCATGCATCCAGTTGCGAGAATGTCCATTCGCGGCCGCTGGCCAGCTCCGTCAAGAACACCTTGTCGGGGCGCCGAGCGGCATGCTGCGAAAGCACATGCGACAGCGTGAGGTCATGGAGGGGAATGGATTCGGGCATGGTGATTGAACTTCGCGGGCGCGGTGCGGGTCAGACCAGGCCGGCAAAGAAGATCGAACGAAAGTCTGCTGCCGTGCTGGCGCTGCGCGAACCGGTGGAAGCCCTGTTGACGTGCATGTGCTCAAGTCTATACTTTCCCATTCGATGGAACGCATTTCCATTTTGAGAAATCTCATTGGCCGTCACCGCCAACTCCTTGAAAGCACAGACATGATGAAGAAATTCAGCTTGCCCAAGTTCCTCACCGTTTCTCGGCGCCACCTGATGATGGCCGCCGCCGCGTCGGTGGCGTTCGGCGCCGCCCAGCCCGGATTTGCGCAGAGCTATCCCACCAAACCCATCAAGATTGTCGTCAACTCCGCTCCAGGCGGACTCACGGACGTTCTGGCCCGTCTGATTGGCGCCAAGATGGGAACCGCCCTCGGTCAGACGATGGTGGTCGAGAACCGCCCCGGCGCGGCCGGGCTGGTGGGCGCCGAAGCCGTGGCCAATGCCGCGCCCGACGGCTACACGGTCGGCATCGTCGCCAGCGCCATCACCGTTGCGCCGTCGCTGGTGCCCAACAGCACGTTCAACGCGTCGAAGAGCCTGGCCCCGGTCGTGCTGCTGACGACCACGCCGCTGATGATGGTCACCAACCCCAACTCACCGTACAAGTCGGTGGCGCAGATCGTGGCCGATGCCAAGGCCCGCCCCAAGCAGATTGCGATCGCTTCGGGCGGCAATGCCACCATGACGCACTTGCTGGCCGAGCAGTTCCAGGTGAACGCGGGCGTTGATTTGATCCATGTCCCTTACAAGGGCGGCGGCCCCGCACTGAACGACGTGTTGGCCGGGCAGGTGCCGATGTACTTCGACACGCTGGGCACCAGCGTCAAGCTGGTGCAAGAGGGCAGGCTGCGCGGCCTGGCCCTCGTGGCGCCCAAGCGTTCGCCCGCGCTGCCCGACGTGCCCACCATGGCCGAAGCGGGCTTTCCGGGTGTTCAGGGCGCCGCCTGGTTTGCGATGATCGCGCCGGCCAACACGCCGCCCGAAATTGTGGCGCGCCTGAACGAAGAGGCGAACAAGGCCCTGGCCTCCCCGGAGATCAGGGATCGGATCATCGGCCTGGGCGGCACCGTCGAAGGGGGTACATCCAAGGTGCTGGCCGACCTGATCGAGAGTGAAACGCCGCGCTGGTCCAAGTTGATCAAGGACCGCGGCATCAAGATGTAGTGGGGGTGATCGCAGCGATCGCCATGCGGCGGGGCGATCAGATCGCCTCCCGCTGAACCTGCTTCTGGCTCGCTCGCGCCGGCAGGAAGTCGTCGCTCACGGATGCGGTTGGCCTCCCTCGTGCCTCAGCTTGGCTCGCCTTTCGAGTTCCTTCTCGCTCGGTGCATCCTGTACGAACGAACCGGGCGGGATGCCGCCGGCCGGTGTGTACGTGCTCATCACAACACCGCTTGCCGAGACTCTTGAACGGACGAGCCGTAGCCCGCAAGGCATTGCGCCGGCTTCGAACAAGCGCTTTCCGCGCCCCAGCACCACGGGAAAGGTCCAGATGTTGTGCTCGTCGATCAGCGACGCAGCATGCAGTGTCTGGATCAGGTTGCCGCTGCCGATGATCTGCAGGTCTTGTCCCGCCTCGGCCTTGAGCTGCGCGACCGCCTCCACAACGTCACCCTGCAAGATCGTCGAGTTGTTCCATTCCAGTGGCTGCTTCAGCGTATGCGAAGCCACGTGCTTCTTGGCCGCGTTTAATTTCTGCGCGATCGGGTTGTCGGCCGTCCGGTAGGGCCAATACGCCTCGAAAATCTCGTAGGTTCTGCGGCCGAGCACCAGCTCGCGGTCTTTGCCGTCGAATCCGTCCATGGATTCGCCCATGGCCTCGGTCCAGTAGCTGAACGTCCAGCCGCCGAATGCGAACCCGCCGGTGGGGTCTTCGTCGGGGCCACCCGGCGCCTGCATGACGCCGTCGAGCGAGACGAAGGTGGACGCAATGAGCTTTCTCATGGGCAGACTCCGTGGCGTGGAAGCTTGGGCCGCAGTTTGACATGGCCGATGGCCATCATTGGCGCAAGCGCTGTCGTTGTGACAGCGCTGCGACTACCGGTGAACAGCGGAGGCACTGAAGTCCGCATCGGCCCACCCGCAGGCGCTGGCACGGGTAAGCTGGAAGCCGGGCGAAACACGCGCCTCACCCAACAGCTCGCCCGAGGCGTCCGTCGCGCGCAGCATTGCCGACGGGTGTTCATCGTCGGGCTCGATGTCCAGCCTGACGCTCACACGCCCGCCGGCATGGTCAATCTCGATCTGCCGGTGCAGCGCCGCATGCAACTGCTGCTCGTGGCGGCGTACGAACTCGGTGGCGGTCTTGACCAGCGTGTTGAAGGCGGCGGTGTCCAGCGGTTTGGGGTTCTTCTTGTCGCGGCCCATCGTCCACGGCCCGACCAGGGCCGGCTCCGCCTGACCATCGGGCGTCATCGACACCGCCCAACCGTCGTCATCGTCGTTCTTGATCACGCGCGCGGTCCAGCCGTTGTTGCGCCACAGGCGCGGTTCCTGGAGGGTGGGGGGGTCTTCGGTGGTGTCTTGGGTGGGCATGGGAGGATTGTCGATGATGGCGGTGGCTGGCTTGGTCTCCGCGGCCGGAGCACGCGGGGGTACATTACGTGAGGCGGCGTTACGTCATTCCTATCCTCTCACCACACACTGGTCAAAAAACATGAACCCCATCAAGCTTATTGCAGTCGGTCTCATCGTGGCTGGCGTGCTTGCGCTGGCCTACGGTGGCTTCAGCTATACGAAGGACACCACGGTCGTCAAACTGGGAACGCTCGAGATCTCTGCCAAGGAGAAGCAGACCGTGAATGTGCCGATGTGGGCCGGCATCGGCGCCATCGTCGTGGGCGGGCTGCTGCTGGTATTGGGCGGTAGGAAGGGATGAGCGCCGCATCTGCATGCACAAAGAGCGCGACCTTCCCAAAGTAGAAGTGCCGGATCTGAGCACCCGATATCGTCGATCTGACGCAGCGTGACGTTGACGGACAATCAGCCGTTTCCGTCCCGTCCCCAACGCGCCCCCATGGACCCCAGCAGCCTGTTCCTCATCGCCGTTTCATTCGGCATCACCTTCATCATCGCCCGCATCCTCGGCACGGGCTGGCGCGCTCGCCGCCGTGAACGCCAGGCCCAAGCCGCCCGGGCCAACGAGACCCGTCAAGCCCGCCGCGCCAGAGAGCGCAAGCAGCGCAAATAAGCAGCCGGCGCAGGCCTTTGGCCTTCGACTTGCATCGCTGCGCCTGTCCGCATGTCCGACGCCCCTCGATCGGCCCCACCGGCTTCCGCATTCGCGATGGCCGGCCAGTTGGTCACGCACGCATGGCCCGTGCTGGTGGCGCAGCTGCTGTCCATGGCGATGCTGGTGGCCGATACCGTGATCGCCGGGCGCTACAGCACGGCCGCCCTGGCGGGCGTGGCGGTGGGCGGCAGCATCGCCATCTCGGTCATGTTGCTGCTCACCGGCATCTTGCAGGCGGTGGCGCCGACGGTGGCCCACCATGTGGGCGCTCAGCAGCCGGCCAAAATCGCATCTTCCGTGCAGCAGGGCTTCTGGCTGGCCTTGTTGCTGGCCATCCCCGGTGTGCTGATGTTGCGGTACCCGCAGCCGGTGTTGCAGTTGGCGGGCGTGCACGGCGACGTGGCCGAGCGCGCGGTCGAGTACCTGGGCGCGGTCGCGTGGGGTCTGCCGGCGATGCTGTTGTATCGCACCTTCTATGCGCTGAGCAACGCGATCGGCCGTCCCCGCGTGCTGATGGCGATCAGCGCGGTGGCGACGGCCACTCACATTCCCTTGGCATGGGGCCTGACGCATGGCGCCTTGGGCATGCCGCCGCTGGGCGGGCTCGGCTGCGGCATCTCTTCGGCGGTGGTGAACTGGCTGGCGATGGGCTGCGGCGCGTTGACGATGTGGCTGCACCCGCGGTTTCGCAGCCTCCAGCTGTTCGCGCATTGGGGGCGGCCCCGTTGGCCGGCCATCGGCGCTCTGTTGCGGCTGGGCGTGCCAATGGGTTTGTCCAGCTTCATCGACGTGACGTCGTTCACCCTGATCGCGCTGTTTGCCGCGCGGCTGGGGGCCGACACCGTCGCGGGCCACCGCGTGGTGGCCAACTTCACCGGCTTGATCTACATGGTGCCGCTGTCCTTGTCGATCGCCACCATGGTGATGGTGGGACAGGCCAACGGGGCGCGCGATCCGGTTCGCGCACGCCTGGCCGTGCGCGTCGGTCTGGGCCTGGTCGTCATGCTCGCCGTCGTGATGGGCGCGGGCATGTGGCTGCTGCGCGAGCCGCTTGTGCGGTTCTCCAGCGTCGACCCGGCCGTGATCGGCGTGGCCTTGGGGCTTGTGGTCTACCTATGCGCCTACCAGCTGTTTGACGGGGTGCAGACCTTGCTGGCCTATGCGCTGCGGGGCTACAAGGTGAGCTTCATGCCGATGCTGCTGCACACCGTATGCCTTTGGGGCATCGGCCTCGTGGGCGGTTACTGGCTGAGTTTCGGCGCGGGGCCACGCATCGGCGGCAACCCGATCCAGGGCTTCTGGGCGGCCATCGTCGTGGCGACGTTGCTGGTGGCGGTGCTGCTGGCCATCCTCACCCGCATGGTCGCCGGGCGCGCGGCCAAAGAGGCCGACGATGCGAAGGCGAGGGCGGCAGCACGTTAGTCGCCCCGTGAAGCCGGCCCACGCCCGCGTTCACCGCCGCGCCGCGGCTCGTTGGCCGCATCCGCGGCGGCTGATGCGGCGGAGGCGGCGGGTTGAGCGCGCCGCCCGCGCTGCTCGGACTTTGCCGAACGGGATGTGCTTGGCGCTGCCCCCTCGGCGGGCGCGGTGCGCGGCGACGCCGTCGGATTGGCGGGAGCCGGAGCAGGTGCGGGCCGCGCAGCGGGCGGTGGTGCAGGCGGCGTCGCGGCCGCACGGTCGGGTGCCGGCGGCGTCGCAGCTGGCGTTGCCGGTGCGCGATCAGGTCCGCGTCCGCGCTCGCCCCTTGCTTCGCTTGCGCGCTGGCGGCCGGCCGCCCCGGGACCGGCATCGGCAGGTGCCGCAGCAGGAGCGGGCGCAGCAGCGGTAGGAGCGGCGGGCGCGGGTGCGACGGGAGCGGTGGCTGCGGGCGCGGGTGCCGCGGGCGCGGTGGCTGCGGGCGAGTCGCCACCCCGCTGTGGTTGGGCGCGCCGCTCGCGTGCGGCTGAAGGCCCGCGGTCAGGCATCTTCGGGACGGGCACAGCCTGCGTCTGTGGCACCACCCTGACTGCGTCGGTACTGGCCGGCGCCGTCGGCTTGATGGCGGCGACAGCAGCGGGTTCGAGCGGCTTGCCGGCATTGCTTGCCAGTGCGCCTTGCCTGGCGGCGAACGAGGGCGGCGGCGACGGCGGTGCGATCTGCGCGACCACAGGGCGCTTGGGCGCCGCCTCGGGCGGCCGCACGGCAGCCGCCGCCGCGGGCCCCACCACGCTCACCTGCTGCGGGACGACGGGCGGCGCGAACATCACCGGCGCGCGCCTGACGCTCTGTTCGGTGATGCGCACGGTCTGACGCGCCACGGGCTGCGACTGCGAGAACGCGGCGACAAGCACGGCGACGATGGCCCCGGGCACTTGCTGGTTGACGTACGTGACGTTGGGGCTGCGGTTGTCGAAGTAGGACGTCACCGCCTGACGGTCGACGTGTGCGTTGCTGGCATTGACGTTGTAGAAGTACTCGCGGCTGGTCGCGTACGCGGGGCGGTACACCTCACCCGGTCCGAGCGGGAACCACGCGACGGTCGAATGCGCGGGGTCGGCAGACCCATAGCCCACGAACGCCACCTGCGCCGGCGCGTACACCGGGCGCATGTCGGCCGGGCCTGGCACCCAGGCCCATTGGTTGTTCAGGCGCATCCAGCGGCCGTAGTGCGACGGTGCGAAACCCCAGGGCGCTTCGTCGATCCAGGTCCAGCCCCAGGGCTCGACCCACGACCAGTGGCCGTCGCGGTAGGGCGCCCATTCGGCGTCGACGCGGGTCGGGAGCCACACCGGTCCGATCTGTGGCACGGTCTGCCAAGTGCCGAAATTGTCGAGGTCTTCGTAGCCGATCATCTCACGCGACACATAGCGGCGCGACGGCGAGTTGTCCCAGCGGCGGTCACGCTCGGCGACCCATCGATCGAATTCGCCCGGTGCACGCAGCGCGACGGCTTCATAGTCGTCCAGACCTTCGCCATAGAAGGTGAAGCTCTCGCCCGTGTTGACGACGAACGCGCGGCGGTCGCCGAACACCTGCGCAGTGCCTTGCCGCACGGCGACCGTGGTTGAATCGTCGCGCGGGTTGACGTCGATGCGGTAGCTGCCAGCGCGGCGGATCGAATAGGCCAGGTTGGGCGTATCGATCTCGACGATCTCCCCGGGGTCCAGGCGCCGCACGCGCACGTTCAGCGTGCCCTGAGACAGCTGGATCTGCGTGGTGCGGTCATCGAGGTTCAGTAGCGTGAGGCTGGTGTCACCCCCGGCGCGAACCGCGACGGTGCCCATCTGCAATTCGGCGCGCGAGGCGCTGTCGATCCACAGCCGATCGCCGGTGGTGAGCGGGCGGTTGACGATGGCGCGGCCCCAGTCGCGCTCGCCGCCGGGCGAGAAACTGGCGTTGCCGCTGACATAGGCCAGGCGCGCGACACGCGTCGGCGGGTCGGCGAGCGCCGCACTGGACAGCAGTGCAAACAGAAGGAACGATAGCAGCGCGCGAAGGTATGACGAGGCCATGAATGTCTCCTGAGGGGCAAGCGGGTGCCCCTGGCGCTGAGCTTGGGCGCTTCATGGTGTGCTTCTCGTCAGGAAGCGGGCCGTCGCGCTGTCGGCGCAGGCCGATCGTTGGGGGCTTTCCTCAGCCCTGGCTCAACACTTCAGCCGCGCCAGCACAACTGCCGGCGTCGGCGTGACCTTGCCGGTGTCCTTGCGCACGAAGACGATGCCCAGCTTGCCACGGGCCACCTCGCGGCCCTGAGCCGTTTCGGTCACCCTGAACACGATGTCGAAGCCGTAGCGGTTGAAGTCGGCCGGCGTCAACTCGAAGCGCAAGACCTCGCCGTAGTAGGCCTGCGACTTGTATTGCACCACCAGGTCCGCCGCCACCAGCGATAGCTCGCCAAGGCTCAGGGCATCGAATCCGTTGGCCATGAAGAACCGGGTGCGCGCTTCGGACAGCAGGACGACAAACGCCGCATTGTCCAGATGGCCGCCGCCGTTGATGTGGCTGATGTAGATAGGCAGTTCGGTCGAATACGAAAACTGCTCGGGCAATTCAAAAACGATTCGGGACATGAAGGACGCGAAGTAGTAGGTTGTGGTGGATGCGCGCAGGGCTGTGCCCCTCAACGCTCCGCGATGTAGTGCTGCGTGGTCACCGATTCCCCGTCAGCCAGGAACTCGCGCACGCGCGCCTCCATCTCCTGGTCGGCGAGGGTGGCTCGGTTGCGCTGGTGCAGGTAGTCGGCCCAGGACGCGACGATGAAGCGCTCCACATAGCGCGTGGGGTCGCCGAGGTCTCGGTACACGCGCCAGAGCGTGGCGCCGTCGCGCCGGCGCGAGGCGCGCAGCTGCGACACGGCGTTGAGGAATTCCTCGGATTCACCGGGGCGGATGCGGTAGGCCACTTCCACCGACAGCGGGCCGTCGTCGGGCAGCGGGGGTTCCTTGACGAACAGGTTCTTCCAGGGGGCGACGGGCGTCACCTCCTGGGTGTCGCCCATGCGCAGCGGGAACCAGCGCGCCAGGAACACGCCGGCGATCATGGCCGCCGCGGCAAACGTCAAGGCGAACGACAGGCCGGCCAGGCCCGAGACGGCGCCCCAGAAGGCCGAACCCAGCGCGAACGACCCCAGCGCGCTCACCGTGTGCAATGCCACGGCGCGCGAGCGGACCCAAGGCGGTGCGCTCGACTGCGTGGCGGTGTTGAAGGTGGCCATCACCGCCATCCAGGCCGCGCCGCCGATGGCCAGGGCGACGAACACCACGCCAGGGATGCTGACGTAGGCCGCAATCAGCATCACCACCGCGAACATCACGCAGCCGACGGCCACCAGCCGCTCCAGGCCCAGGCGCGCGCGCAGCCCGCCGAGAATGAGGCCGGTGGCTACCGCGCCGGTGCCCAGGCAGCCCATGAGAAAACCGAAGCCAGGGGCGCCCAGCTTCAGTTGCTGCGATGCGATGGAAGGCAGCAGCGCCCACAGCGCCGAGCCAGCGCCGCTGTACGCCACCGTACGCAGCAACTGCGCCAGGATCAGGGGCGAATGCCGGGCGTAACGCAGGCCCGCCAGCGTCCCGCCCCACAGCCGCTCGGCCGGCAGGCGCGATTTCGCATGCGGCGACGGCGGCCAGCGCCGGATGGCCTGCATCATTCCCAAGGTGGTGGCCACGGCGATGGCGAACACCCAGCCGGCGCCCAGCCAGGCGAAGATGAAGCCGGCGATCGAAGGGCCCAGCGCGCGCGCGCTGTTCCAGGCGATCGAGATGGCGGTGATGGCCTGCGGCATGTCCTCGCGCGGCACGGTGTCGGCCAGGCTGGTGTTCCAGGCCGGTGAGAGCAGCGCGGTGCAGCATCCGGCGGCGAACGTGAACAGCAGCAAGGCGGCGGGGCCGGCCCATCCCAGCAGGGCCAACGCAGCGAGGAGGGCCGTGATGCCCGCCTGGATCACCAGTGCCTTGAGGATCAATCCCCGGCGGTCGGAGGTGTCGGCCAGCACGCCGGCCGGCAGGGCCAGCAGGAACATGGGCAGAAACACGGCTGTCTGCACCAGGGCGGCCAGGAAGGAGGAGCCGGTAAGCTCCACCATGAGCCACGAGGCCGCCATGACCTGCATGGCGTTGCCGGTGAAATAGAGGGCGCTTCCCGCCCACAGGCCACGGAAGGCGGGCAGGCGCAGGGGGGACCAGATGGAATGGGATGCGGCGGACATTGGCGGAAGCTGACCGCCGATTATGGCGGGGCGAATGGGCAAATCCGTGCTTCGGTGGGGGCCAGGCGGCTTGCGTGAGAATGCGCTCAGTACGTTCACGTTACCTTCCGCTTGCCCCTACCCGTCGCCACCGGTTTGTCCACTTCCATCCTCGTTCCCTCTTTCGGCGCCACATCGGCCGCCCCCGCGCCCCGCGTCCACACCCTGGCCAATGGCGTCACGGTGCTGGCGGTGTCCATGCCTGCCCTGGCCAGCGCCAGCGTCGCCATCTTCGTGCGCGCCGGCTCGCGCGACGAAGCCGCCGACAAGACGGGCGTGAGCCACTTCCTGGAGCACATGGCCTTCAAGGGCACGGCCACCCGCAGCGTGCAGGCGATCAACCTGGCGGCCGAATCGCTGGGGGCGGACATGAACGCCTACACCGACAAGGACGCCACCTGCTACTACCTGGAAGGCCTGGGCCAGCACACGCCGCAGATGCTGGCGCTGCTGGCCGACATCGTGCTGGAGAGCACCTTCCCCGCCGACGAGATCGAGCGTGAGCGCGAGGTGATCCTGCAAGAGTGCACCGAATACGACGAAGACCCGCAGCAACTGTCGTTCACCCTGCTCGACGAGGCGCTGTGGGGCCTGCACCCCATGGGCCGGCCCATCATTGGCACACGGGAAACCATTGCCGCCATCACCCGGCAGGACCTGGTCGACCACGTCAAAGCGCACTACGTGGGTGACCGCATCGTGGTGGCCGCGGCGGGCAACTTCGATGTCGATGCCTATCTGGCCCAGGCCGAAGGCCTGTTCGCCGGCGTGCCCGGCGCGGGCCGCTACAGCGCCCCCGAAACGCCCAAGCACTTCGGCCACGCCAAGGCCCGGCGCTTGCCCGGTGTATCGCAGACCTACATCAACGTCGCGTGGCCGGCCGCCAGCCGTGGCGCAGACCCGCACCTGGCCAACCTGGCGGCCACCCTGTTTGGCGGCGGCATGAGCGCGCCGTTGGTCGACGCCGTGCGCGAGCGGCTGGGCCTGGCCTACTCGGTGGGCGCCACCGCCGACGTGGGCGACGTGCACGGCGCGCTGGTGATCGACGCCACCACCACGCCCGACAAGGTGCCGGCCTTCACGCAAGAGTTGTCGCGCCTGATGGCCACGCAGGCGCACGCGATCTCGGCGACCGATCTCGCACGGGCGAAGAACCAGCTGCTGGTGTCCCTGGTGCGCACCGCCGAGCGGCCGCTGCGCCTGCTGCAGCGCTGCGTCGAGCAGTTGTGGACGTCTGGCGGGGTGTTCGATCTGCACGGGGCGATCGAACGCGTCAACCGCATCGAGGCAGGTACCGTGCGCCAGGCCTTCCAGGACATGCTGGCCTGTCCGGCGGCCACGGTGCTGGTGGGGGCGGGGGCCACCCTCAAGAATGCGCGCCAACTCCAGGCGCGGTTGGGCATGCGATGAGCGACCTGCCGCCACTGCCGGCCGCGCGACGCGGCCGCTACCGTCACTACAAGGGCGGCGAGTACGAGCTGGTGGGCGTGGCTCGCCACAGCGAATCGCTCGAGCCGCTGGTGGTCTACCGGCCCCTCTACAACGCCTCGGGCTTGTGGGTGCGGCCGTACGCGATGTTCTTCGAGGACGTGGAGACGGGCGGACGCCGGCAGCCCCGCTTCGCGTTCGTCGGGGACGGGTCAGGCCTCGAAGTAGGGTAGCAGCGCCTTGGCTGCATCAATGCGCAGCGGCAGGGCGACGCCTTCGTTGTTCATCACTTCCAGCAGAAACTGCCTGGGGTTCGCATGGCGGCCGACCGTGGCATGTGGCGTGCCTGTCCGCGCATTCACGGCCGCGGTTGCCGCTTCACCATCCTGGGCCACGACCGGCCCGAGCCGCTCCATCGCCTGGGCAAAGGCCTCTGGCTTGATGCAGGCCAGGCGCGACAGCTGATCGGCCTGCGCCTCGGCGCCGGGCTCCATGTCCAGCCACGGCTCGTCGGCGAACACGGCCGCCAGATCCGGCGCGACGAAGGCCGACCAGCACCCGGCGTCGCCCACCAGCGCGGGCACGACATCGACGCTGCGGGCCGCGCCATCCGCAGAAGGCCGCATCACGACGCGCTGCGCCGCGATGTCGCCGAGGTAGCGCCCACGCAAGGCTTCGAGAAAGGCCCAGGCCTGCGCGGCCGGCACCGGCCGCGCCAGCGAAAACCACAACTGGTAGCCATCGACGCCATTGACGGCGATGGCCGGCGCGGGCAGGTCCAACTCAGCCTGAACGCCGCGCCAGACCTTGCCCATGGCTTCCCAGCTTGGGGGCCGGGCCAGCGTCAGCACGATCGCCCGCGCTTGGCCGTCGGGGCCGACCAGGGGCAGCTCACCGGCGATGGGGTCTTGCCGGCCGGGGGCGGGCAGGCGGTAGAGACGTTGGAACTCGGATTGCAGGCGCGTCATGAGGTGACTCTAGCGCGATCACACCGGGGACTGGTCAGGCCAGCAGATCCGCCACCATTGCGCCGATCGCCAGCGAACTCGTGAGCCCGGGCGACTCGATGCCAAAGAGGTTCACCAACCCGGCCACGCCATGCACGGCCGGACCCTGCAAGATGAAGTCGGCCGGCGCTTCGTGCGGTCCGCTCACCTTGGGCCGGATGCCGGCATAGCCGGGGAGCAGTGCGCCGTCGGCCAGGGCGGGCCAGTACTTTCGCACCTCGGCGTAAAAGCCCTCACCGCGGGCCGCATCGACAACTGTGTCGTCGGGCGAGTCCACCCATTGCACGTCGGGTCCGAACTTGGCTTGCCCGCCCAGGTCGATGGTCAGGTGCACGCCCAGGCCCCCGGGCTCGGGCACGGGGTAGACCAGTCGGCTGAAGGGGCTGCGGCCCGAGAGAACGAAGTAGCTGCCTTTTGCAAAATAGGCTGAGGGCACGAAGCGCGGCGCGAGCCCCTCGAAGCGGCGCGCCAGCGCGCAAGCCGCCAGGCCCGCGGCATTGACCACGCCGCGCGCCCGCAGGTGTGTGCCGTCTTGCGTCACCACTGCGATGCCGCCGTCCGTGCAGCGGGCGTGGTCGACAGGTGCGTTCAACACCGCCATGCCACGCCCCGTGTTTTCCAGATCGCCTTGCAGTGCCAGCATCAAGCCATGGCTGTCGACGATGCCCGTGCTGGGCGAGTGCAGCGCCGCCACGCATTCGAGCTGGGGCTCCAGCGCCTGGGCCTGCTGGCGTGTGAGGGCGACCAGGTCGTCGACGCCATTGGCGGCCGCGGCCTGGCGGATGCCTTCCAGCTGATCGACTTGTGGCGCAGACGTGGCGACGATCAGCTTGCCGCAGCGGCGAAAGCCGATGCCGCGCTCCGCGCAGTAGTCATACAGCATCCGCTTGCCGAGGACACACAGCGTAGCCTTGAGCGAGCCGGGGCGGTAATAGATCCCCGCGTGAATGACCTCGCTGTTGCGCGAGCTCGTCGCCGTGCCGATGGCGGCCGTCGACTCCAGCACCATCACCTCCCGGCCCTTCAGCGCCAGCGCCCGCGCAACCGCCAGGCCCACGACACCCGCGCCGATCACGACACAATCGACCTGCTCCAAGCTTTCCTCCTGGCTCTGCGGCGCGCCTCAGTCAATACGCCGCAGCCACAGCACCGACAGTCCCCCGGCCGTCAGCATCAGCAGCGCCGCCGCAAGCGCCAGCAAGGCCGAGATTTCGGTTTCGCGAGTCTGCACCTGCGTGCTCGAGCCCAGGTTCTCGTAGACGGCACGCAGCTTCTCGGCGGTGTCGGCATGGTGGTACTCGCCGCCGGTCATGCGCGCCACCTCCTTCAGGGTGGGTTCGTCCAGCTGCATGTAGATCGACATGTAGCTGTCGGGGGAGTTGGCCAGGCCATCGACCTTGCCCAGGCCCACCACGTCGATGCGAACGCCGCGGTCGGCGGCCATCTTGGCGGCCTCCAGTGTGTCGATGCCGGTGGTGCGCCGGCCGTCGGTGAGCAAGATGATGGCGGCCGAGTTGTACGAGCCCGGCGCCACGGGGGTGATCTGCTTGGGTGTGGGCTTGACCTTGTCGTCCAGGCTGCGCCCCTGGCGCCGGGCGCCGAAGGTCATGTCGCCGACATCCAGGCCATGGTCCGGAAACAGCTCCGACAGGGACATCACGATGGCATTGCCCACCGCCGTGCCCCGCTGCATCTGGAAGCCGTCGATGGCGGCCACCAAGGCCTGGCGGTCGAGCGTGGCCCGCTGCGCCACCTGGGTGCTGCCGGCAAAAGTGACCAGGCCCACTTCGATGTTCTTGGGCGCTTCCTTGAGGAACAGCTTGGCCGCCTCCTGGGCGGCGACCAGACGGTTCGGCTCGACGTCGCGCACGCGCATGCTCAGCGAGATGTCCATGGCCAGGATGATGGTCGACTTGGACCAGGGCAGCGTCACCCGCGTCACCGGCCGCGACGCGGCGAACAACAGCCCTGCGAACGCCAGCAGGAACAAGGCCGGCGGCACATGCCGCCGCCAATGCCGGCCGGCCACCGCTGCGCGCACCACCGCGACATTGCTGTAGCGAACTGCGGGCTTGCCCCGGCGGCGCAGCAGCCAGATGTACAGCGCCGGCAGCAGCGGCACCGCCAGCATCAGCCACAGGTATTGAGGCCACAGGTAGAACATCAGGGGCGCCTAGGGGCTCGTGCAGTGTGGGCCCCCGAAGGACGGCTGGCCGGCGGGGCACGAGTATTCCCGCCGGACATCGCTATCGTGCCTGCTCCGCCGCCTGTTGACAACCGTGACGGCGGCCCGCGCCGCGCCAAGCGCCTCAGCCTTGCGAAAGCGCCGACACAGGCGTACCCGAGAGCCGAGCTTTGAAAAATGCCGTCGTGCGTTCCCACGCCAGTTTCGCCGCGGCGCTGTCGTAGCGGGGCGTGGTGTCGTTGTTGAAGCCGTGCTGTGTACCGGGATACCGGTGTGTCGTGACCGCCGCTCCCGCGGCCTTCAACGCGGCCTCGTAGGCGGGCCAGGCGGCGTTGATGCGCTCGTCGATGCCGGCCAGATGCACCAGCAGGGGCGCTCTCACCTTGGCGGCTTCGGCGGGGGCTGGGCTGTTGCCGTAGAACGGCACGGCCGCATGCAGGGCATCGGGCGCGTGCGTCGTCAACCAGTGCGCCACGCCGCCACCCCAGCAAAAGCCGACCGCGCCGACTCGGCCGTTGCCGTCCGGACGGGCCCGCAGCCACCGCGCAGCGGCGGCAAAGTCTTCCTGGGTCTTGGCCTGGTCAAGCTGCCCGAAGGCGGCACGGGCCTTGTCCTCGTCGCCGGGGTAGCCGCCAGAGGAGGTCAGGGCGTCCGGCGCCAGCGCCATGAAGCCGTCGAGCGCCAGGCGGCGGGCGATGTCTTCGATGTGGGGGTTGAGCCCGCGGTTCTCGTGGATCACAAGCACCGCCGGCAGTGGCGCGTTGTCCGCCGTGGCGGGGCGCGCCAGGTAGGCGCCGATGGTGCCGTGCCCCGCGGGCGCAGGGATGGCGACTCGCTGGACCTTGAGCCGCGCGTCGTCGGGCGGCGAATCACGAATGACCCGAGCGGCCTACGGCAAGGATGCCGTCTACACCCGCATGGCGCGCGATTCGCTGCCGCAGTGGAAAGCGCTGAGCGCCGCGGCGGGCCTGCCGATCTTCACCGCCGCGGGCGT